>DATJSJ010000112.1:0-2639 GCA_035504175.1 Acetobacteraceae bacterium
CACTGACCGGCCGGCCTGCTATCCGATCGCGGCGAAGCCTCGGTCGCATTGCGACCACAGTTTCGCGCATGGATCGGATATCCAGGCAATTGCAACGTGCCGGCTTTCCGGGACAGCCGGCACCAGGGAGGGAAAGCGAGCCATGGCACGGCTGAGCGGCAAGACCGCGCTGATCACCGGCGGGACGACGGGGATCGGCCTCGCCACCGCGCAACGCTTCCTCGCCGAGGGCGCACGCCTCGCAATCACCGGCAGCGATCCGGACCGGCTGGCGGAAGCGGGGCGCACGCTCGCGCCCGAGGTGCTGCTGCTGCGCGGCGATGCCGGCGACGGCGAAGCGCAACGTCAGGTCGCGGCCAAGGTGGCGGAGGCGTTCGGCCGGCTCGACATCCTGTTCGTCAACGCCGGCATGGGCGCGTTCGGGCCGCTGGCCAGATGGGACGAGGCGGCGTTCGACCGCGCCATCGCGGTCAACCTGAAGGGCCCGTTCTTCCTGATCCAGGCGCTGCTGCCGGTGTTCGGCGCGCCCGCCTCGATCATCCTCAACGGCTCGATCAACGCGCGGATCGGCATGCCGGGCTCCAGCGTCTACGCCGCGACCAAGGCGGCGCTGATCTCACTCGCGCGGACGCTGTCGGGCGAGCTGATCGGCCGCGGCATCCGCGTCAACGTCATCAGCCCCGGCCCGGTCGCGACGCCGCTGCACGACAAGGCCGGGCTCGTCGGCGACGCGCTCAAGGCGCTGGTGGCACAGATCCCGCTCGGCCGCCGCGGCACGGCGGAGGAGATCGCCGAGGTGGTGGTGTTCCTCGCCTCCGATGCCGGCGCCTTCACCGTCGGCAGCGAATTCGTCATCGACGGCGGGATGAGCAATCTCTGAAATCGACCCGGCCGAGACGCGCGGCGACCGCGCTCACATCCGCGTCCAGTCCTCCGCCTGCTCGAAAGCGTGCGCCGCGCGATAGATCGTCGCCTCGTCGAGGTGCTTGCCGATCAGCATCAGGCTGCACGGCAGCCCGTCGCTCATGCCGCAGGGGATCGCCATCGCCGGATGGCCGGTGACGTCGAACGGGCAGGTGTTCGGCAGCATCTCGAAGGCGCGCTGGATGTACAGCGCGAGCGGCGCATCGGCCGGCGGCAGCGGTGTCGCCTTCACCGGCAGCGTCGGCATCAGCAGCAGATCGTATTTCGCCAACGCCGCATCGTACGCGGCGGTCAGCCGCCGCACCAGGTTCTGCGCCTTGGCATAGTAGCGGCCGCGGTAGGTGCGGATGAAATACTCGCCGACCAGCATGGTGATCTTGAGCGAGTCGGAAAGCTCGTCGGCGCGCTCGCGCCAGGCGGCGTGCGCGTCGAGCAGGCCGACCGTGTAGAAGCCCTTCCAGTTGAAGCCCATGCCGTTGCCGGACATCATCATGGCCTGGGCGCCCTCGCTCGCCACCGGCGTCCAGATGTCCTTGCCGATCCGATGCATCGGCACGCTGACCGTCTCCACCGTCGCGCCCAGCCGCTCGAACAGCGCAGCCCCGGCCTGCACCTTCGCCTCCAGATCGGCCTCTGAGTTCGCCCAGCCGAAGCCCTCCTTGACCACGCCGATGCGCAAGCCTTCCGCGCTCCTGCCCAGCGCCTCGGTGTAGACAACGGCAGGCGGATTGCCCTGCCGCGGATCGAGCCCGTCCGGTCCCGCCAGCACCTCGAGCAGCAGCGCATTGTCGGCAACCGTCGCGGTCATCGGCCCGGTATGGTCGATCGTCGCCTCGATCGGCATGACGCCGGTGTACGGCACCAGGCCCCAGGTCGGCTTCATGCCGTAGCAGCCGCAATAGGCGGCGGGCATGCGGATCGACCCGCCCTGATCGCCACCGATCGCCATGTCGACCTCGCCGGCGGCGACCAAAGCGGCGCTGCCGGAGGACGAGCCGCCGGCGGAATAGCCGTGCCGCCGCGGATTGTGCACAGCCCCCAGCGCGCCGGTATGGCTGCCGCCGGAGAAGCAGAAATACTCGCAATGCGCCTTGCCCAGGATTGTCGCACCGGCATCGAGCATGCGCGTGACGATGGTCGCATCGACGTCCGGCACGTAGCCCTGCAACGTCGAGGCGCCGTTCATCATCGGAACCCCGGCGACGCAGACATTGTCCTTCACCGCAACCGTCTTGCCCGCAAGCTTGCCGCCCGCCGCGCCCTTGATCTCCGACTTCACGTACCAGGCATTGTAGCGGTTCTCCTCGCCGCTCGGCTGGGTGCCGGGCGTGCGCGGATATTTCACCGCCGGCTTCTCGTCCGGCAGTTCCTCGACCACGTCGTAGGCGGCGAAGCTTCCCTCCATCAGGGCCAGGAACTCGCCCGCCCGCGCGGCACTCATCTCCATGCCGAGATCCGCCGCCAGCTCCTGCACCTGGTGCAGGCTCGGACGCTTGATCGTCATCGCTGCTCTCTCCCGTTGTCGCTGGCGCCGTCCGCGCGGGGCGGCTTCGATGAAATTTCCTCGCAGATCTCGAGCACCACCTCGCCGGCCGGCTGTGCGCGCAAAATCGCGGTGATCGTGATCAGTGCTGCCTCCTAGGAAGGCCAGGGCTCCGCCCTGGACCCGCTGGGGCCTGAGGCCCCAGACCCCCATTCCTTAAGTGAAGGATTGC
>DATJSJ010000113.1:0-2979 GCA_035504175.1 Acetobacteraceae bacterium
ATTCGATGGGATAGGCCGGATCGCGCGAGGCCGCCACCAGCGCCGCCATGTTGGAGCCGCGGCCGCTGATCACCACCGCCGCGCGCCGTTTCATCCGGGCCAGCCATCGGGCAGCGTGATGCGCACGTCCGCCGGGCCGGCGGCGGCCTCGATGCGGCCGATGCGCATCACCGTTTCGCCCTGCTCGCGCAGCAGCGCCATCGCCGCCCCCACGTCGGCCTCGGCCACCACGACGGCCATGCCGATGCCGCAATTGAACACCCGCAGCATTTCCCCCGGCGCGATGCCGCCCACCCGTGCCAGCCAGGCAAACACCGGCGGCACCGGCCATTCCGGCGCCAGCAGCGCGACTGTGCCATCCGGCAGGACCCGCGGCAGGTTGCCGGGCAGGCCGCCGCCGGTGATATGTGCCGCTGCCTTCATCAGCCCGGCGCGGTGCAGCGCGAGCAGCGGCCGCACATAAATCCGCGTCGGCTCGAGCAGCGCCGCGCCGAGCGCGAGTTCCGGCGCGAACGGGGCAGGCGCGTCCCAGCCCAGTCCGCTGTGCTGGACGACCCGGCGGACCAGCGAGAATGCGTTTGAATGCAGCCCGCTGCTCGCCAGTCCGAGTACCGCGTCGCCCGGCCCGACGCCGCGCGGCAGCAGCGAGTCCCGCTCGGCGGCCCCCACCGCGAAGCCGGCAAGGTCGTAGTCCCGGCTGGCATACAGCCCGGGCATCTCGGCGGTTTCGCCGCCGACCAGGGCGCAGCCGGCCTCATTGCAGCCGGAGGCGATGCCGGCGATCACTTTGCGCGCCTGCGCCGGGTCCAGCTTGCCTGTGGCGAAATAGTCCAGGAACAGCAACGGCTCGGCGCCCTGCACCACAAGGTCGTTGACGCACATCGCCACCAGGTCGATGCCCACGGTGTCGTGCATGCCGGTGGCGATCGCCAGCATCAGCTTGGTGCCGACTCCGTCGGTGGTGGCGACCAGGATCGGGTCGGCGTAGCCCGCCGCCCGCGGGTCGAACAGTGCGCCGAAGCCGCCCAGCCCGCCCAACACGCCGGCCCGTGTCGTGGCCCGCGCCAGCGGCTTGATCGATTCGACCAGGGCGTCGGCGGCATCGATGTCGACGCCGGAGTCCGCGTAGCTCAGGCCGCCGGCAGGAACCCCGCCACGAACATTGGCCAGGCCATTGCGCAGGCCCGGTGTTGCGCCGCCGCTGGGATCGTTGCAGGGATCGTGGCTGGGCGGTTCGGCGCTGGTCATGGCGACTCTCGAAACGCTAAGGGCCTGTTGATCAATAACCGAATCGGTGTGGTGTGGTTTGCTTATCTGGGATTCCCAGTGTGGCTCCGAGCTTATAGAATCGAGGCGTGATTGACCACGCGGCGATCCGACTGCGCTACGAGGCGCTCGATCCGCTTCTGGACGAGCGGGGCCGGCGACGATTTGTGGCGGCGGAAGCGCTGTCAGCGGGTCGTGGCGGGGTCACGGCGGTTTCGCGGGTCACCGGCGTGGCGCGCAGCACGATCGACCGCGGACTGGCGGAGCTGCGTGGCGATGCGGCACCTGCGGCGGCAGCCGATCGGGTGCGCCGGAAAGGTGGCGGACGTCGGCCGTTGGTTGTCACCGACCCGAGCTTGCTCGCCGATCTCAAGGAACTGGTCGAACCTTCGACCCGCGGCGACCCGATGGCGCCGCTGTTGTGGACGGCGAAGAGCCTGCGCAAGCTGGCGGGTGGGCTTCGTGAGCTCGGCCACCGCATTTGCCACAACGTGGTGGCCGATCTGCTGCGTGACATGGGCTACAGCTTGCAGGCCAATCGCAAGACCCTCGAAGGGACGAACCATCCCGACCGTGATGCCCAGTTCGGCTACATCAATGCACAAGTGAAGCAGGCGCTGGCGGCGGGCGAGCCGGCGATCTCGGTCGATACCAAGAAGAAGGAGTTGGTCGGCGACTTCAAGAATGCCGGCCGCGAATACCGCCCGAAGGGACAGCCCGAGCCGGTGCGCGTGCACGACTTCCTGATCCCCGAGCTAGGCCGGGCGGCGCCCTACGGCGTCTACGACATCGCCGACAATGCGGGTTGGGTCAGCCTCGGCATCGACCACGACACCGCGAGCTTCGCGGTCAACGCCATTCGGCGCTGGTGGCAGGCGATGGGACGCGCACGCTATCCACAGGCAACGCAGCTTCTGGTCACCGCCGATTGCGGCGGCAGCAACGGCGCACGGGTTCGCCTATGGAAGCGCGAATTGCAAGCTCTGGCCAACGAACTCGGCATCGCCATCACGGTTTGCCACCTCCCGCCTGGCACCAGCAAATGGAACAAGATCGAGCATCGCCTGTTCTCATTCATCACCCAGAACTGGCGCGCCCGACCGCTCGTCAGCTACCAGGCCATCGTCCAACTGATCGCCGCCACCACAACCGAAACCGGTCTCAAGGTGCAGTGCGAGATCGATCCCAACACCTATCCCGCCGGCGTCAAGGTCAGCGACGCCGAAATGGACGCCATCAACATTCACCGCCACGAATTCCACGGCGACTGGAACTACTCCATCAACCCGCTACCCACCGTCCGCAGCGATAGTTCGTGAACGGGCCCTTAGCTCCCCCTTCCCCTAGCCGCTGCTGCAAATGCGTTCCTCGATGAACTCGGGGAACCGAAGCCCTAAGCTGTCAAACGTTCGACGCCGTGCGCCGGCTCAACGACACTTGGACGCAGATTCCTGACGGCCTCCGGTCGGTCCAAGCGGGCGTAGTGGTTCGCGAGGTCAGAGATCTGCGTTCGCGCCATCCGGGAAAGGCGAGTCACGCGCGCCGGGCCCGGCGGCGGCCCTCGATCTCTTGCGCGACGCCGTCCAGTTTGGCCAGGACATCGGCCAACGGCACAGTCAGCCCGGCCGGGAGGTCGGCGTCGCTCTGGTCCATCGCGGCGCGGAGCTCGGCTTCACTTGGCATGGACGGTGTGTCATCGGCCGCTCGGTGGTC
>DATJSJ010000114.1:0-2891 GCA_035504175.1 Acetobacteraceae bacterium
GCGAAGCCGGTGATCTCCTTCAGCCACGACGCCAGGCGGAAGATCACCTCGGCATAGCCTGCCGTCTGCTGGGCCGGCGCAAAGGGGTGAATGTCGGCAAAGCCTGGCAGGGTGATCGGGATCATCTCGGCCGAGGCGTTCAGCTTCATTGTGCATGACCCCAACGGGATCATGCTGCGGTTGAGCGCGACGTCCTTGTCCTCCAGCCGCTTGAGGTAACGCAGCATCGCGTGCTCGGCGTGGTGCTCGCCGAACACAGCCTGCTGCATGAATGGCGTGTTGCGCAGCAATGCGGCGGGGATGCTGGGCGCCGCGGAACCCAACTTGCCGCCCAATACGCCGGCCAACCGCTCCAGGTCCGTTCTGGTGACCGTCTCGTCGAGGGCAATGCCGACACAAGAGTCGTCGATCCGCCGCAGATTGAAGCCGGCGTTGAGCGCGCGGGCGATCAGCGCGTTGGCATCGGCGCATTCGATCGCGATCGTCTCGAAGAAATCGTCGTGGCGCAACGTCAGTCCAGCCCGTCGCGCGACGTCGGCCAGCAACCGCGCCTGCAGGTTTATGCGCCGGGCGATGCGGCGAAGGCCATCCGCCCCGTGCCAGACCGCATAGAACGCGGCGATCACGGCCAGCAGCACCTGCGCGGTGCAGATGTTGGAGGTCGCCTTCTCACGCCGGATGTGCTGCTCGCGCGTCTGCAACGCGAGCCGCAGGGCCGGCGCTCCGGCCGCATCGACCGAGACGCCGACCAGCCGCCCCGGCATCGCGCGCCGATAAGCGTCGCGCGTCGCGAAGAACCCGGCGTGCGGGCCGCCGAACCCCATCGGCACGCCGAAGCGTTGCGCCGAGCCAACCACCACGTCGGCGCCCATCTCGCCGGGTGGGGTCAGCAGAGCCAGCGCCAACGGATCGGCGGCGACGATCGCCAGCGCGCCGGCAGCGTGCGCCGCGTCGATCTCGGCCGATAACTCGCGGATCGCGCCTGTCGTGCCGGGATACTGCAGCACCAGCGCGAACGGCTCCGCGGCGCCGATCGCCGAGAGATCGCCCGGCGCCACATCGACCAGCCGGATACCGTGCGGCTTCGCCCTCGTCGCCAACACCGCCCTGGTCTGCGGATGCACATCGGTGGTGACCGCCAGCGTGTCGGATTTCGCCCGGCTGACGGCGTGCGCCAGCGCCATTGCCTCGGCGGCCGCGGTCGCCTCGTCCAGCAACGAGGCGTTGGCGATCTGCATGCCGGTCAAGTCGCAGATCATGGTCTGGAAGTTGAGCAAGGCCTCCAACCGGCCCTGCGCGATCTCTGCCTGATACGGCGTGTAGGCGGTGTACCAGCCGGGGTTCTCCAGCACGTTGCGCAGGATCACCGGCGGCGTGACGGTGCCGTGATAGCCCATGCCGAGCAGCGACTTCTTCAGCTCGTTGCGGGATGCGAGCTCGCGCAGCTCGGCCAGCACGGCGGCCTCGTCGATCGGGGGCGGCAGGTCGAGCGCGCGGTTGCTGCGGATGGCGGCGGGCACTGCCTTGGCGGCCAGGTCGGACAGGCTCGCTGCGCCGAGCGTGCCCAGCATGGCCGCGATCTCGATTTCGGACGGGCCGATGTGCCGGGCGACGAAGCTGTCGGATGCTTCGAGCGTCGCCAGCTCGGCGAGTTGGTCCATCACAGGGTCTCCAGGAATTCGCGATAGCCTGCCTCGTCGAGCAGGTCGTCGAAGGTTTCGGGTTCGGAAAGCTCCACTTTGAACATCCAGCCGTCACTTTCCGGCTCGCCATTCACGACGGCCGGGTCGTCAACCACCGCCTGGTTGATCTCGACCACCTTGCCGGCAAGCGGCGCGAAGACGTCAGCGGCGGCCTTGACGCTTTCGACGACTGCGACGGCGTCGCCTGGCTCGACCTCACGGCCGATCTCAGGGAGCTCGACGAACACCAGATCGCCGAGCTGTTCCTGTGCATGCTCGGTGATGCCGACGGTGACGATGTCGCCGTCCAGGCGCACCCATTCGTGGTCCTTGGTGTAGCGGGTCTCGGGGATGCTGCGGTCCGGGTCAGGTTTGATTGCCATGGCTCGTTCCTCTGCGGGTGAGGGTCAGGATCACCTGTCCCGCTCTGCGGGAGAGGTCGGTTCGCGAAGCGAGCAGGGTGAGAGTGCCCACACGTCCCAGCACCCTCACCCGCCGCGCTTTGCGCGGCGACCTCTCCCGCAGAGCGGGAGAGGTGGATAGGGGCCCTATCTGACATAGCGGTGGGGGACGAACGGCAGCGGGGCGACGACGGCGGGCAAGGGCTTGCCGCGCACCATAAGGTGCAGGCTGGTGCCGTCGTCGGCCAGGTCGCGCCGCACATACCCCATTGCGATGGGCGCATTGAGCGTCGGCGAGAAGCCGCCGGAGGTGACCGTGCCGGCGGCGGTCCCATCATCGGCAACGATGTCCGTCAGTGCGCGGGCGAGCGCACGGCCCTCCGGCCGGATGCCGACACGAAGGCGCGGGGTGCCGGTCTGCATCTGGTCGCGGACGACCTCGGCGCCGGGGAAGTCCCAGGCGGCGCGGCGCCGCTTGCCGATCACCCAGAGCAACCCGGCCTCGACCGGCGTGGTCAGCTCATCGATGTCGTTGCCATAAAGGCAGAAGCCGGCCTCCAACCGCAGCGAATCGCGGGCGCCGAGTCCGGCGGGCGCGACCTCGGGCTGTTCGACCAGCGCCTGCGCCAGCGCTTCAGCGTGGTCGGCGGGGACTGAGATCTCGAACCCGTCCTCGCCGGTGTAGCCGGAGCGCGAGATTAGGCAGGGATTGCCGGCGACCAGCGTCTCGCTGACGCCCATGAAGGGGAGCGACGGGGCGGCGGGGCAGAGCCGTTGCAGCACCTGCGCCGCCAACGGTCCCTGCAAG
>DATJSJ010000115.1:0-13973 GCA_035504175.1 Acetobacteraceae bacterium
TGCGGCGCGCGCCATCAGCGCCGCATCGGACGGGTCCGGGTCGTGAGTCGGCGGGTCGGCGGACATGGCGCTGCGGCGGCTCCTCCTGGCAGGGCAGGTCGACAGATGGTGCGGCCGGGCGCGTCAGAAGGGTGGTCATGCCACCGATACGCAGTTCGGGCCGCAAACCCACGCCGCATCCTGCGGCGGGACAACGACGATAGGGCGCGGATGTTGCGGCCTTATTGCGGCGAGCGCTCACCCGCGGCGGCGAGGATGCGCTCGGCCAGACGGCGGTGCGGCCGGTCGATCATCCGCCCGTCCAGCGCCAGCACGCCCGCGTCCGGCGCCGCGGCAAAGGCCGCCATCACCCGCCGCGCCCAGGCGAGCGCGTCCGCGGACGGGGTGAAGGCCGTCTGCACCGGCGCGAGCTGCGCCGGGTGGATGCAGAGCTTGCCGGCGAACCCGTCCGCCGCCGCCGCCGCCGCCTCGCGCGCCAGCCCCTCGGCGTCGCGCGGATCGGGGTACGGCGTGTCGAGCGCCGCGACGCCGGCCGCGCCGGCGGCGAGCAGCAACGCCGCCCGCGCCGCCGCCACCGGTGCCGGATAGGTGCCGTCTGGTCGCCGCGGTGCGATGCCGAGATCGGCCGAGAGATCCTCCGCCCCGAAGCAGAGCGCCGCGAGCCGCGGCGTCACGCCCACATAAGCGGGGGGATCGAGCCGCGCGCCCGTGGTCTCGCTCGCCAGTGCCAATACCGCGATGCCGCCCACGGCCAGGCCGGCCGCGCTCTCCAGCGCCTCCAGGTGGTGGTCGAGTGCTGCCAGCATCGCCGGGCCGACGCATTTCGGCAGCATCACCGCGTCGGGCCGCGCCGGCACCACCGCGGCGAGATCATCCAGGTACCAAGGCGTGCCGACCGGGTTCACCCGGGCGATCCGTCCGGGCCGGTCGGCCTGGCGCAGCGCCTCGCCGACCGCCCGTCGCGCCGCGGCCTTGCCGGCCGGCGGCACTGCATCTTCGAGATCGAGGATCACCCCGTCCGCCTCGGAGGCGAGCGCCCGCGCGGTCTTGCGCGCATCGTCGCCGGGCGCGAACAGCAGCGCGCGCAGCTGCATCAGCCGGCCGCCGGATTGCCGTGCGCCGGGCGGCGGCGCATCAGCGCGGCGCGCTCGCAGGCGGCGACCAGCACCCCTGCCTGGTTGCGCGCCTCGTGCCGCAGCGTGACGATCCCCGCATCGGGCCGCGACCGGCTGGGCCGCGCCGCGACCACGGTCGTGGTCACCCGAAGCGTGTCGCCGGGAAACACCGGCGCCGGGAAGCGCACGTCGGTCATGCCGAGATTGGCGATCGCGGTGCCGTACGTCGCGTTGTGCACGCTCATGCCGATCATCAGCCCGAGCGTCAGCAGCGAGTTGACCAGCGGCCGGCCGAACTCCGTGTCCTTCATGGCTTCGGCATCGAGGTGCAGCGCGGCGGGATTCATCGTCATGCCGCAGAACAGCACGTTGTCCGCCTCGGTGACGGTGCGCGACCATTCCGCGTCGATGACGCGGCCGGGCACCAGCTCCTCGAAGAACAGTCCGACCATGCGCCTTCCTTCCCGGACGCAATGTCGCCCGCCGCCGCGCAGCGCGCAAACCGCCGCCGCGACACGGCGCGTTCCGGTCGGCGCGGCCGGACACGCCGGGCTCGCCCGCATCCGGCAGCGCCACGGCGAACCGATCCGCCACCGCGGGGGCCAGTGTGTGTCGGGTGGCCGCGGCCTGCCATCTTGCCGGCCGCGGCGCCGCCGCCGCAGAGTCGCGCCCGGGCAAGCCGCGGAGAAACCTCATCCTGGCCCGCAGCATCCTGACCCGGCCCTGGCGTGATCCGCTCGACGTGCTGCTGGCGTGCAGCGCCGAGCCCTGGTGCTTCGGCCTGCTCTCCGATGGCGGTCCGGACGGCGGCTGGTCCTATGTCGGGGCACGGCCCGAGCGGACGCTGCTCGCCGGCGCGACGGAGGCGGACCCGCTTTCCCGCTGCGCCGCCTGGCTGGAGCCGGAGCGGCCGGCCGCCGGCCCGCCGTTCCAGGGTGGGGTGGTGGGCATTGCCGCCTACGATCTCGGCGCGCGGTTCGAACCGGCGATGCCGCAGGCGGCCGATCCCGACTGGCCGGCGCTGGTCGCGGCGCTGTACCCGGCGATCCTCGCCTTCGATCACGGCGAGCGCCAGGTGTACGCGCTCGGGCGCGGCGCCGATGCGGCGGAGGCCGACCGGCGCGCGGCGCGCGCCCTGGCGTGGTTGGCGGCGCCCGCCGCGGCCGCGCCGGAGTCCGGCGCGCTCGCGGCCGGCTTCGCCCGCGAGGCGCCGCGGGCTCGCTACGAACGCGCCGTCGCCGACGTGGTCGAACGCATCCGGGCGGGCGAGATCTTCCAGGCCAATATCGCGGATATCTGGTCCGGCACGCTGCTCCCCGGACGCAAACCGGTCGATCTGTTGGCCCGGCTCGCCGGGGCGAGCCCGGCGCCCTTCGCCGCCTATCACGCGATGCCCGACCGCGCTCTGGTCAGCAATTCGCCTGAACGCTTCCTCGCGGTCGATCCTGCGGGTGGCGTCGTCACCCAGCCGATCAAGGGCACGCGGCCGCGCGGCGCGACGCCGGCCGAGGATGCGCGGCTTGCGGCGGAGCTCGCCGCCAGCGCCAAGGACCGGGCCGAGAATTTGATGATCGTCGATCTGATGCGCAACGATCTCGCCCGGGTCAGCCGTCCGGGCAGCGTGCGGGTGCCCGCACTTTGCGCCGTGCGCAGCTTCGCCAACGTGCATCACCTGGTCTCGACGGTGCAGAGCCGCCTCGCGCCGGGACGCGATGCCGCCGATCTGCTGCGCGCGTCCTTTCCGCCCGGCTCGATCACCGGCGCGCCGAAGATCCAGGCGATGCGGGTGATCGCAGGGCACGAGCGGCCGCGCGGCCCGTTCTTCGGCTCGAGCTTTTGGCTGGGGCATGATGGTGCTCTCGACTCCAACGTGCTGATCCGCAGCGTGGCGCTCCACCGTCGCGGCGATGCCTGGCACTGGGAGGCGCGGGCCGGGGCCGGCATCGTCGCCGACAGCGATCCCGCCGCCGAGGCGGCAGAGACCGAGGCGAAGATCTCGCGCATCCGCGACGCGCTGCTGGGGGCGGGCGCCGCGTGATCGCGCCGGACGATCGCGGCCTGACGCTCGGCGTCGGGCTGTTCGAGACGCTGCTGGTGGCCGACGGCCGGCCGGTCGACTGGCAGGCGCATCTCGACCGGCTGGCGGCCGGGTGCGCCGCGCTCGCGCTTCCGCCCCCCAATGCAGAGGCATGCCGCGCCGCTGCGGCTCGGGCGCTGGCAGAGGCGGGGCTGGAACGCGGCCGGGCCGCGCTGCGGCTGACCTGGACCGGCGGGCCGGCGGGACGCGGGCTGAATCCACCGCCAAGCCCCGCGCCGGTGCTGTTGGCGACCGCAGCACCGCTCGGCCCGCCGCCGACTTCGCTGCGGCTCGCGACCAGTGCGATCCGGCGCAACCCGACATCGCCCGCGAGCCGGCACAAGACGCTGAGCTATCTCGACAATACCATGGCGCGGGCGGAGGCGCTGGCGCGCGGCGCCGACGAGGCGATCATGCTGGCGACCGACGGCGCGCTGGCCTGCGCCGCCGCCGGCAACCTCTTCCTGGTGACGGACGGCCGGCTGCTGACGCCGGCGCTGGACTGTGGCGTGCTGGCCGGCATCATGCGCGCGCGGGTGCTGGCGGCGGCGGATCGGCTCGCGCTTTCCCCCGTCTGCGCCCGCATCGCCGCCGACGAAATGTGGCGCGCCGGCGCGGTGCTGGTGAGCAACAGCCTGATCGGCCTGGTACCAGTGAGCGCGATCGACGGAAGCGCGATGCCGGCGCCGGACGCCACCGTCGAGGCCCTGACCGCCGCATGCCGCGAGGCAGACGAAGTGGCGGACCCCGGCGCCGGATGAGCCTCCGGCGAGGCCCTCCGTGTGGGCCAGTGTCGCCGGCCATGCGCCTCGGGCGCGCAGACCTTCCAGCTTTGGTGCGCCGGTTCCGCTCAGCGCGCCGTTCAAGCGAATGGCTCCCTCCGGCCCCGATCCGCATTACAACGCGGCATGGAGTGGCAGGCACCGGCGATCGTGCTCGATGTGCGTCCCTACGGCGAAGGGGATGCGGTGGCCGGCGTGCTGACGGGAGCGCACGGCCTGTATCGAGGCCTGGCGCGCGGCGGCGCATCGCGCCAGCGCGCCGCGGTGTGGCAGCCGGGCAATCTGATCGAAGCCCGCTGGATCGCGCGGCTGGCCGAGCAGCTCGGCAGCCTGACGGCGGAACTGGTGTATCCGGCGGCCGCACTCGCCATGGACGACCCGCTCGCGCTGGCGATGCTGTCGGCCGCCTGCGCCGTCGCCGAAGGCGCGCTGCCGGAGCGCGAGCCGCATCCGCGCAGCTTCGCCGGCCTGCTGCACCTGATCGCGCATCTCGGCGACGGCGCGGCGCTGCTGCCGCGCTTCGTGCAGTGGGAGGCGGCACTGCTCGGCGATCTTGGCTACGGACTCGATCTCACGCGCTGTGCGCTGACCGGGACCGCCGATGATCTGGCCTTCGTCTCGCCGCGCACCGGCCGCGCCGTGTCACGGGAGGCCGCGGGCCAGTGGCGCGAGGTGCTGTTGCGGCTGCCGCCCTTCCTGCTGGCCGACGCCCCCTCCGACCCGGCGGCCTGGTCGGACGGGCTGGCGTTGACCGGGCATTTTCTGGCCCGGGACGCCTTTGGGGCGCATCACCGGCCGCTGCCCGCGGCGCGGCAGCGTCTCGCGGATCGGGTCGCGGCGATGGCGGCGACCTGACCTCGCGCCGATCAGGCGTCGAGGCTGAGCCGCACCATGACCCAGAACAGCATCAGGGCCATCGCGATGCCAAAGGCGACCAGCATCGCCGGCCCCGGCGGCCTCTGTGCCGCAGCGTCCGCCCGCTCGGGCGCATCGTCGGCCGCGTCGTCGTCCCAATCGACGCAATCATCGGCGGGCAGCAGGGCGGCCTCGAGGGCCTGGGATACGAGGCGATGGATGTCAGGACCGGGCGAGACGGGCTCGACTTCGGCTTCGGCGTCGACGATCCGGACGGGCATGGCTCACTCCCGGGTTCGATCACGCGCCCGTGAACATACGCCTCACGAATTCGCGAGCAAAGTTAATTCGACGGGTCCCGCCGTTTTTTCGGAAGGCCGTACCGCCGTTCGACTCCGCCGCCCGGCTTTGCTATCCGCCGCCCCCCGGGAATGGTGCCCGGGTAGATTGGTGCGGCGGCCGCGGCGAGTCTGTGGGCCGGCTCACGGGCCGGTCACCGCGGCTCGACTGTGGGGGCGTCCGCGCCGGGCGCCGTGCGGTCGCGAGCGGAGTCGACGATGCCTGATGACACGCTGACCAAAGAGCCGGGCCGCGCCGTCCCGACCTCGCTCGCCGAGGCGCTGTCCGAGCGCTACCTCGCCTACGCGCTCTCCACCATCATGTCGCGCTCGTTGCCGGATGTGCGCGACGGGTTGAAGCCGGTGCACCGCCGGCTGATCTACGCCATGCACCAGTTGCGGCTGGATCCGACGGCCGGGTTCAAGAAATGCGCCCGCGTCGTCGGCGACGTGATCGGCAAGTTCCACCCGCACGGCGATGTCGCGGTGTACGACGCCCTGGTCCGGCTGGCGCAGGATTTCGCTGTCCGCTACCCGCTGGTCGAGGGCCAGGGGAATTTCGGCAATATCGACGGCGATAACGCCGCGGCGATGCGCTACACCGAGGCGCGGCTCACCGAAGTGGCGCGCGCGCTGCTCGCCGGCATCGACGAGGACGCGGTCGATTTCCGCCCGACCTATGACGGCGAGGAGCAGGAGCCGGTGGTCCTGCCCGGCGCCTTCCCGAACCTGCTGGCCAACGGCGCCGCCGGCATCGCGGTCGGCATGGCGACCTCGATCCCGCCGCACAACGCGGGCGAGATCTGCGCCGCGGCGATCCACCTGATCTGCCACCCCAAAGCCGACACGGCGGCGCTGCTCAAGCACATGCCCGGCCCGGATTTCCCGACCGGCGGCGTGCTGATGGAGGACGCGGCGGCGATCGCGCAGGCCTACGAGACCGGTCGTGGCGGCTTTCGCGTGCGCGCGAAATGGGAGGTGGAGCGCGGCAAGCACGGCACCTGGCAGGTCGTTGTCACCGAGATCCCGTATCAGGTGCAGAAGGCGCGGTTGATCGAGCAGATCGCCGAGCTGCTGGAGCAGAAGAAGCTGCCGCTGCTCGCCGACGTGCGCGACGAGAGCACGGAGACGGTGCGCCTGGTGCTCGAGCCGCGCTCGCGCGGCGTCGAGCCCGAGGTGCTGATGGAGACGCTGTTTCGCGCCACCGCGCTGGAATCACGCTTTCCCCTGAACATGAACGTGCTGGATGCCGAGCGCACGCCGCGGGTGATGTCGCTCGCCGAGGTGCTGCGCGCCTGGCTGGATCACCGGCACGAGGTGCTGGTGCGCCGGTCGCGCCACCGCCTGGCGGCGATCGAGCGGCGGCTGGAGATTCTCGACGGCTATATCAAGGTCTTCCTCAACCTCGACGAGGTGATCCGGATCATCCGGCACGAGGACGAGCCGAAGCCGGCGCTGATGGCGACGTTCGATCTCTCCGACCTGCAGGCCGAGGCGATCCTGAACATGCGCCTGCGCAGCCTGCGGCGACTCGAGGAGATGGAGATCCGCCGCGAGCACAAGGCGTTGAGCCGCGAGCGGCGCGACATCCAGGCGCTGCTGAAGGACGAGGGATTGCGCTGGGACCGCATCGCCGAGGAGCTGAAGGACATCCGCACCCGCTTCGGCGGCGGCGCGCTCGGCGCGCGGCGCACCGTGCTGGGCGCGGCGCCGCCTTCGGTCGACGTCTCGGTCGAAGCGTTCGTCGAGCGCGAGCCGATCACCGTGATCCTGTCGGAGAAGGGCTGGCTGCGCGCGGTGCGCGGCCATCTCGCCGAGGATGCGGAGCTGAAGTTCAAGGAGGGCGACCGGCTGGCGCGGCTGGTGCCGTGCGAGACCACCGACCGGCTCTGCCTGTTCGGCACCAACGGGCGGTCCTACATCCTGCGTGCCGGTGACCTGCCGCGCGGCCGCGGCGACGGCTCGCCGGTCCGCACGCTCGCAGAACTGTCGAACGAGGATGACGTCGCCGCGCTGTTCGTCTGGCGCGAGGGGGTGCGGCACCTGGTGGTCGGCGCGGGCGGGCGCGGTTTCGTCGTCAAGGCCGAGGATCTGCTGACCGATCGCCGCGCCGGCAAGCAGGTGCTGAACCTCAGGCCCGGCGAGGAGGCGCTGCTTTGCGTTCCGGCCAAGGGCGATGCGGTCGCGACCGTCGGCGAGAACCGCAAGCTGCTGGTCTTCCCGCTCGACCAGGTGCCGGAGATGCCGCGCGGCACCGGCATTATCCTGCAGCGCTTCCATGATGGTGGCTTGCGGGATGCGAAGGTGTTCGTGCTGCGCGAGGGACTGAGCTGGCGGCTCGGCGACAAGACGCGCGTCGAGACCGATCTGCGACCCTGGCGCGGCGAGCGCGGCGCGGCGGGCAAGCTGCCGCCGAACGGCTTCCCGAAATCGGGGCGGTTCGGCGGGTAGGCTGCACGCCGACGCCGTGGAACCAAGCGAACCACGGCGTCGGGGTTGTCAGGCGAGCATCCTGAGCGCCGCCAGCAGCGCCGCCGGATTGAATTGCCCCTGGTAGACGGGCGATGGTGCGGGACCGCGGCGCAGCAGCCGGTGGATCGCGTCCCAGGCCGCGTGGGCGGAGTATTCGATGGTGAAGACCACCCGGGGCCGGTCCGTGTCATCAACCTGCCGGCGGCTGATCCGGCCGTCGCGCCAGCACGAGGGGTGATGGCGCCGGTACCGGGAGCAGCTCCGCCTCGACGAACCCGGCTTCGGTGAGCATCCCGCGCACCTCCGCGAACGAGAAGGTCGTGCCCGTGTCGGTGTGCGCGAGCATATTGAGAGTGAAGATCAGGCTGCCGAGCGGGCCGCGCCGGTCTTCATCGACTAGGAATTCGGCAATGACGATGCGCCCGCCTGGTGCGAGGGAATCGAAGCAGCGGCGTAGCAGCGCCCGCGACCGTTCCGGACCTTCGCTGTGCAGGATCTGACCGAGCAGGGCCAGATCGTACCCCTCACCGAACGCCGCGTCGCCGAGATCGCCGGCGACAAAGTCGTAGCGGTCGGCGAGACCGTGCCGCTCGACCACGCGGCGCGTCACCGGCAGCACGGCGGGCCAGTCGACCGCGGTCACCCGCACCAGGGGGAACGCTTCGGCGACCGAGATGCTCCACACGCCGGAGCCGGCGGCGAGGTCGAGCAGGCGCGTCGGTGGCGTGGTCCCGGCGGCTTTCAGGTGCGCCGCCAGGGCCTGTGCGGCATCGCGGCCGACGCTGAACAGGCTCTCGACGAAATCGTGGAAAAACGGGCCGCCCGCCGCTTCTTGATTCACCGCGACGGCCGGCCGACCGGTGCGCACGATCTCTGCCAGGCCGAGCCAGCCGGGGATGAGCTGGCTGCTGATGTGACGGAAGATGGCACCGCGATAGCCGGGGCTGGATGGCACCAGGAAGGTGCGCGTCTCGGGGGTCAGCGCGTAGCGCGGCGGGTTCGAATCGCTCTTCTCCAGCAGCGCCAGGCCGACCAGCGCGTCGAGCAGCGGGGCGACACCGCGCAGCGCGGCACCTGAGGCGGCGGCGACCTGCTCGGCGCTGCGGGGCTCGCCGCCCAGCGTTTCGAAGACGCCGTTGCGCAGGGCGGCCTCGATGATCAGGGGCGGCGCGAAGCCCCAGGCCATCTGCATCAGCCGTTCCGGCGTCAGCGCCGGGCGTTGCGTATCCGTCACGTGTTCCTCCGCGGCTGCCGGTTCAGCGTGGCGCCGGATCTGCCGTTCTGCGGCATCCCGGCGCCGTTTCGAGCATGATGCGGCCGGCATCGCGCGGGCGGCAAGCGGGGCGCGGCCTGTCCTTGCGTCGCCTTCGTCGCGTTGTGCGAAGGGACGGCGTCGGGCGGAGACCTGGCCCCGGTCGTCAGGGAAGGTGTTCCTTCCTCGACCCGCGATGCTGCGCTCCGCTTGCGGGCCGGCGTCAACGCCAAGCCCGCTTTGCGGGTCGCTGCGCGAGCGTTGACCCCGTCCCACAAGCGGAGGCTTTGGCTCGGGATCGACAAAGGGACGGGTGTGCCCACCCGGTTTCCGTCTCGCGCGAGTCCTGCCCACCCGGCCTTACCTCGATCCATAGCCCTTCTGTCCGGGGCGGGAGCGGGTCAAGGCCGCCGCAGGCGCCCCGAAGGGGCTTGGCCTTGAGCCGCTCCCGCCCCGGACGGACCATCGCGGGTCGAGGGCAGGCCGGCGAACCCTGTTTCTGCAATCCGGGCCGCCGGTGGGCCGCGTGAAGTTGTAAAAGCTTTACGTAACGGCAGGGGCAACGGTCAAAGCGGTATCGGCATCTCGTCCGGGCCTGTGCCAGCGCCGCGGCAGGTAGCGCCGCCCCTCGCTGGTCAGGAAATCGCGCAGCAGGAGCGCCGCGGGCATCAGCGCCCGCTCGCGCAGATGCATCACGTACCAGGTCCGAATGATCGGCAGCCCTTGCACGTCCAGCACCACGAGGCGGTGGCTCGCGACCTCCGCATCGATCGTGTGGGCGGAGAGGAAAGTGATGCCGAGCCCGGCCAGCACGCCCTGCTTGATCGTCTCGTTGCTGCCGATCTGCATGCCGATTTTTGGGCTCACCCCGGCGGCGGCGAAGCTGCGCTCCATCAGGCCGCGCGTGCCGCTGCCGCGCTCGCGGACCAGGAAGGTCTCACCGGCCAGATCGGCGAGGGTGAGCCGCCGGCGCCGCGCCAGCGGATGATCGTGGCGCGCGACGATCACGTGCGGGTGCTCGCCGATCTCGGACGCCTCGATCTCCAGCCCCTCCGGGGCGCGGCCCATCACCGCGAGATCGAGATCGTAATGCCGCAACCCCTCGATGATCTCGTCGCGCAGCCCGACCGAGAGGGCGAGGTCGATGCCGGGATGGGCGCGGGCGAAGGCGGCGAGGGCATGCGGCGCGAAATACTTCGCCGTGCTGATCACCCCGACATGCAGGCTGCCCTTCTCGGCGCCGGCCATGGCGGCGAGCGAGGCCGTGCACTCGCGCAGCAGCGCCTCGATTTTCGTCGCACAGTCCAGCACCTCCCGCCCGGCGGCGGTCAGCACCATGCCGGCGCGGGAGCGCTCGACCAGCGGCACACCGGCCACGTCGCGCAACTGCTGCAATTGCATCGTCACGGCGGGGGGCGACAGGGCCAGCGCCTCGGCGGCGGCCGTGACCGTGCCGTTCCGCGCGACGGCGTTGAGCACGCGCAACTGTCGCAAGGTGACGTTCCGCATGGCTCGATTAAGTTTTCCTGAAAGCAAGGCTAAGCACTTTCGAATTCCCTGACAAGCGCTCCCCGCCCCAAGCTTCGGACATCCGATCGCGGGGTCTGCCCGGCCGGTCGCAACCAAGGCGAAAGCCCGACGCCACGCCGCGTCCGGGCCAACACGGGGAGAGCGCAGGTCCGATGCCCAGGCCCATGACCCTCAGCGCGTATCTGACGGCTGCCGGCACCGCCGGCGGTCCGCAGGGCGAGGCGATCCGGCAGACGGTGCATGCCCTTGCGATGGCCGGGGCGCGGATCGCCGAATTGCTCGCCCAGGGCGACGCCGCCGGCCGGCTTGCCGCCGCGCGCGGGCCGGCGACGCACGGTGATGCCCCGAAGGAGCTCGATCTGCGTGCCGATGCACTGGTCGCCGCTTCCCTTGCCGATATGCCGGTCGCGAGCCTCGCCTCCGAGGAGCAGGAGGCGCCGGTACGGCTGAACCGCGGCGCGCCGCTGGCGGTCGCGGTCGATCCGCTCGACGGGTCGTCGAACATCGAGACCAATGCACCGCTCGGCACGATCTTCTCGATTCTGCCGGCGGCGGACGATCCGGCGGCGCCGTTCCTGCAGCCCGGCTCGGCGCAGCTCGCGGCGGGATTCCTGATCTACGGGCCGCAGACGGCGCTCGTATTGACGCTCGGCGATGGCACGCACCGCTTCACGTTGGACCGGGCGTCGGGTGAGTTCGTCTGCCATGCGCCGCCGGCCGCGGTACCGCTCACCACCACGGAATACGCGATCAACGCCGCCAATTTGCGGCACTGGGACGAGCCCACGCGCAGTTACGTCAATGACTGCCTGCTCGGTGCCGACGGGCCGCGCGGCATCGATTTCAACACGCGCTGGATCGCCTCGGTCGTCGCCGATGCCTATCGCATCCTGGTGCGCGGCGGGGTGTATCTCTATCCCGGCGACTCCCGCCCGTCCTACCGCCAGGGTCGGCTGCGCCTGGTGTACGAGGCCAATCCGATCGCCTGGCTGATCGAGGAGGCGGGCGGCGCTGCGACGGACGGGCGGCGGCGGATTCTTGGCCTGGTGCCGCGCTCGATCCATCAGCGCGTGCCGCTGGTATTCGGCGCGGCGGAGGAGGTGCGGCGCATCGCCGACGCGCATGTCGGCGCCGCATCCGACGCGCCGCTGTTCGGCTATCGCGGCCTGCTGCGACCGGCGCCGATGCTGGCGAGGGCGCCGTCATGTCTGTAGCGCACCCGATCATCTCGGTGACGGGCTCCTCCGGCGCCGGCACCACCTCCGTGCGCAACGTGTTCGAGCAGATCTTCCGCCGCGAACACATCACCGCCGCCTTTATCGAGGGCGATGCCTTCCACGCCTATGACCGCGCTGGCATGCGCGAGCAGATGCGGGCCGAGGCGGCGCGGGGCAACCACAATTTCAGCCATTTCAGTCCGGAGGCGAACCTGCTCGGCGATCTGCGGGCACTGTTCGCGGAGTATGCCGAGCGCGGCACCGGGCGCACCCGCCACTACGTGCATGACGAGGCGGAGGCGAAGCAGTTCGGTGCGCCGCCCGGAACCTTCACCGAGTGGGAGAGGCTGCCGCGCGATACCGACATTCTGCTGTACGAAGGGCTGCACGGCGCCGTGGTGGACGGCGAGATCGATCTCAGCCGCTACGGTGACCTCAAGATCGGCGTGGTGCCGGTGATCAACCTGGAATGGATCCAGAAGATCCATCGCGATCGTTCGACGCGCAACTACACGACCGACGGCGTGATGGAGACGATCCTGCGCCGCATGCCGGACTACGTGCGCACCATCTGCCCGCAATTCACCGAGACCGACATCAACTTCCAACGCGTGCCGACGGTCGATACGTCGAACCCGTTCATCGCGCGCTGGATTCCCACGCCTGACGAGTCGATGGTGGTGATCCGGTTCCGCAATCCGCGCGGCATCGACTTCCCCTATCTGCTGGCGATGCTGCACGGCAGTTTCATGTCGCGGGCGAATTCCATCGTCATTGCCGGCAACAAGCTGGATCTGGCGATGCAGCTCATCCTGACGCCGCTGATCCTGCAGTTGATCGAGCGCAAGCGGAGGGCGTCATGATGGGCGAGGTGATGGATGCGGCACGCGTGAGCGCGGGCGAGGTGCTGGCTGCGGGCGCGGACGCGCCGGTGGCACTCGAGGAGATGGCGAACGCGATCCGTGCGCTGGCGATGGACGCGGTGGAGGCGGCGAAATCCGGCCATCCCGGCATGCCGATGGGCATGGCGACGGTCGCGACGGTGCTGTTCACGCGGTTCCTCGCTTTCGACCCGGCGCATCCGGACTGGCCGGATCGCGACCGGATCGTGCTCTCGGCCGGGCACGGGTCGATGCTGCTCTACGCGCTGCTGCATCTGACCGGCTATCCCGGGATGACGATCGAGGCGCTGCGGCGCTTCCGGCAATGGGGCTCGATCACGCCCGGCCATCCGGAATATGGCCACACGCCGGGGGTGGAGACGACGACCGGGCCGCTCGGCCAGGGGCTCGCGAACGCGGTTGGCATGGCGATCGCGGAGCGGATGCTGGCGCAGCGCTTCGGCCGCGCGCTGGTCGATCACTTCACCTATGTCATCGCCGGCGATGGCTGCCTGATGGAGGGGATCAGCCAGGAGGCGATCTCGCTCGCGGGGCATCTGCGGCTGTCGCGGCTGATCGTGCTGTTCGACGACAATCAAATCTCGATCGACGGGCCGACTTCGCTCGCCTGTTCCGATGACGTGCCCGCGCGGTTTGCCGCGAGCGGCTGGGCGGTGCGGCGCGTTGACGGGCATGACGCGGAGGCGGTGGCAGCGGCGATCGCGGCAGCGCGGGAGACGGATGCGCCGTCGCTGATCGCCTGTCGCACGGTGATCGGCTATGGCGCGCCGCACCGGCAGGGGACGGAGCAGGCGCATGGCGCGCCGCTGGGCGAGGCGGAGGTGGCCGCGGCGCGCGAGCAGCTCGGCTGGCCGTATCCGCCGTTCGTGATCCCGCCGGCGATCCGCGCCGCGTGGCAGCAGGCTGGCGAGCGCGGCGCCGTGCGACACCGGGCGTGGCGCGAGCGGCTGGCGGTGCAGGATTCGGTGGTGCGCGAGGCGCTCGGTGCGGCCGGTTCGGCGGTGCCGGAGGAGGCGTATGTGGCACTGGAGGCGCTGCGGGCGCGGTGGCTGGCGGAGCCGCCGGCGATTGCCTCGCGCCAGGCCTCGAAGCTGGTGCTGGATGCGCTGGCGCCGGAGATGCCGAACCTGGTCGGCGGTTCGGCGGATCTGACGCATTCCAACCTGACGCAGGCGAAGGCGCAGCGCGCGATCGGGCCGGAGGATTTCCACGGCGGCTACATTCATTATGGCGTGCGCGAGCACGCGATGGCGGCGGCGATGAACGGCATCGCGCTGCATGGCGGGCTGGTGCCGTATGGCGGCACGTTCCTGTGCTTTTCCGACTACTGCCGGCCGGCGATCCGCTTGTCGGCGTTGATGCGGCTGCGGGTCGTCTACGTGATGACGCATGATTCGATCGGGCTCGGCGAGGATGGGCCGACGCATCAGCCG
>DATJSJ010000116.1:0-45695 GCA_035504175.1 Acetobacteraceae bacterium
GCGGGGGATTCGCCGGGTGTGGTCGCGACGAAGGCGGCGGCGCTGGTTGCAGCCGTGCGGGCGGTCCACGCGGCGCGGTCAGGTGGGTGATGGCGCTGGAGCGGGCGAAGGGATTCGAACCCTCGACCCCAACCTTGGCAAGGTTGTGCTCTACCCCTGAGCTACGCCCGCAAACGCTAAGGCGCGCCTTCTAAGGGCAGTCGCGGGCGAACGCAAGCCGGCGCCGGCGTCCGCCGGGGAGCATCAGGCGGCGCCGCCGAAGCCAGCCCCCAACCCAACAGGCAGCACAACGACAGCCGCACCGGCCCGCCGCGCGCCCCGTCATCCGCGCCTCAGCAGCCGCAGCAATCGCGCCGCGCAATCCGGCACGCTGGCGCCCGGCCCGAAGATCGCGACGACGCCGGCGCGCCGCAGCGCCGCGCGGTCCGCAGCCGGAACGATGCCGCCGCAGACCACGTGGGCCTTGCTCCCGGCCCGCCGCAGCGCCGCGATCAGCGATGGCAGGAGGTGCACGTGCGCTCCCACCATGGAGGAAATGCCGACGATGTCGGCCGCGGTCGCGACCGCCTGGCCCGCCGCCGCCTCCGGCGTCTGGAACAAGGGTCCCCGCACGATCTCGAACCCGAGATCGGCCAGCGCCGATGCGATGACCTGGGCGCCCCGATCGTGCCCGTCCTGCCCAAGCTTGACGATCAGCAGCCGCGGCGGGCGTCCCGCCCTGGCCGAGACCGCGGCGACCCGATGCCGGAGCGTGCGCCACGCCGCATCGGGCGCCAGCGCGCCGTAGACGGATCGGATCGGCGCCGGCACAGGATCGTGGGTGCCGAACGCCGCGCGCAGGCGATCGGATACCTCGCCCACCGTCGCGCGCGCCCGCATGGCACCGATCGTCGCGGCCAGCAGATTGCCGCCGTCACGCGCGGCCGCCGAGAGCGCCTCGAGCCGGAACGCCAGCTCCGCCGGGTCTCGCTGCGCGCGAAGCGCATGCAAGCGGGCCGTCTGCTCCGCCCGGACGCGGCCGCTGTCGATGCGCCGCGCGGCACGGGACGCCCGGTCGGGTGCGCGATAGCGATTGACTCCGACCACGACCTGCGCGCCGCTATCGATCGCGGCCTGGCGGCGGATCGCCAGCGCCTCGATCTCCCGCTTCGCCCAGCCATGCTCGATCGCGCGCAGCATGCCGCCCCCGGCCTCGATCCGCTCGATCAGCTGCCAGGTCCGCTCCGCCAGCTCATGCGTCAGGCGTTCGACGAGATAGGAGCCGCCGAGCGGGTCGATCACCTCGGTGAGCCCGGTCTCGTGCTGCAGCACGAGCTGGGTGTTGCGTGCGATCCGCGAGGCCGCGTCGCCTGGCAGGCCCAGCGCCTCGTCGAAGCCGTTGGTATGCAGCGACTGCGTGCCGCCGAGCACGGCCGCCAGGGCTTCGATCGTGGTGCGGACGATGTTGGTCTCCGGATCGCGGGCCTGCAGCGACACGCCCGAGGTCTGGCAGTGCATGCGCAGCGCCAGCGAGGCCGGCTGCCGCGGCGCGAAGGCGGCGATCAGCCGCGCCCAGAGCAGCCGCGCCGCCCGCAATTTGGCGATCTCGGTGAAGAAATCGGTGCCGATGCCGAAGAAGAACGACATCTGCGCCGCGATCGCATCGATATCGATGCCGCGGGCGAGCGCCGCGCGGATGTATTCGAGTCCGTTGGCCAGCGTGAAGGCCAGCTCCCGCACCGCGTCGGCGCCGGCCTCCTGCATATGATATCCGGAGACGGAGATCGCGTTGAAGTGCCGCATCTCGGCGGCCGCGAAGGCCATGACGTCCGCGGCGATGCGCATCGAGGCACGCGGCGGGTGGATATAGGCGTTGCGGACGAGGAATTCCTTCAGGATGTCGTTCTGGATCGTGCCGCGCAGCGCGGCGCGCGGCACGCCCTGCTCCTCGGCGGCGACGATGAAGGCGGCGAACACCGGCAGCACCGCGCCGCTCATCGTCATCGAGACCGAGACCGCGCCAAGCGGAATGCCGTCGAACAGCGCGCGCATGTCCTCGACCGAGTCGATCGCGACCCCGGCCGCGCCGACTTCGCCCACGACATGCGGATGGTCGGAATCGTATCCGCGATGCGTCGGCAGATCGAAAGCGACTGACAGCCCGGTCTGCCCGGCGGCGAGCGCCGCGCGATAGGCGGCGTTCGTCGCCGCCGCGGTCGAAAACCCGCCATACTGGCGGATTGTCCACGGCCGGCCCGCATACATCCTGGCATGCGCGCCCCGCAGGAAGGGCGGCTCACCGGGCCGCGAGTCGAGATGCGGAACTCCGGCGAGATCCGCCGCGGTGTACAGCGGCTTGATCGCGACCGCGTCATCGTCCCTGGGTGTTCGAGCCCGGCGCGCCGTGCCGGGTGCGAGCGATGCCGGCCAATCCTCCTGCGTGCCCGGGACGGTGGCGGCCGCGCCGCGGCGGCTTTGCGCGGTCATGCCGGCCTCGCGCGGAGGCGGCGACGCGTCAGGACGTCGGCGAGTGGCGCCGCGTCGGCTTCACGATGGATGCGGTACCAATGGCGCAGCTCCAAGGTCCGGCGCGCACAGCCGCACAGCTCGACCACCACCCGGTCGCCGATCTCGATGTTGCCGTGATAGACGATGTCGCGCGCAGTGGTCGTGGCGAGTCCGGCATCGGCGCCGAGCATCTCCCATTCCGCGCGGTCGACGAAGGCCTGGATCGAAACGAAGTACAGGAAGTCGGCGCCGTTGAAGTCCTTCGCCGGGCATGGGTTGATCACCAGGCGCGGACCGGTGCCGGCGGCGTCCCGGCTGAACCCTTCTTGCCGCAGGCGGCGGCCGGTGGCGATGGCGTCGGCCAGGGTCGCGGTGATGCATGGCGCCGCCAGGTCGCCGATCGGGCCGAAGCCGTCGAGGGCGATGCGGGCGATGGAGCGATTGCGACCGGGCTGGCGGCGCGTGACGAAGACCGAGCACAGCTCGACCTGCCCGGCCTCGCTGCCGTTCCGCCGCAGCGTGTGCGAGCTGACGAACTGACTGCGCGAGATGCGGCGGATCGTCGAGGCGACCAGCAGCCCGTCATGCTCGCGAAAGGCGCCGAGATCGACGTCGGCGAGCGACAGGGCACGGAAGGCGGCGTAGACGGGCGCGCCACCGGCGTCGCGGAAATCCGGCACCTCTCGCCCCGCCATCGCCGCGAGCAGCAGCCAGTGCCGGTGGCCCAGCTCCTTCAGCAGCCAGGATTCCGACAGGCTGCCCAGCGACAGATGCGGCATCCCGAGGCGATAGGATTCGACGTGGAACAATCCCACCGGCGTGGCCAGTCGCTGCGCGCGCGGCGAAAGCGCGAGGTGCATCGGCTAGACGGCCATCGCGAGCGGTCGCGGCGCCAGGTCGGCGCGCAGCCGCGCCTCGATCACGGTGCCAAGATACTCGGCGTCGCGGCCGACACCGACGAAACGGCCGGATCCCCAGGTGTGCAGCCAGGGCAGGCCGAGCACGTAGACGCCGTCGACGCCGGTGACGCCACGTTTGTGCGTCGGGTAGCCGACTTCGTCGAGCAGCGGCAGATCGACGAAGGACCAGTCGGACCGGAACCCGGTCGCCCAGACGATGCCGGTGATCCCCGCTGCCCGCAGATCGAGCGTGCGGCGCGGCGCGTCCGGCTGCCACACCGGGCGGTAATGCTGTTCTGCCGGCGCGTCGATGCCGTTCGCCGCGATGTGCCGGTCGATCAGCTCGCAGATGCCGTTGTAGACGCGATCGGCGGCATCGAGGTTGGCGGCGAGGTCATCCGCCAGCAACAGCCTTCCGTCCAGAATGTCGGTGAGCCGCCCGTAGAGTTGCATGCCCTCGAGCGCGAACCGGCGCAGATCGATGTCGCGGCCACCGTCGCGGCCGGTGAGATAGTGATTGGCCTTGCGCCGGACCTTCTCGCCCTCGGGATGCTGTTCGACCGGCAGGTCGTACTGGCCGAGATCGGCCAGCCAGTCGACCGCGTCGCGGCCGCGATAGAGGCGCGGGCAGCGCGGCGCGCTGCCGACGACGAGGTGCACGCGCCGACCGGCGAGATGCAGATCCTCGGCGATCTGGCAGCCCGACTGGCCGGAGCCCACGACCAGCACCTCGCCCGGCGGAAGCTGCGCCGGATTCCGGTAGGACGAGGAGTGGAGCTGGCGGATCGCGGGCGCGATCCGTTCCGCCGCGCCGGGGATCCTTGGCGTGTGGTAGCCGCTGATCGCCAGCACCACGGCATCGGCCGTGACAGCGCCGGCGCTCGTCGCGATCCGGAACCGGCCGCCGTCGCCGGCGATGCGCTCGACCGCAACGCCCTCGCGCACCGGCGCCTCGATTGCCCGGGCGAAGCCTTCGACATAGGCGACGATCTCGTCGCGCCGCATGAAGCCATGCGGATCCTCACCCCGATACGGATGGCCGGGCAGGCGGCACTGCCAGTTCGGCGTCACCAGGCAGAAGCTGTCCCAGCGCTGCGTGCGCCAGGCATGCGCGATGCGGTGCTTCTCGAAAATGACGTGTGAGATCGCCCTCTGCCGCAGGAAGGCGCTCATCGACAGTCCGGCCTGGCCGCCGCCGACGATGACGACCGGGTGGTGCGGGGGGATCGCGGCTGCGGCCATGGCGGGAAATCCTCGTGTCATTCGAAGCTCAGCACCGCGACCGCGGCATCCGCGCGGCCGGCAAAGCGCGCTGCCGCCGCTTCGATGCGGGCGAGCTGGGCCAGCGCGCGCACACACGGCATGCCGTATTTCGCGGCGACGCGGTCGCTGGCGATGCCGAGCGCGGTGCGGCTGCGCGCCAGGAACTCGTCGAGCTCGTAGCTGCGGCCCGGCTCGAAGAAGTCACGGATCACCAGCGATGGCGAGTAACAGGCGGCCTCGCTGCCATCCGGCCACCGGATGCGGAACAGCATCTCAGGCATGACAGAGTGTCTCCGCTTCGCGCGCGGCGAAGCCGGCGAGATAGGCGCGGGCCACGCGATCCCAGCCGAACCGGGCGGCGACGCGCGGCCCGCGAGCCGACAGCCGGGCGCGATGGCGGTCCTCGAGCGCGAACCGCAGCGCCACGGCGATCGAGACGGGATCGACGGGGTCGCACCAGGCGACGTCCGCCGCGCCCAGATACTCGGTGAAGGGCGGGATCCGGCTCACCACCACCGGCACGCCGCAGGCCATCGCCTCCAGCACCACCAGGCCGAAGCCCTCCTGCAGCGATGGGAAGACGAGCAGGTCGGCGAGCCGGTACAGCGCCGGCATGTCGGCCTCGGCGATCGGGCCGGGGATCAGCACCGCGTCCGCCGGCAGGCCGCTTTCCACCCGCCGCGCCGCGAAACGCTGCCGGTCGCCCGTGTGGTCGAGCACCGAGGCGCCGCCGGCGATGACCAGCCGGGCGTCGGGGCGCTCGCGGCGCAGAGCGATAAAAGCTTCGAGAATGCCAAGCGCGTTCTTGCGCGCCTCCACCCCGCCGACCGCGAGCAGGACCGGTGCGCCGGTGATGCCCAGCCGGTGTGCGAGACCGGTGTCGCGGACCGCGGAGGGATGGAAGCGCCGGCCATCGACGCCATTGCCGACCACGGCCGCCGCGACGCCCCAGTCGCGGCGCAGCCGCTCCTGCCACAGCCGGCTGACCGTGAAATGCCGGTCGGCGGCCGAAATCGAGCGCGCCTGCAGCCGCATCAGCGCCGGATCAGCGAACGCGTCCAGGTAGTGCACCGTGCGGGCGAAGCCGCGGATGGCGCCGGCCTCGCGCAGCGTTGCGAGCGCATTGCCGGATATCCCGTCGCCGGCGAGCCAGGTGTCGAACCGGCGACGCGTCGGCTGGTCGAAGTGGTCGAGGTACTCGCCGATCCGCTGGTGCACCATCGCGGTGACGCCGGGCGGGGCGCGACGGGCCGGCACCGCGACGGTCGGGCAGTCCGCGGCGCGGAAGAAGCCGGCGCCGGTTGCGTCCGGCGCATGCACCACCGCCTCGTGCCCGAGCGCGGTCAGCGCCTCGCCGAGATGCAGCGCATGCACCACGCCGCCGCGCGGATTGGTCGAATGCGTGAGGATCGCGACGCGCATCAGCCGCGCCGCCCGGCGCCGGTGAGCGGGCACGCGGCGAAATCCCAGATCGTGGCGCTGCGGCCCGCGGCGCAGAGCGACACCGTCGTGCCCGGGGTCACCGCGCCGATCTCGGCGGCGGCGATGTCGCGCGCCGCGAAGCGCGCGATCACCTCGGCGGCCTGCGCCGGCGCTGTGGCAAGCAGATAGCCGAAGCTCGGGAAGCTGCGCAGCCAGCGGGCGAGATCGACGCCGTCCGGACGCGGCACCCGGTCGGGCGCGATCGCAACCGCGACGCCGGAACACTCCGCCAGCATCGCCGCCGTGCCGACCACGCCGCCCTGGCTGATGTCCTTCGCGGCGCGCGCGAGACCGGCCTCGGCGATCGCCGGCAGCAGGGCGAGATCGTCCCGCAGCCGCGCCGCCGGCGCCTCGGTCGCCGCCTCCCAATTGTCGAACGGGGCGCGGTAGCGGCCGCGCAGGTCGATCGCCGCGATCAGCCGGTCGCCCGGCCGCGCGTCAAAACTGGTGAGCAGCCGCGTCGCGCGCCCCAACACGGCCACCGCGAGCTGGCCGCGGTCGCAGCGCAGATTGCTGTGCCCGCCGACCACCGGCACGCCGAAGCGCTCGCTCGCCGCGCGCAATCCGGCGAGGACCGGTGCCGCCTGATCCTCGCCCGCCGCCCAGATCGCGTCGACCACGGCGATCGGCCGCCCGCCCATCGCGGCGATGTCGGAGAGGTTGACCATCAGCCCGCACCAGCCGGCGAACCAGGGATCGCCGGCGACGAACTCGTTCATGAAGCCTTCGATCGCCAGCAGCAGAAAGCCGTCGCCGTCCGGGATCGCGGCGCAATCATCGCCGACCGGCACGGCGGCGGCGCCGGACAGACCGAGGCGGGCGGCGACGCGGCCGATCTCCGCCTTGCCGGCGAGGCCGCGATCCTGCCGCAGCCGTGCGGCCAGGCTTTCCAGCAGCGCCGCTTCCATGCGACTCATGCCGCGCGTCGTGCCAGCGTCCGCACGCCCGCCTCCGGGGCGCGGTGCGGCGGGTAGTGGTCGAGATCCGCCTCCATGCGCAGATGCGCGACGCCGTGCAGATCGAAGCGGTCGAGTTCGCGCCAATGCAGCCGGCGGAACAGCAGCCCGTTCTGTACCTGCACGTTGGCGAGGAACCGCCGGCAGCCGCGCGCATGCGCCGACGACACGGCGAGCCGGATCAGCGCCGCGCCGAGGCTGCCGATGCGGCGATAGGCGGGTGCGACGGCGAGGCGCGAGCCCCACCACAGTCCCGGCTCCGCCTCGTGGATGCGTACCGTGCCGACCACCTCGTCGCCGGCGCCCGCCAGCAGCGACACGGCGACGATCGGGATCGCGACATCGTCGATCGCGTCGCGGTCGTCGGCCTGGAACAGTCCCTGCTCGACGCAGAACACCTGGCGGCGGAGTGCGGCGGCGCCACGGCGCTCCCACGCCTCGGTCGCGAACTTCACCTGGAAGTCGCTGGCAACGAAGGGGCGGAACGGATCGAGCATCATGCCGGCACGCTCCGCTCGTAGGTGGCGAGCGCGGAGCAGGCGCCGCAGCGGGCGCATCCCGCCTTGACCTTCGTCGCCGCAAGCCCGGCCTCCACGAGCATGCGCGCCAGCGGCGCCAGGATCGCGTGCATGAAGGCGGGGCTCGGGCCCGGATGACTTTCCAGCGGCGTGCCGGAGATCGGCACGAACGGCACCACGAACGGATAGACGCCGAGCCCGATCAGGCGCCGGCTGACCTGCAGGATCGCCTCCGCCGTGTCGCCGAGTCCGGCGAGGATGTAGGTCGAGACCTGGCCGCGGCCGAACACCGGCACGGCGGCGGCGAAGGCGTCGAAATAGCGCTCGAGCGGCACCTGCGCCTTGCCGGGCATGATGCGGGCGCGCACCGACGGCGTCACCGCCTCGAGGTGCAGGCCGAGCGCATCCACCCCGGCCGCCCGCATGCGCGCGAACCAGGCATCGTCGTCGGGCGGTTCGCATTGCGCCTGGATCGGCAGGTCGACCGCGTGCTTCACCGCTGCGGCGCTCTCGGCCAGGATCGCCGCACCCCGGTCACGGCCGGGCGGCGTGCCGGTGGTCATGACCATGTGACGCACGCCGTCGAGCTCGACCGCCGCGCGCGCGACCTCGGCCAGCTGCGCCGGCGTCTTGCGCGCGATGGTTCGCCCCGCCGCGAGCGACTGGCCGATGGCGCAGAACTGGCACGTCCTGGTGCGGCTTTGATAGCGGATGCAGGTCTGCAGCACGGTGGTCGCGAGCACGTCGCGCCCGTGCAGCACCGCGATCTGCGAATACGGGATGCCGTCCGCGGTGCTGCGCGCGTAGAAGCGCGGACGGGCCGGGAAGCTCACCTCGCCCAGCGCCAGGCCGTCGCGGCTGAGGCGCGCGCGGCCGAGTGCATCCGGCGGCTCGATCAGATACGGGCTCTCGAAGGCGGGTGCGGTATGGACCGGCACCATCACGGTCATGCCGTCGATGGTGATCGCCTTGTGGTCCGACGGTCCGGCGCCGCCGCGCCGGCTTGCCGCGCCGGCCTTCGGATCAGCGAGCCTGGCGCCGCAGGATTGCAGCGCGTTGATCAGCGTCGCCGTCGGCATCGCGCCTGTGGACGGTGAGGACGGCTGGGGCATCGTGTCCATCGGCATCGCTTTCGGAAGCGACGGGCCGGACGTGCATCGGCACGGCCGGGCGCGCGTCGAGAGTGAGGCTCAGCAGTTCCGGGCGGGCGTAATGCCCGACGGGGTCCATCATCCGCTTGCGCTTGAGGATCAGGCCGAGATCGAGATCGGCGATCAGCATTCCCTCGCCCTCGGTCAGCGGCGGCACGACATGGCTGCCCTCGGGCGAGATGATCGCGGTCATGCAGCCGCCGGTGAGCGCGCGGCGCAGCCGCTCCTCCGGGCAGATGCGCGCGATCTGCGCCTCGCTCAGCCAGCCGGTGGCGTTGATCACGAAGCAGCCGGCTTCCAGCGCGTGGTGGCGGATCGTCACCTCGATCTGCTCGGCGAAGATCGGGCCGACCAGGGAGCCGGGGAACTGCGCGACGTGGATTTCCTCGTGCTGTGCCATCAGCGCGTAGCGGGCGAGGGGATTGTAGTGCTCCCAGCAGGCGAGCATGCCGATGCGGCCGATCGCGGTCTCGGCCGTGCGCAGCCCGGCGCCGTCGCCCTGGCCCCAGATCATGCGCTCATGGAAGGTGGGCGTGATCTTGCGCCGCCGGAGCACCAGCATGCCGTCGGCATCGAACAGCAGCTGCGCGTTGTAGAGCGAGCCGTGGTCGCGCTCGTTGACGCCGAGTGCCACGACGACGCCGCGCTCGCGCGCGAGTGACGCGACGGCCTCCGTCGCCGGCCCCGGCACCGTCACCGCCTGGTCGTAGAGGCGCAGATGCTCGGCGCCGGTCGCGACCGGCGGATGCACGAAGGCGAAGTACGGATACCAGGGGACGAAGGTTTCCGGGAACACGACGAGCTGCGCGCCCTTGTCCGCGGCCTCGGCGATCGCGGTCAGCACGCGCGCCACCGTCGCGTCGCGGCTGTCGAGATCGGGCGCGATCTGCACCGCGGCGACGCGCACGATTCGCTTCTCGGCCATGAGCGGTGCTCCCGCGGCGATCGCCGGAGCCGCCGCGCCGCGGCGCTCCGGCCGGATCGCCGCTCAGAGGGTCCAGGTGTGCAGCATGAAGGCGTTGTCGCGCCGGTGCAGCAGCGTCAGGTCGAGCACGTCGAGCGGGCTGATCGGCTTGATTCCCGGAATCAGCGATGGCTCGCCGTGGCCGTACAGCGCCTGCAGCGCGAAGCGGCAGGCATAGACCTTGCCGCCATCCTCCATGAACGCCTTGAGCTTGGTGTTGAAATTCTGGTGGCCGGGGAAGGCCTCGTCACCGAGCTTGGGGAAGCCGCGCTGCACGCCGAGCGTGACCCCCGGGCCGTAGAGCAGGATCGAGGTCTCGAAGCCTTTGCGCTGCAGCCGGATCGCCTGCAGCATGTTGACCAGGCCGATCGAGCCCTCGAAGGCGACGGTGTGGAAGGTGACCAGCGCCTTCTCGCCGGGCTCGGCCTTCACGTCCTCGAACACCTTGTCCTCGTAGTCGACGAGGAAGTCGCCGGTCTCGTGCGGCGGGTGGGTTACGGTCGGCATGGTCCCTCACTCCCTGGGTGAATGGGTCGCCCTGGCACCGGCGCGGCGGCTCCGGGCGACGATCGCGCGCCGGGCGATCGCGGGCCGACGACTGCCGGCGGACTGTCGCCGGCGGATGATCGCCGGCCGACGATCGCCCCCTGACGGTCGCCCCCTGACGGTCGCGCTCTGACGGTCGCGCTCTGACGGTCGCAACAATCGCAACAATCGCAACAATCGCAACAATCGTGCCAGTCAATGTGCCGATCACCGAAGGCATTGAATGGACAGAAATGCCGTCACAAGATCCAGTCAATCGCACCGGCGCTGCGATCCTCCTGGCGTGTCCATTTCCTGGGCAGGTGCCGGCTCTTTGATCGCGGATTGCGCGTGCATTGGGCTCTGGCACTGGGTCGGTTCCGGGCGGCGCGGTGGCGAGCCCCTGGCGGCGGGGTTCCTTGCAATTCCAATCAAGATGCAGTCAATGTCGCGCGGACAGGGTGCGGCGCGAATCGAACGGACTATGATCGACTGGGTGCCCCGACTTTCGACCGGCGACAGGCCGCGCTATCGCGCCATTGCCGACGCGATCGCCGACGATATCCGGACGGGCCGGCTCGGCGCCGCCGACCGCCTGCCGCCGCAGCGCAAGCTGGCCCGGACCCTGGGCATCGACTTCACCACCGTCGCGCGCGGCTATGTCGAGGCGCAGAAGCGGGGACTGATCGCCTCCAGGGTCGGCCACGGCACCTTCGTGCTGGCGGGCCAGCTGGCGGAGCCGGCGCCGGCGGCACTCCTGGCGCGGCCGTATCCGGTCGATCTCGCCATGAACCTGCCGCCCGAGCCCGACGATCCGGCGCTGCTCGAGCGCATGCGCCGCAGCATGGAGGCGGTGACGCGCGATGTCGTCGACCTGCTGCGCTATCAGGGCTTCGGCGGCGCGCCGGCCGACAAGGATGCGGCCTCGGTCTGGCTCAGCCGCCGGGCACTGGTGCCGATGCAGGAACGCGTCTTCGTGACACCCGGGGCGCATCCGGCGCTGCTCGGCATATTCGGGCTGCTCGCGCGGCCGGGCGACACCGTGCTGTCAGAGGAAATCACCTATCCCGGGGCCAAGGCGATCGCGGCGCAGCTCGGGCTGAAGCTGGTCGGACTGCCGATGGATCGGGACGGCATCGATCCCGACGCGCTGGCCGATGCCTGCCGGCGCTCGGCGCCGAAGGCGCTCTATCTCAATCCGACGCTGCAGAATCCGACCACCCTGACGATCCCCGCCGGCCGTCGCGAAGTGATCGCGGCCGTCGCCCGGCGCTTCGGCCTGCCGATCGTCGAGGACGACGCCTACGGCTTCATCCCGGTGCACGGTCCCCCGCCCTTCGCCGCCCTGGCGCCGGACCTCACCTGGCATGTCGCCGGCCTCGCCAAATGCATCGGTGCCGGGCTGCGGGCGGCCTATGTGCTGGTGCCGGATGCGCGTTCGGGCTGGCCCTTCGCGGCCGCGCTGCGGGCCGCGACCGTGATGGCCTCGCCGCTCACCATCGGGGTTGCGACCCGCTGGATCGAGGACGGCACGGCCGACGCGATCCTGCGCTTCATCCGCACGGAGACCGCGGCGCGGCAGGCGATGGCGCGCGAGATCCTGCCGACCGGGCCGGTGCGGGCGGACACGCTGAGCTTCAGCCTGTGGGTGGAGCTGCCGCCTCCCTGGACGCGCGCTGCCCTGACCGGGCTGATGCGTTCGACCGGCATCGGCGTCGTGGCGAGCGACGCCTTCGTCGTCGGCATCCCGCCGCCCGAGGCGGTTCGGGTCTGCCTCGGCGGCCCGATCTCGCGTCCGCGGCTGCGCCACGCGCTGGACTACCTGTCGCATGCGCTCGGCCTTTCGCCGGAGCAGGCACTTTCCGCGCTGTAGTGGCGCTGCTGCCGGCGCGGTCAGCGGCCGGCTCGTCCTGCGGGACGGTTGGCGCCCTTCAAGCCGGCGCCGACGCGGATACGCGTCCGGCGATCACACCAGCTTCAATGGTTTAGTGGTCCGATTCCCGTGAAATTCGCCGCAGCGAATTTCACGCTCGGGACCCTAGTGAATGGCGGCGACGATCTCGACGATCCCGGCCCACAGGCCGGCCGAGAGGACGATCATGGTGGCGAGCGCCATGCGAGGGGAGAGGCGGTTCTCCTCAGCCTCAACCCGAACCATGGTGCGCGTGCAGTCGAAGGCAGACCGGTCGGCTCTCATCGGCGGGCATCCATGCTTGTCTCTCTGCCCGACAGTCTGCAGCCGCGAAGGTTAACAAGGCCTTCCCCTCGCGCTCGGCCAGACGGCATCGGGCCGCGATCCGGCCAGGAGATTTGCGTCGCCGGAATTCATCCATCGCGCTATCACACAAAAGTGTGTTACGTCAAGCTTTGAAGCGCCGGGTATGGCGAGTGAGCGTGCCTCGGCCGCCCCGTCGATCCGGGCGCGCCCGATCTCACGGCGAATTTCGCCAGGACGGCGAAGGCAACGACCCTGCCGCAGATGCGGCACCGTTCGGCCGGCGGATGGGATCCGCGCACGCTGACCGGCGTTACGGTCACCGGAAATGGTTCGGGCTGAACCGGACCGGCGAGCCCTGGTCCGCCGTCAACAGCGCATTCGTTCCGGGAAACGCCGCGATCCGCGCCAGGCCCACGCGCTTCGCGCGCCCTTCAGCCGGGTCTTGCGCCGCATGGTTGCAATGCTTGTGGAACCGATCGCGCCTGTGTAGAGGAATTGCTCAGCAGGAGCAGGATGGCCAGGAAATCAGCCGATGGCGGAGGGATTGCAGGTCTTCATATTGGGTGCCGCCCGTTCCGGCACGTCGATCACATATTACGCGATGCGGGAAATCTTTGGCCTGCCGGGCCCCGGCGAGAGCCATGTCATGCCGGTGTTTCAGCGGGTGATCCACGAATTCTGGCTGTACCGCAAAACCTTCGTCGATGCGTCAAGCAACGATCTGGCGGTCAAGTTGAGCCCGGCGGAGTTCCGCCGCCATACCCACGAATTCGTCCGCATGTTCTACCACAAGCAGTTCCCGGAGCGGCGCTGGGTGGACAAGACGCCCGGCGCCGAGGCCGTGGTCGGAGCCTCCCTGGTGCAGGAGAGCTTTCCGGAGGCCCGCATCATCTTCACCAAGCGCACCGGCATCGAGGTCGTCGAATCGTATCGCAAGAAGTTCTCCGCGGGCTTCAGCGACGCCTGCGATGCCTGGGCCGGCGCCATGGAATCGCTGCTGCGCATCCGGGAGCAGATCCGCAATGGCATTCTTGTCGACCAGTACGACCTGACCAATGCCCCGCGGGAGACGGCTGCACGGATCGCATCCCATCTCGGTCACCCGGAGCGGAGCGGCGACCTGGCGGAGTTCTTTTCGCGTCGCCGCACCGACCAGAAATCGGCGCATGACTGGAGCCGCCGCCTGACGCTGGCCGATGTCGACTGGTCCGAGGAGGAGCGCGACATCTTCACCCGGGTCTGCGGCCAGGCCATGCGACAGTTCGAATACCCGATGTGACCACGCCTCCGCATTGACCGGGTGCCGGCGGGGCTGACCCGCGGGCACCGCGCCCAGCCTCCGCAACCGTCCCGGTGCGAATGCGACAGGGCCGCGATTTGCGCGGCGTCAGGCCCGGCCCGATCCTTTGGCTGCTGTTGACCCGGCGCCGTCGCGGTGGCGTCATTCTGCCCCTGTATGCGGCCAGCCCCGGCCAACCCGGCCGGAATGGCGCATCGCCGCAGGGGAGCAACGAAGCATGAAGCGCAGCATCCTGGCCGCAGCCCTGGCGACCCTCATGGCCGGGACCGCCGGTCCCGCCATGGCGAAAACGCTCGTTTACTGCTCGGAAGGCTCGCCCGAGAATTTCAACCCGATGCTGAACACGACCGGCACGACCTTCGACGCCAACCGGCCGATCTACAACCGGCTGGTCGAGTTCAAGACCGGCACCACGGAGGTCGAACCCGGCCTCGCCCAGAGCTGGGACATCTCGCCGGACGGCAAGACCTACACATTCCACCTGCGTCATGGCGTGAAGTGGCAATCGAACCGGCTGTTCAAGCCGAGCCGCGACTTCAACGCCGATGACGTGATCTTCTCCTTCACCCGGCAGTGGAAGGACAGCAACCCGTACCACAAGGTCTCGGGCGGCGGGTACGACTATTTCGGCGACATGGACCTGCCGAAACTGCTCGCCTCGATCGAGAAGGTCGACGACTACACGGTGAAGTTCGTGCTCACCGTGCCGCAATCGCCGTTCCTCGCCGATCTCGCGATGGACTTCGCCACCATTCAGTCGAAGGAATACGCCGACGCACTGCTCAAGCTCGGCAAGCCGGAGCTGATCGACCAGGAGCCGATCGGCACCGGTCCGTTCGAGCTGGTGCACTACCAGCGCGATTCCACCATCCGCTACCGCCGCTTCCCCGGCTACTGGGGCACGCCGCCCAAGATCGACGTGCTGGTCTACTCGATCAACACCGATCCGGCGGTGCGCCTGGCCAAGCTGCGCGCCAATGAATGCCAGATCATGGCCTATCCCAATCTCGCCGATCTGCCGTCGATCCGCGCCGACCAGAACCTCAAGGTGATGCAGCAGGCCGGGCTGAACATCGGCTATCTGGCGATGAACGAGCTGAAGAAGCCGTTCCAGGACAAGCGCGTCCGTCTCGCGATCAACATGGCGATCGACCGGCAGGCGATCCTCAAGGCGGTGCTGCAGGGGGCCGGCGAGCCGGCGCTCAACCTGATCCCGCCGACCATGTGGGCCTATGATCACCAGACCCCGGCCTATCCGCACGACCCTGAGCAGGCGAAAAAGCTGCTGGCCGAGGCCGGCTACCCGAACGGCTTCGACACCGATCTCTGGGCAATGCCGGTGCAGCGCCCGTACAATCCCGACGCCCGGCGCACCGCCGAGCTGATGCAGGCCGATCTCGCCAAGATCGGCGTGCGCGCCAAGATCGTCAGCTACGAGTGGGGCGAGTACCGCAAGCGCATCCAGAACGGCGACGACCAGATGGCGCTGTTCGGCTGGACCGGCGACAACGGCGATCCGGACAATTTCTTCGTGCCGCTCGCCGGCTGCGCCGCCGCCCGGATCGGCGGCGGCAACATCGCCAAATGGTGCGACCACAAATTCGATGACCTGGTGAACAAGGCGGCAACGCTCAGCGACGAGGCGGCGCGCAAGCAGCTCTATGACCAGGCGCAGACGATCATGCACGAGGAGGCTCCGTTCGTCCTGATCGACCATTCCACCGTGTTCATGCCGATGCGCAAGAACGTCACCGGCTACATCATGAGCCCGCTCGGCACCCACATCTTCGACACCGTGGACCTGACGCCGTAGCCGGCGGCCGCGGCGCCGGATTGGCACGCGGCCCGTGCTGCGCTTCGTCCTCCGCCGGGTGGCGCTGATCGTCCCGACCTTCATCGGCGTCACCTTCGCGAGCTTCCTGCTGATCCACCTGGTCCCCGGCGACCCGATCGAGGTGCGCGCCGGCGAGCACGGCATCTCGCCGCAGCGCCATGCCGAGCTGCTGCACGAGTACGGCCTCGACCAGCCGCTCTGGAAACAGTTCGTCGACTACGAACGCCAGGTCGCAAGCGGCAATCTCGGCACCTCCATCGTCCGGCAGGACTCCGTGTGGACGGAGTTCCTGCAGCTGTTTCCGGCAACCGTCGAGCTCTCGCTCTGCGCCATCCTATTCGCGATCGCGATCGGCATGCCGCTCGGCATCATCGCCGCGATCCGCCGCGGCTCGATCTTCGACTACGGGCTGATGGGCCTGTCCGTCACCGGCGCCTCCATGCCGATCTTCTGGTGGGGGCTGATCATGATCCTGGTATTCTCGGTCTCGCTCGGCTGGACGCCGGTCTCCGGCCGGATCTCCGACGCGTTCTACGTGCAGCCGATCACCGGCTTCATGCTGATCGATTGCTGGTTTTCGGACGATGCCGGCGCCTGCAGCTCCGCCGCCAGCCACCTCATCCTGCCGACCATCGTGCTCGGCACCATCCCGCTTGCGGTGATCGCGCGCATGACCCGCTCGGCCATGCTGGAAGTGCTCGGCGAGGACTATGTCCGCACCGCCCGTGCCAAGGGGCTGTCCGGCCCGCGTGTGATCATCGTGCACGCGCTGCGCAACGCGCTGATCCCGGTGGTGACCGTGATCGGGCTGCAGGTCGGCACGCTGCTCTCCGGCGCGATCCTGACCGAGACCGTGTTCGCCTGGCCGGGCATCGGCCACTGGCTGGTCGAGTCCGTGCAGCGCCGCGACTATCCGGTGCTGCAGGGCGGCGTGCTGCTGGTCGCGGCACTGGTGATGCTGGTCAATCTCGGCGTCGATCTCACCTACGGCCTGCTCAACCCGCGGATCCGGCGCTGATGTCCGCGACCGACACGCTCGCCGCCGCACCGGTCGGGGCCGCCCGCCTGCCGGGCCGCTTCGCCACCTTCTGGCGCGGCTTCGCCGCCAATCGCGGTGCGCTGCTCGGGCTCGCGGTGCTGGTGCTGCTGGTGCTGGTGGCACTCCTGGCGCCGCTGGTCGCACCGCACTCGCCGATCCAGCAATACCGCGCGCATTTCCTCACGCCGCCCGCCTGGGAGCGCGGCGGCAGCCTCGAATTCCCGCTCGGCACCGACGATGTCGGCCGCGACATCCTCTCCCGCCTGATCTTCGGCGCGCGCCTGTCGCTGCTGATCGGCGTCGCCGTGGTCGGGCTCGCCCTCTCCAGCGGCACCGTGCTCGGCCTGGTCGCCGCCTTCGCCGGCGGCACGCTCGACGTCGGCATCATGCGGCTGATGGACGTGATGCTGGTGTTCCCGAGCCTGCTGCTGGCGATCGTGATCGTCGCCATTCTCGGCCCCAGCCTGTTCAACGCCATGCTGGCCGTCGCCTCGGTCTCGGTGCCCGGCTACACGCGGCTCGCGCGCGCCTCGGCGCTCGGCGAGCTCGGCCGCGACTACGTCACCGCCACGCGCTGCGCCGGCGCCGGACGCCTGCGGCTGATGTTCGTGACCGTGCTGCCGAACTGTCTCGCGCCGCTGATCGTGCAGGCCTCGCTCGGCTTCTCCAACGCCATCCTCGATGCGGCGGCACTCGGGTTTCTCGGTCTCGGCGCGCAGCCGCCGACGCCGGAATGGGGCACCATGCTCGCCGGCGCGCTCGAATTCTACCAGCGCGCGCCCTGGGTGCTGACCTTCCCGGGCCTCGCCATCCTGGTCACTGTGCTCGCCTTCAACCTGGTCGGCGACGGGCTGCGCGACGCGCTCGACCCCAAGCTGCGGCGCTGAAATGGGCCTGCTCGCGATCCGCAACCTCGTCGTGGAATTCGCCACCGCCGTCGGCCGCTTCCGCGCCGTCGACGGCGTCGATCTGACGGTCGATGCGGGCGAGATCCTCTGCGTCGTCGGCGAATCCGGCTCCGGCAAGAGCGTCTCCGCCCTCGCCGCAATGGGGCTGATTGGCGCCCCGGGCCGCGTCGCCGCCGACCGGCTGCGCTTCGGCGAGGTCGACCTGCTGCACCTGCCGCCGCGCCAGCGCCGCCGCCTGGTCGGGCGGGACATGGCGATGGTGTTCCAGGAGCCGCTCTCGTCGCTCAACCCGTGCTACACGATCGGCTGGCAGATCGCCGAAACACTGCGCGTGCACCGCGCCGTACCCCGTGCCGCGCGTCGCGCGCGGGTCATCGAGCTGCTCGACCAGGTCGGCATCCCGGCGCCGGCGCAGCGGCTGCGCAGCTTTCCGCACCAGCTCTCCGGCGGCATGAACCAGCGCGTCATGATCGCGATGGCGATCGCCTGCAACCCGCGCCTGCTGATCGCCGACGAGCCCACCACCGCGCTCGATGTCACCATCCAGAAGCAGATCCTCGACCTGCTCGTGACGCTGCAGCGCCAGCGCGGCATGGGACTCCTCCTGATCACCCATGACATGGGCGTGGTGGCGGAGACGGCGCACCGCGTGCAGGTGATGTACGCCGGCCAGATGGTGGAGGAAGCGCCCACCGCTTCCCTCTTTGCCGCGCCGCGCCACCCCTACACCGCGGCACTGCTCGACGCGCTGCCGGAGCGCGCGATCGGTCGCCGGCGTCTGCCGACCATTCCCGGCGTCGTGCCCGGCATCGACGACCGGCCGCAAGGCTGCCTGTTCCACCCGCGCTGCCGCTTCGCCACCGCGCATTGTATCGCCGTCGCGCCGACACTCGACGGCCCGCCAGGCCGGCGCGCCCGCTGCCACTATCCGCTCGATGCCAAGGGCCGCCCGACCCACAACCATCCCGCCGCCGCGGCGCCGGCCGCATGACGCCGCCGGTGATGGAAGCGCGGGACGTCACCCGCCACTACACGCTGCACGCCGGCCTGTTCGGCAGCCGCGGCACGGTGCGCGCGGTCGACGGCATCTCCTTCACCCTGCAGGCCGGACGGACGCTCGCCATCGTCGGCGAATCCGGCAGCGGCAAGTCGACGCTCGCCCGTGTCGCGACACTGCTGGAGCCGCCCACCGCCGGCGCGGTGCTGATCGACGGCCAAGCCACCAGCGATATTTCCCGCGCGGAACGGCGGCGTCAGCGCCTCGCCGTGCAGATGGTGTTCCAGAACCCGTACGGCTCGCTCAATCCGCGCCAGACGGTCGCCGCCACGCTGCAGGAGCCGCTTGCGATCAACCGCCGCGGCGGCCGCCGCGACCGCGCCGCCGCGGCCGAGGCGATGATGCAGAAAGTCGGCCTCCGCCCCGACCAGGCCGGACGCTACCCGCACATGTTCTCCGGCGGCCAGCGCCAGCGCATCGCCATCGCCCGCGCGCTGATGCTGCACCCGAGAATCGTCGTCGCCGACGAACCGGTCTCCGCACTCGATATCTCGATCCAGGCACAGGTGCTCAACCTGATGATGGACCTGCAGGAGGAAATGCAGCTCGCCTACCTGTTCATCAGCCACGATCTCTCGGTGGTGCGCCATATCGCGCACGAGGTGCTGGTGATGTACTGCGGCCGCACCGTGGAACAGGGAGATAAACAGGCGATCTTCGAGACGCCGCGACACCCCTACACACAGGCGCTGCTCGCGGCGACGCCGTCCGTGGATCCGCGCCACCGGCAGAACACCTCCACCGCCCGCGGCGAGCTGCCCTCCGCGCTCAATCCTCCGGCCGGCTGCGCCTTTCATACGCGATGCCCACAGGCCACCGATCGCTGCCGCGCGGAACGGCCCGCGCTGCGGACCGTGGAGGGACGCCTGGCGGCCTGCCACTATGCGTAGGCAAGCAAGGTCGGGGCTTCGCCCCGAACCCCAGCAGAGGGCTCTGCCCTCTGCACTCCCGCCAAAGGGCAGTCGCCCTTTGGAAACCCGCTACCTGGTTCGGAGGCAGAGGGGGGCGCAACCGCAGCATCGGGGCAGTCCTCGTCGCGCCCCCCTCTGCCTCCGAACCAAAGTAATGGATGTCCAGAAGGCGACTGCCTTCTGGCGGGGATGCAAGGGGCAGAGCCCCTTGCCGGGTCCAGGGCGGAGCCCTGGCCTTGCCTTCCTACGCGTGGGCCGGCCGCCGTGCGCCTTCCAGGTTCGGCAGCAGGGCGGTCAGCAGGCCGATCAGCGGCAGGAAGGCGCAGACATGGTACACGGTCCGGATACTGGTGAGATCGGCCAGTTCCCCCAGCACCGCGGCACCAAGGCCGCCGAGGCCGAAGGCCAGGCCGAAGAACAGGCCGGCGATCATGCCGACTTTTCCGGGCACGAGCTCCGTCGCATAGACGATGATGGCGGGGAAGGCGGAGGCCAGGATCAGCCCGATCGGCACGGTCAGCACGCCGGTCCAGAACAGGTTGGCGAAGGGCAGGGCGAAGGTGAAGGGGAAGACGCCCAGCACCGAAGCCCAGATCACGTATTTCCGCCCGAAGCGATCCCCGAGTGGACCGCCGATGATCGTGCCGGCGGCAACGGCGCCGAGGAAGACGAACAGGTAGATCTGCGCCGACTGCACCGGCAGCTGAAATTTCGACATCAAGTAGAACGTGTAGTAGCTGGTCATGCTCGCCATGTAGAAGAACTTGGAGAACACGAGGGCGACCAGCACCGCGAGCGAGATCGTGATGCGCCGCCGCGGCAGAGCGGCGAGGTTGAGCGTGGCGGCCCGGGCCTTTTTCTGGCTGGCCAGCCGGTGGCGGCGGTACCAGAGGCCGACGCCGCCCAGCACCGTCATGGCGAGCAGGGCGACGAGCGAGAACCAGCCGATGCTCTCGCGCCCGTGTGGAACGACGATGAAGGCGGCGAGCAGGGGACCGAGCGCCGAGCCGGCATTGCCGCCCACCTGGAAGATCGACTGCGCGAAGCCGTGCCGCCCGCCTGAGGCGAGGCGGGCGACGCGCGAGGCTTCCGGGTGGAACACCGAGGAGCCCATGCCGACCAGGGCCACGGCGGCGAGCAGCACCGGGAAGCTGCCGGCGATCGAGAGCAGCAGCAGACCGCAGAGCGTGAAGCCCATGCCGGCGGCGAGCGAGAAGGGCAGCGGGTGGCGGTCGGTGTAGAGTCCGACCAGTGGCTGCAGCAGCGAGGCGGTGAGCTGGAACGTCAGTGTGATCAGGCCGACCTGCGCGAAGGTCAGGCCGAAGCCGGTTTTCAGCAGCGGGTAGCTCGCCGGGATCAGCGACTGCATCGTGTCGTTGAGCATGTGCGAGAAGCTGATCGCCAGAAGCACGGCGAGCACGGTGCCTTCGGCGGCGACGGCACGGGTTGGGGCATCCGCCGGCGAGACGGCGAGGGCGGCGCGGGTCGGCATCGTGTTCACCTGGTCGGTGGCAGCTCCGGAGGTGCGGTCAGTATGACCGCTTGTCCATATGCCACCATTGCGCGCTGTTCAGACGAGGGCTGCGGCGGCGATCAGAGACTGCCCGGCAGTGGTGCGTCCGGCGGCGTTGGGATGGTGGTCGGGATCACCGGCGCGGCGTGCGCGGCCGGCATCGGGCCCTGGTCGGCCATCGGGTGGTTGGTCAGGTGGTAGGCCCAGGCCTCGGCCGGGTTGTCCTCGCAGCCGCCCAGCGCCAGCAGGGCGGCGATGGCGAGCAGGGCGTGCGGCCGGGGCCGGCGTGTCGTGCGCATGGAGGGGCTCCGATGGATGGGGCGCCGGCTCGCGGCCGGTTGGATGAGGTGCATTGCCTGGCGCGCGCCGCGGTGCTGTGAGTCGGCGCCGAGCTTCGGGGACAGGCCGCCGATGTGTCTGCTGATGCTGCCGATTTGCCTGGTCGCACTGGCGGGCGCGCCGACGTCCGCCTTCCTGGCGCCGGTCGCGTTCAACGAGCGCCAGATCGTCTTCCCGCCCGGATTCCGGGCCGGCGCGCTGTTCAGCCGCATCGAGGGGCGGCGCTCAGCCGACCAGCCGGTCGATCTTGGTCATGGCTTCGGCCGAGGTCCAGTCGGCGGCGCCTTCGACCCGGCCGCGCTCCCGGCCCTGACGGTCGATGAGCAGGGTGGTCGGGATGCCGCGCACGCCGAGCGCGCGCTCCACCGCGCCGTCCGTGTCCAGCAGCACCGGCAGGTCGCGGATGCCGTGACTGGCGTAGAAGGCGCGCACGGCGGAGGCGCCGCCGTGGTCGGAGGAGAGTGGCAGGACCGCGACATTCTGCCCTGACAGCTTTTCCGACAGCCGGTCCAGTGACGGCATTTCCTGGACGCAGGGCATGCACCAGGTGGCCCAGAGATTCAGGATCACCCCCTTGCCGGCGTAGTCGGCGAGCGTCTGCAACCGGCCGTCGGCCGTGCTCCAGTGCAGTCCGGGCAGCTTCTTCGGCGGGGCGTTCAGGCTGAGATCGGCCAGGCTCGCCAGCTCGTCCGCCCGCGGTTGCCCCGGTTTGCACAGCTCCAGGGCGGCCGCTAGGGTCCCGGCCGCCGCCAGCATCGCGCGGCGCGTCATCAGCATCGCGGACAGTCCTTCCTTGACCGAGACGCCCACCCGACGGAACGCGGACGCCAATCTGCAATGGGGCGGGCGCTTCGCCGCCGGACCCTCCGCCGTGATGCAGGAGATAAACGCCTCCATCGGCATCGACCGCAAGATGTGGCGGCAGGACATACGCGGCTCGCTTGCCCATGCCGCGATGCTGGCGCATGTCGGGCTGATCTCGGGCGAGGACCGCACGGCGATCGAGCGCGGCCTCGGCGAGATCGCGGCCGAGATCGAAGCCGGGCGCTTTCCCTTCGCGGCGGCGCTCGAGGACATCCACATGAACATCGAGGCGCGGCTGACCGAGCGGATCGGCGATGCCGGCCGCCGGCTGCACACCGCGCGCAGCCGCAACGACCAGGTGGCGACGGATTTCCGGCTCTGGGTGCGCGATGCGATCGACGGGCTGGACGCGCAGCTCGCCGACCTGATGCGTGCGCTGGCCAACCGCGCCGCGGCGCATGCCGGCGACCCGATGCCGGGCTTCACGCATCTGCAATCGGCGCAGCCGGTGACCTTCGGGCATCACTTGCTCGCGCATGTCGAGATGCTGGCGCGCGACCGCGGCCGCTTCGCCGATGCGCGGCGGCGGCTCAACGAATCGCCGCTGGGGGCGGCGGCGCTGGCCGGCACATCGTTTCCGATCGACCGCGCCATGACGGCGGCAGCGCTGGGCTTCGACCGGTCGGCCGCGAACTCGCTCGACGCGGTGTCCGACCGCGATTTCGCGCTGGAGTTCCTCGCCGCCGCCTCGATCTCAGCCATGCATCTGTCGCGCTTCGCCGAGGAGATCGTGATCTGGTGCAGCGCGCCGTTCGGCTTCATCCGCCTGTCGGACGCGTTCACCACCGGCAGCTCGATCATGCCGCAGAAGCGCAACCCGGACGCGGCGGAGCTGGTGCGGGCCAAGGCCGGCCGCGTCACCGGCGCGCTGGTCGGGCTGCTGACCGTGATGAAGGGATTGCCGCTCGCCTACGCCAAGGACATGCAGGAGGACAAGGCGCCGGTGTTCGAGGCGGCGGAGGCGCTGTCGCTGTCGCTTGCCGCAATGGCCGGGATGGTGCGCGACCTGCAACCCGACACGGCGCGGATGCGGGCGCTGGCCGGGCAGGGCTTCGCCACCGCGACCGATCTCGCCGACTGGCTGGTGCGCGCCCTGGGCCTGCCGTTCCGCACCGCACATCATGTCACCGGGCGGCTGGTGGCGCGGGCGGAGGCGCGCGGCGTCGATCTCGCGGCACTGTCGCTCGCCGACATGCAGGCGGAGGAGCCGCGCATCACCGCCGACGTCTACTCGGTGCTGAGCGTCGAGGCCTCGGTCGCCTCGCGCACCAGCTTCGGCGGCACCGCGCCGGCGAACGTGGCGCGCGAGGCGGCGCGCTGGCAGGCGGCGCTCGCCGCGGAGGGTGGCGCGTGAGGCTGGCGCTGCTGGTGCTCGTGCTGGCCGCGCTGGGGTTGGTTGCCTGCGGCAAGCGCGGCAGCCCGTCGGCGCCCGGCCCGGCGGACCAGATCCTGCACTACAGCTATCCACCGCCGGACCCTGACGCGCCCAATCCGTGACCGGCTGCGCCGGCCTGCCGGCGGAAAGGTGCTATTCCAGGTTGGCGTGACGCTCGAACATCGACGCGGCGTCGATACCCTTGCGTTCCATGACCCGCATCACGACGGCGTCGAGGAACACGAGCAGGCTCTGCTCGAACAGCGAGCCCATCGGCTGGACCGAGGTCGCACCGCCGCCGGCGGGCGCCTTCGGCGTCGGCGCCGGGATCCGCACCACGACCTCGGCCAGTCGGCCGAGGCGCGATTGCGGAAAGATCGAGACCAGGGCGAGCCGGGCGCCGATCGCGCGGGCCTTCTCGGCGATCGTCACCAGGCCGGCGGTCTCGCCCGAGCCCGAGCCGATCAGCAGCAGGTCGGCTGGTCCGAGCGGCGGGGTGACCGTCTCGCCCACGACATATGCGTCCAGGCCCAGATGCATCAGCCGCATGGCGCACGCCTTCGTCGCCAGCCCCGAGCGCCCGGCCCCGGCCACCAGCACCCGCCGGGCTTGCAGGATCAGGTCGCACAGGCGCTCCGCCTCCGCGGGGGTGATCGCCCGCACGGTGCGGTCCAGTTCCCGGGCGATCTCGCCCGCATACTCGATGCTGTTCATCGCTGCTCGCTTTCATCCTGGCGGGCCTGCGGCCGGAACCTCCGGATTGCATCATGGAACGCCCGGGCCGCCGCCGCCGGATCCGGGGCATGGCGGATGCCGCTGCCGACGATCACGACTGCGGCTCCCAGCGCCAGATAGTCCGGCAGGGTGTCGAGCGTGATGCCGCCGGCGACGTGGATCGCACACGACCGGCTGCAGGCCTTCATCACCCGCAGATCCTGCAGCGGAGTCCGGCCGGCGGCCTGCTGATCGACACCGGTATGCACGGCCAGATCGGTCGCGCCGATTGCCTCCAGCGCCGCGATCCGACCCGGCAGATCGGCGACGCCGATCATGTCGATCACGGCCCGCCTTCCGTGCCGCGCGGCGGCGCGCAGGCAGGACGCGACGGTGAGCAGGTCGGTCATGCCGAGCACGGTCACGCCATCCGCGCCCGCGGCGAAGCCGAGCTCCGCCTCGTACTCGCCGGCATCGGCGATCTTGGTGTCGGCGATGATCTCGAGCTCGGGAAAGCGCGCCTTGAATGCCCGCACCGGCGCCATCCCCTCCGCGAGCAGGAAGGGCGTGCCGATTTCGATGATGTCGACATGGGCGCGGACCGCCTCGCCCAGACGCAGCGCCGCGTCCAGCGCGATGTCGTCGAGCGCCAGTTGCAGTCGCGGACGGGCGCCCCCGCCATCATTCACCGCGACGCGCGCTCCACGGCCGCGACCGGGACCGCCGTCGAACGGAGATTGGGTCCCGCGCGATCGCGCCGGCTTGGCGGCGGTCCGCCCTCGTCCCTGGAAGCAGGCACGGCGCGCTCAGGCCTGCGCCGCCGCCGCACGCTCCAAGGCCCCAGCGATGACAAGCGCCCGCACCTCGTGCCAGGGCGGCACGACGATCTGCATGGCGACCGGCATGCCCTCGGCCGCGCGTCCCATCGGCAGCGACACCGCCGCCAGGCCGAGGAAGTTGACGAAGCGGGTCAGTCCGCCCGGGCTCACCGCCTCGTCGCACGCGTCCAGCTTCGGCGCCGGATAGGGCGTGGTCGGAAGCAGCAGCGCGTCGACCTCCTCGAACAGCGCCGCCGCGGCCTGCATGCCCTCGGCCTGCGCCTCGAGTGCCGCGAGCAGCCGCGGCGCACTGATCGCGTGGCCCTGCCGGATGCGCTCGCGCACCGGCGCGCCGAGCCGGTTCGGCTCCGCCTCGGCCAGCGCGCCGTAGGCGCGGTAGGCGTCGCTCGCCATGATGTCGCCGAGCCGCGTGGCGTACTCGGCGAGGCTCTGCGGCAGCGCCGCCGGACGCACCGCCGCGCCGAGCGCCGCGAGCATGTCGCGCGTCGCCGCGAACACGCGTGCCGTGTCCGCGTGCAGCGACTCGGCGGGCAGCTCCGGCACGCCGATCCGCATGCCCCCGACGCCGCGCTGCGTCACCAGCGCCGGATCCTCGACCAGGGCCGGGCCGCCGGCGACGCGCGGCGCGTCCTCGGCCAGCAGCGCGGCGAACACCCGGGCCGCGTCCAGCACCGTCGCGGCGAGCGGTCCCACCGTGTCCAGCCGCGGGCTCAAGGGAAGCACGCCGCGGTTGGGCAGCAGCCCCGCCGTGGTCTTGAGCCCCACCACGCCGCAGAACGAAGCCGGCAGCCGCACCGATCCGCCCGTGTCCGTGCCAAGCGCCGCCGCCACCATCCCGGCCGCGACCGCCGCCCCCGAGCCGCTGGAGGAGCCGCCGGGCGCCCGCGCCGCCTGGCGGTCGCGCGGATTGCGTGGCGTGCCCATGGAGACGTTCGTGCCCCAGCCGCCGAACGCATATTCCACGGTCTTGGTCTTGCCGATCATCACGGCGCCGGCAGCGCGCAGCCGCTGCACCACGGCCGCGTCGCGCGCCGCTGGCGCGACCCCCTCGCGCGTGCGCGACCCGCCGCCGGTCGGCAGGCCCGCGACGTCGATGATGTCCTTGACCCCCACAACCATGCCGGTGAGCGGACCGCGCGGCATCCCCAGTGCCAGCATCGCCTCGAGATGCCGCGCCTGCTCGCGCGCATGCGCCGGCAGCACGGTCGCGAAGGCGCCGATCTCGGTCTCCTGCGCCGTGATCGCGGCCAGCGCCGCCTCCACCGCCTGGGTTGGCGTCGTCTCCACGGGCAGCTCCCTTCGCCTGCGTTCCGATCCCCCATCTTGGGCACAACACCGGTCCGGGTCACTCCCGCGATGCGGCGCCGTCCCGGTCTCGCTGACGGGCGCATGGGCCGGATCCGGCCCCGCGACGGCGGTTTTGTGCGGCGAGCCCGCTCCCGGCTAGGGTGCAACCAATCGTGGAACACCGCTTTCGTCGGGAGACGACGCCATGCCGGATATTCTCGTGGTCGGCGCCGGCCCGGTCGGCCTGACCCTCGCGGCTGAGCTTGCCCGCCACGGCACGACCTGCCGCATCATCGACCGGTTGCCGCAGCCGCTCCCCTGGTGCCGTGCGATCGGCGTCTCCCCGCGCACGCTGGAAGTCTGGGACGACATGGGCGTGGCGCGTGACCTGATCGATGCCGGGCTGTGGCTGCAGGGGATGCGCTCGATCGTCGACGGACGGGTGTTCGCCGAGGCACCGGTCCCCGACCCGCCCGACGACCGTCCCTACGCGACGCTCGGCGTGCCGCAGAATATGACGGAGCAGGTGCTCACCCGGCATCTGGCCCGCTTCGGCATCGGCATCGAGCGCGGCACCACCCTGGCGTCGTTGTCGCAGGACGCGGACGCCGTCGCGGTGCGGCTCGAGCGGGAGGGCGGCACCGAGGACGCAAGCTTCCGCTACGTGGTCGGCTGCGACGGCGCGCACAGCACGGTGCGGCGCGCGATCGGCATCGAATTCGAAGGTGACGCCTTCCCGATGCCGTTCATGCTGGGCGACGTGCGGATCGACTGGGACCTGCCGCGCGGCGTCGCGCTCCGCGCGATGCGTCTGCACGAGGACGCGGCGCCGGACATGTTCATCGCCATCCCGCTGCCCGAGCCCGGCCGCTACCGGGTCTCCGCCCTCGCACCTCCGGCGCTGGTGCCGGCGGGGACGTCCGATCACGGCATCCAGGCGGAGCTGCGCGGCCCGGATATCGGCGCGCTGCAGGCGGTTTCGGATGACCTGGTGCCGGATCGGCCGCGTCTCGCCGATCTGCGCTGGTCGTCGATCTTCCGCATCAGCATGCGGCTGGCGGCCCGCTACCGGGTGGGACGCGCCTTCATCGCCGGGGATGCCGCCCACATCCATCCGCCGACCGGTGGACAGGGGATGAACACGGGCATCCAGGATGCGTACAACCTGGCCTGGAAGGTGGCACTGGTCGCGAACGGGGCGGCGCCGGACTCGCTGCTCGACAGCTACGAGGCGGAACGGCATCCGGTCGGCGCCGAGGTCGTCGCGCGCACGCGAGCGGCGAGCGAGGGCTATGGCCGCGAGCCATCCGGCCGGGCCGACCGGGACGCCAATTCGCAGCTCGGCATTTCCTATCGCGGCACGCCCTGGGTGCGCGAGGACGCGCCGGACCTCGACCAGTCGGTGCCGGCCGCCGGCGACCGTGCACCCGACGCCGGCGGCTTGCGCCGACGCGGCCTCGGCTTCCCGATGCGCCTGTTCGACGCGCTCCGCGGCCCGGAGCATGTGCTTCTGGCTCACCTGCCGGACGAGGACGCGGCAGGCAGCCTCGCCGATCTCGCCGCGACCGCCGCGGCGTTGCCGCCGCGATCCGGATCGCGACTGCGCGTCGTCGCGATCGTCGCCGCCGCGGCACCGGCGGATGCGTATGGGGTCACGGCGCTGCGCGATTCGGATGGCCGGTTCGCCGCCGCCTATGGCGCGGCCCAGGCATGTTTCCTGGTGCGTCCGGACGGCCATATCGGCTGGCGCGGGCCGTCCTGGCGCGACGACGGGCTCACCGCCCAGTTGGCGCGCAGCTTCTGCTGACCCGGGCGGCGGGCCGCGCCGCCGCCCTTCACCAAAGCCCGCGGCTCAACCGTCCGCGAAGCGGCGGTGACGCGTGCGACGCAAGCGGACGCGGCGCCTCAGCGCTGCACCACCCGCCGGTACAGGTGCCAGGTCCCGTGCCCCAACACCGGCAGCACGATGACGAGGCCGAGGAACAGCGGAATCGACCCGAGCAGCAGCCCGGCCGCCACGATCAGCCCCCAGAGCGCCATCGTTCCGGGATTGGCGGCGACCGCGCGGACCGAGGTCCAGAGTGCGGTCTCGAACCCGACCTCGCGATCGAGCAGCAGCGGAAACGACACCACGCCGATCGCCAGCGCCACCACGGCGAACAGGAATCCCACCCCCATCCCGATCACGATCAGCGCCCAGCCGCGGCTGGTGCCGACCACGTCGCGTACAAAGCCGACCAGCGAATGCGGCTGCTCCGGCCCCAGCGTCAGCGTGTAGATCCCCTTCGCCGCCATCAGCCACAGGCCGAACAGCGCGAGCAGGACCAGGCCCACCATGATGATCGATCCGAGCGCGTGTGAGCGCAGCACGCCGAACGCGTCCGCCCAGCTCACCTCCAGCCCCTGTTCGCGCCGCCGGCTGATCTCGTAGAGCCCGACCGCCGCCAGCGGCCCGACCAGCGCGAAGCCCGCGGCAAGCGGGAACAGCAGCGGCAGCGTCGCCATGCCGGATGCCATGTTGCCGAGGATCAGCCCCAGCACCGGATAGGCGACGCAGAGAAAGATCACGTCGGTCCGGTTCGACTTGAAGTCGTCGAGCCCGCGCGCCAGTGCTTCGCGCAGATCGGCGATGCCGATCCGCGCAATGCGCGGCGGCGGCCCGAGCACCTCCTCCTGGGCGTGTCGGACATCATGTCCCACGGCACCGACCGCCCCGGCCCCGAGCCGCAGCTGATCGACGCCCCATTCAATCGGGTTCCGGATGGCCATGGCTCACCTCGCTCGAACCGCCGGTCCGAGGCATGCGCGGCCGCCCGCGACAGAGCCGATTGCGGCCACAGCAGCAACGTGACCGGCAAGTGCGCAACGCTACCGCCGCCGCCGCCCTCGCGTCCATCTTCCTGGACAGGATTTCATCCGCTGCAGACTGGACCTCTCGCAGGCGTCAACCGGCGCCGCGCGGCCGCAGCCTGTCCGCAGCCTGGCGCCGGTCGCCGCCCGGACCGCGTGGTCGGCCGCCGCTCACGTCCGCGCCGGTGCCGGCCGGGCCGGGACGAGGCCCGCCTGCTCCGTTTGTGAGTACGGTGCGCCGAAATACGGGAAATCGTCGCGGATGCGGCTCCGGTCCGGCGCCACGCCGTCGCCGAGCGTGGTGTTTGTCGCCAGCGTCAGGATCGCGTCCATGACGTCGTCGCTCAGTGCCCGGCCGTTGAAGCGGGTGGTGTCGAACACGGCAGGGCTCGCAAGCTCAAAGGGCAGCACCGACGGAAACAGCCTTGCCGCCACCTGCGACGCATACGCCGCCGCGTCGGGCGCGGAGCCGGCGAGCGCGGTCAGGCGTTCGACCATCGCGTGGACCTGCGCGACGAAGGGAGCCTGATCGTCGGCGGGCGTCGCCCGGTTGAACCGCTCCTTCATCTCCGGATCGGGCATGAAGACATTGGTGATCAGGGGCAGCCCCCAGCGCGAGACCTGGATTTCGGGGGCATGACCGTGCAGCGAGGCCGTCGCCCAGGCGCGCACCGTCCCGTCGCCGATCGCCGCATTCTCGACCTCGAGGACGATCGCGGTGACGTTGCGGCGGGCGAAGAAGTTCTTCCGGCTCTCAAAGGCTGACCGATCGAATCGGCCTTCCTTCAGGGCGGTCCGGAATGCCCCCAATGCCGCCGCGTCGCCGGCGAAGAGATCGGGCGCCAGTCCCGCAAAGGCCACCGCCCCGGAGCCGACGGTCACCTCACCCGTGCGGCCCGCGGCGATCAGCCCGCCATCCGCGCCCTGCCGCGCCGCCGGCCCGCTTGCACGACGCACCTCGAAGCCTTGGACATGGCGGTGCTCGTCGCCGTCCGCATGCGCCGGCGGTCCGAACCGCACCTTGAACGTCACCTCTTCGCGCAGATCGCCGTCGAGATCGAAGCGGAAGGCGTAGAGCCCCTCCTCGCGGAACGTGTCCGGAGCGGAGAGGCCGGCGTCCGGATTGACCGTCATCGCCATGACCGTCCGCCCGGGAGAACCGGCGAACAGGTAGAAGTCGCACACATTGATGCGCGGATCCTCCAACGCCGTCGGCGTGTCGAAATGATGAGACATCCTGACCCTTCTCGCCCTTTCCAGCCGCTCTCCGTGCACGACGCAGCCATCCCAGCGTCCCTTCCGGCACGATCGCCTGCAGGCCAGAGACACCGGCCGGGCCGCCGGCGCCAATGCCTTTGCGGCATCGGTTCGATGCCTCCTTTCGCGCCGCACCGGCAGGCGGCGTCCGGTCGGATCATTTCATCCGCAGGGACGTTCCTGTACCACCGAACTCCATGACGCGCCGGGCCAGCCGTCGGGGCAATGCCAATGGAACTCCACGAAATCCGGTATTTCCTGGCGGTCGCGGAGACGCGCAACTTCACCAGGGCGGCGCAGGCGTGCCACGTCACCCAGCCGGCGCTGACCCGTGCCATCCGCAAGATGGAGGACGAACTGGGCGGTCCGCTGTTCTCCCGCGAACGCAACAACACCCACCTGACCGAGCTGGGCCGGCTGCTCGAGCCGCATCTCGCCGAGGTCATGGCGCGCACCGGACAGGCGAAGCGGGCCGCCGCCCGGTTTCTCAATCTCGAAGGCGCCCACCTGGCGCTCGGCGTCATGTGCACGATCGCGCCGGTGCAGTTCGTCAGCTTCCTCGGCCGCTTCCGCGCCGATCATCCGGGCATCGAGATCACCCTGCTCGAAGCCGTGCCCGAGCGACTGTGCGAATCGCTGGTGAAGGGTGAGCTGGACGTCGCGCTGATGGCACGGCCCGGCGGGTTCCCGCCGCCGCTGCACGCGACGCCGCTCTATGCCGAGCGCTTCGTCGTCGCCTGCTCGGCCGGTCATCGCTTTGCCACGCAGCGGCAGGTGCCGATGGCCGAGCTGGACGGCGAGTTCTATTTCTCCCGCATCAACTGCGAATATTCCGACGTGCTGGCGGAGCTCTGCGTCGAGCGCGGCGTCAGGCTCGTGCGCTCGTACCGGAGCGAACGCGAGGACTGGATCCTGACGATGGTCGCAGCCGGTCTCGGCGTCTGCTTCCTCCCCGAATACACCGCGGCCTTTCCCGGCGTGATCGGCTGCCCGGTGGTCGCACCCGCGGTCGATCGCAGCGTCTGCCTGGTCACGGTGGCCGGGCGACGCCCCTCGCCACCGGTCACGGCCCTGACGCAGGCGATGCGCCGCTATGCCTGGCCTGTCGCGCCGGACCGCCGCCCTTCACCCGCAACATCTGGCGCCGGTCACCCGTGAACGGCGCGCCCTACCGCGCCAGCCGCCAGGCCGCACCCAGCAGATCGAACAGATCGACCACCCGCGCCACGTAGTGATCGCGCAGCGCGAAGGCCGGTGCCGCAGGATCGAAGGCCTGCCGCTCGAGATTGTCGATCAGCTTCAACAGCCGCCGCCGGTGCAGCCCCAGCCGTCGCTGCACCGGATCCGCGATGATGCCGGCAAACGCCGCGAACACGCTCGCCGACAGCATCATCCCGCCGGTCAGCCCCGCCACCAGCGCCACCGGCGGCGCCACCGGGAACAGCCCGTACCACACGCTGCCCAGCCCGGCGCCGAGCGGAAACGACGCCACCGCCGCCTGCTGCGCCAGAATCGCCGCCAGCGTCGGCCCGAGTGACACCATCCCCGGCGTCAGCTTGTTCAGCGCCAGCGCCCCGGCCGAGAGCGACAGCAGCGCCGTCGTGATCTCCGACGCCGCCGCCCGTGTCGCCGCATACTCGCCCATCGCATCCTGCAGGCGCTGCCGGAACTCCGGCTCCCCGGCCCGGCCGGCCACCGCCGCCAGCGTCTCCTGCACCCGCGCCTCGACGCGCGGATCGGCCAGCAGGACTTCCGCCAGCGCATCGCGGCGCGATTCGCGCGCGCCGTCGCGCGCCGGCAGCTCAAGCAACTCCGTCATCACCAGCCAGCGCATCTCGCGCGCCACCCTTGTGTCGAGCAGCACATGCCGGCGAGCAAGCGACGCGGCCAGGCGCGGCGCTCCGAATCGGCGCGCGGCGGCGGCCGCGGCATGCACCGCGGCGTTGGGGCCAGCGAGCGAGAGATTGGCCGGGGCGCGCAAAATGTCCCAGCCCAGCGCGGCACGGTGAATGCGCAGCGCGCCGCGGACGGAGAAATGGCGGTTGATGAACGGGTCTACGCGCAGACGGCGGGCGGCAAAGTAGCGGCGCAGGCCGTCTTCGACGATTTCTTGGGGGATGGCGGGCGGCATCAGGAAGGAAGGCCAGGGGCTCCGCCCCTGCACCCCGCTGGGGCCGTACGGCCCCAGACCCCGATTACGTTTCTTCGCTGATTTCGGCTTCCAGCGCCTCCAGACGCTGCTCCAGGTCGGAGAGCGAGGACGATCCCAGACCGGCTCCCGCCAACGCGGCCAGGAACAACATACGGCAACGATCGCGATCGGCCTCGACATCCCCGGGCGGGCGACAGCGGGCCAGACAATCGAGATAGGCGGCTCGCCCGGACACCGGCGAAATCGACACGCCAGCCAGAATCTCGTCCAGCCGCGTCTCCACCCAACCCGGCGTGGCCGCCCGCTCCTCTGACACGCGCGGCGTCAGCCCCCGCCAGCCGGCGCGGGAAGGGCACCCATCGCCCAGGCCAGCACGCCCTTCTGCGCATGCAGGCGATTCTCCGCCTCGTCGAACACCACCGATTGCGGACCGTCGATCACCTCCGCCGCAACCTCCTCCCCACGATGCGCCGGAAGACAATGCATGAAAATCGCATCCGGCGCCGCCATCGCCATCAACGACGCCGTAACGCGAAACGGCACCAGCAGATTGTGCCGGCTCTCCGCCGGATCATCCGACATGCTGACCCACGTATCCGTCACCACACAGCGCGCACCGCGCACCGCCGCCGCCGCATCCTCCGTCACCTCGACCGCAGCACCCTCGGCCCGCGCCCAGGCCAGCAGCGCGGCCGGCGGACGCAACACGCCCGGCGTCGCCAGGCGCAGCGTGAAACCGAACCGCGCCGCCGCCTCGATCCAGCTCCGCGCCACGTTGTTGCCGTCGCCGCACCAGGCAACCACCTGGCCGGCGATCGGACCGCGATGCTGCTCGAACGTCATCACGTCGGCCATGAGCTGGCAGGGATGGCTCGCCTCGGTCAGCCCGTTGATCACCGGTACCGTCGCGTGCGCCGCCAGCTCCTGCAGCTTCGCCGCGCTGTCGGTGCGCAGCATGATCGCATCGACGTAGCGCGACAGCACCTGCGCCGTGTCGGCGATCGTCTCGCCGCGGCCGAGCTGCATGTCGCGTCCCGAGAGCACCACCACGTCGCCGCCGAGCTGGCGCATCGCCAGCTCGAAACTGACCCGCGTGCGCGTGCTCGGCTTCTCGAAGATCAGCGCCAGCGTCCGCCCGGCGAGCGGACGGTGCGCCAGCACCGCCGGCACGCCGCCCCGCGCGCTGCGCTGGCGCGCGCCGGCCGCCTCGCGGAAGTGCGAGGCGACATCGAGCATCTGCCGCAGCGTCGCGGTGTCGAAATCGCGCAGGTCGAGGAAATGCCGCGGCCGCTCCGGCGCGCCGCCGGAACTGTCGGAGGCGCCGGACCGCGCCTGGGCCGCGGCGCTCATTTCGCCGCGACCGAAGACGCCGAGGGCAGGCAGCGCCGCGCCGCCGCATCCAGCATCGCCACCGCCGCGCGGCACTCCGGCTCGCGCACGATCAGCGGCGGCACCAGGCGCAGCACGTTCTCCCCGGCGGTCACGGCGAGCAGCCCTTCCGCCATCGCCGCCTTCTGCACCTCGCCCGCCGGCACGACGCATTTCAGCCCGAGGATCAGTCCGGCGCCGCGCACCGCCTCGAACACAGTCGGGTAGCGCGCCACCAGCCGCTCCAGCTCGGCCCGGAGCAACCGCCCCGTCCGGTCCACCTCGTCGAGGAAGCCGGGGGCGAGGATCACGTCCAGCACCGCATTCGCCGCGGCGCAGGCGAGCGGATTGCCGCCGAACGTCGTGCCGTGACTGCCCGCCGTGAGGTGCTTCGCCACCCGCTCGCGCGCCAGGATCGCGCCCATCGGGAAGCCGCCGGCGATCCCCTTGGCGAGCGTCACCACGTCGGGCGTGATCCCGGCCCATTCATGCGCGAACAACCGGCCGGTGCGGCCCATGCCGCACTGGATCTCGTCGAGCCCGAGATAAAGGCCGAACTCGTCGCAGGCCGCGCGCACCTCGCGCAGGAAGTGCAGGTCGGCCAAGCGGATGCCGCCCTCGCCCTGCACCGGCTCGATCATGATGCCGGCGGTCTCGGCGGTGATCGCCGCGCGCAGGGCGTTGCTGTTGTTCAGCGGCACGTGGTCGAAGCCGTCCACCACCGGGCCGAAGCCGGCCAGGTACTTCGCATTGCCGGTCGCCGACAGCATGGCGAGCGTGCGGCCGTGGAAGGCGCCATCGAAGCAGATGATGCGGTAGCGCTCGGGATGGCCGCCCTCCGCCTGGGCGCGGCGGATCATCTTCACCATGCCCTCGTTCGCTTCGGCGCCGGAATTGCAGAAGAACACGCTGTCCGCAAAGGTCGCGGCGACGAAGCGCTGCGCCAACCTCTCTGCCTGCGGCACGCGATACAGGTTTGAGGTGTGCATCACCCGCGCCGCCTGCTCGGCGATCGCGCCGACCAGATGCGGGTGGCCATGGCCCAGCGAGGAGGTCGCGATGCCGGCCCCGAAATCGAGGAATCGTCGCCCGTCGGTCGCCACCAGCCACGCACCCTCGCCCCGCTCGAAAGCGAGGTCGATGCGATTGTAGGTGGGCATCAGGGCGGGAATCATGGATGCGCGGCTCCTCTTGGCGCTGCTCTGGGGGCTGCCACGGATGGGTCATTGCCTCCCGCGCCCTCCGTCATCGCGCGGAGTGGCAGCGTGTGCGAGCGGACGCGGGAAGGCAGCATCATGTGGACAGGCCTCGCGCCAAGTCAAACGGCGCACGGCGCGCCCGAGCGTGCCGCCGCGGGACGATACCGGGCGTTGGTCGGCCCCGCGGGAGGCCGCGCGCCCGACCGCGGGCAGGCGTCGGAGCGGGGGAGTTGCTGCCTTGGCGCAGCCGGCGCGACGCCGGCAACGCTGTCACCCGTAGGTGAAGGCGGGCATCCGCTTCAGCGCGTCCTTCGTCGCGCCCGGCATCATCAGCCGCCGGCCGTCCTTGGTCGGCACCATCTGCAGATCATGATACGGCACGGCGACCAGCTTGCCGCCGATGCCGAGAAAGCCGCCCACCTGGATCACCGCCATCTCGATCCGGTTCTGCTGGCCGACGATCAGGTCGTCCACCGAACCGATCTCCTGATTCTGGTCGTTGTAGACGGCGGAGCCGATCACCTTGCTGGCCCGCCAGCCGCCCTTCAGCTTGACGGTTGCCACCTGCAGGTTCGGGTTGCCCTGCGGCGACGCGGGCGCGGCTGGGGTCGGCGGAGGCGATGGGGCGGTGCCATCCGTCTGCTGGGCCGGGGCGGCGGCGAGCAGCAGCAGCGCCGCGGCGCTGCCGCAGATGATCCTGCGCATTCGGGGGCTCCTGTCTGGAATCGCAACGGTATGGCGACAACGGGGCGCGACGACGCCGGTTCCGCGCCGGCGCGGTGCATGTCAGTCTGCGGTGATGGTCGCTTCTGCAATGCGTCGCGCCGCTGCGGCCGGTCCGGCGCGTACCGCTTCCGCCTCGCCCGCCGGCGCGCCGGACGCGGCGGCGCTGCATGAGGCGGCGCTGGCGCATCTTGGCCGCTACGCCGCCACCCGGGCCGGGTTGTTGCGGGTTCTGCACCGGCGGATCGAACGCTGGGCGCGGATGGCCGGGAGCGCGGACGCGGTCGCGGCGGCCGTGCGCCAGGCGCGCGTCGACGCGGCGTCGGTGGTCGCGGCGCTGGTGCGGGCCGGGGCGCTGGATGACGCGGCCTTTGCCGCCGGCCGGGTGCGCAGCCTGGCCCGGTCCGGCCGCTCCGGCCGCGCGATCGAGGCGCATCTGCGGGCGAGGGGCGTGGATCCGGCGACCGCGCGCGCGGCGCTGCCGGACGATCCCGAGCGCGAACTCGCGGCGGCGCTGGTCTGGGCGCGCCGTCGCCGCCTTGGCCCGTTCCGCGCGCCCGATCCTGCCACAGCCGCCGCCGGCCCGCTGAGCCTTCGCGAGCGGGCCGCTCTCGCCCGTGCGGGCTTTGGGCGGGGGGTGGTGGAGACCGTGCTGCGGCTGACCCCGGCCGAGGCGGAGGATCTGCTGCTCCTCCTGCGCCGCCGCTGACCCCCGGAAGCAAGAGAAGCAAGGCCCGACCGGGTAAAAAAAGGGGGCGACGCCACCTGGGCGCCGCCCCTTGCAGGTGCACCGCCAAATGCGGTGATTACCGGGGAGGAAACGCGGAACCCGCGACTCGGCGGGCTCCGTGGTCATCATGACGCATAGATATTAAGAAGAGTTTCATGCTCCGCTATGGTTTATCGGGCCTTGCTCGCCAGGGAGTGATCGACAGGCGCGTTTTTTGTTCGGTGTGCGGCAATGGCTGAGGGTGAATCCCCGCCGCCGCCCCGCACCGGCCCGTTGGTCGGGCTGCGCCTGCTCGAACTCGGTCACTATATCGCCGGGCCCTTCTGCACCCGCATTCTCGCCGATCTTGGCGCCGAGGTGATCAAGGTCGAGCCGCCGGGCGGCGACCCGGTGCGCGGCTGGGGGGCGCAGGCGAACGGCCATCCCGTCTGGTTCAGCATCCACGGCCGGAACAAGCTGTCGGTGGTGCTCGACCTCAAGCGCGACCGCGAGACAGCGCTGCGTCTCGCGGCGCGGGCGGACGCGCTGGTGGAGAATTTCCGCCCCGGGCAGCTCGAGCGGCTCGGCCTCGGGCCGGAGGCGCTGCAGGCGGCCAATCCGCGCCTGGTGATCGCGCGTGTCTCCGGCTACGGCCAGGACGGGCCGTATCGCGACATGCCGTCCTTCGGCGCGATCGGTGAGGCGATGGGCGGCATCCGCCATCTGACCGGCCATCCGCCGGGCGTAAGCGAGCTGCCGCCGCCGCGCTGCGGCATCTCGATCGGCGACGACCTGGCCGGGATGTATGCGGCGATCGGGCTGCTGGCCGCGATCTGGCAGCGCGACGTCGGCGCGACCGGGGCCGGCACCGGGCGCGGCCGGGTGATCGACGTCAACCTGGTCGACAGCATTTTCTCGCTGATGGAGGGGATGCTGCCGGAATACGCGCTGGACGGGCGGGTGCGGCAGCCGGCCGGCGCGGCGATTCCAACCGCGGCGCCGAGCAACACCTACCCGACCGCGGACGGGCGCTGGCTGTGCATTGCCGGCAATTCCGATCCGATCTTCCGGCGGCTCGCGGTGGCGATCGGCCGGCCCGAGCTGGGTGAGGATCCGCGCTACGCCACCAATGCCGAGCGTTGCGCGCGGCGTGACGAGCTCGACGCCGCGATCGCCGACTGGACCCGCGGCCGGACGGCGAATGAGGCCGAGGCGGTGCTGGAGGCGGCCGAGGTGCCGGCCTCGCGCCTGTACGACATCGCCGACTGTGCCGCGGACCCGCATTTCCGCGCCCGTCGCGCGGTGCTGGAGGTGGCTGATCCGCTGATCGGCCCGACCCTGCATCCTGGCCCGGCGATTCGCCTGGACGGTGACCCGCCGGAAGCGGTGGTCGGCTGGCCCGGCCCCGCTGTCGGCAAGCACACGGCGTACGTGCTCAACGGCCTTCTCAAGAGCTGACCGCAACCTGTTGTTGCGGATCGGCTTGCTCCTCTCATAGAGTCGCAGCCGAGCAGCCTCCGGTCGATCGCGCGTCAGGCGCGCTCGACGGCGTCGAGCGCACCCCAAGCCCGGCCCCGTGGCCCTCGGCAAAGGTCGCCTTCGACGCGGTCGAAGGCGCCAGACAGCCTGGCGCCTCTCGCCGGATGGTCGTGGTCCGACGAGGCGGAGGCGGGGGTGCGGAGCAACCGACGCGAGGCGGGGATCCTGCTCCTGGTCACCCTGGTAGTCGGCCTGGCGGGCTGCGCCGGCGGCGGGCCGGAGTGCGCGCCCTATGCCCGCGAGCGCACCGGTCTGCAGCTCCATGGCGATGCCGCGAGCTGGTGGCGCGAGGCGGCCGGCCGCTATCCGCGCACCGCCACGCCCGTGCCCGGCAGCGTGCTGGTGTTCCGCCGCTCCGCCCGCCTGCCGGACGGGCATGTCGCGGTGGTCGAGCGGCTGCTCGATGGCCGGCTGATCCTCGTCGATCACGCCAACTGGGTGAGCGGCCGCATCTCGCGCGATGCCCCGGTCGCCGACGTCTCGCCCGGCAACGATTGGACCGTGGTGCGGGTCTGGTGGGACCCGATCGGCGGCTTCGGCCGCAGCATCTATCCCACCTTTGGCTTCATCACGCCGGGACATGTGCAGGCCGCCGGCGCGCCGGATGCAGCGGCGGCGGAATGAGCGCGGCCGGGCGGCGGGGCCGAAACATCGCTTGCAAGCCTCGGCGGATCGCGCCATGTCCGGGGCAGGCGCGGGGGTCGTCGCCGGCAGCCGGCAGGGCTGCGGCTAGCCTGGGTCGAAAGGGTCACTGGCCGGGACGCCAGGCCCGTACGGAGGACATATGGGTACCCTGAGCATCTGGCATTGGATGATCGTCTTGCTGGTCGTGCTGCTGCTGTTCGGCAGCGGCAAGGTCAGCAATCTGATGGGCGACTTCGCCAAGGGCATCAAGGCGTTCAAGAAGAACATGGCGGAGGACGATGACGCCTCCATGGCCGCGAGCGCCGAGCGCCCGGCCGGCACCATCGCCGGACCGAATGCCAGTGCCGACGCGAAGACCGCTGCCGCGGCGCCGCGCGAGCCCGTGCATCACGGCTGAACCGCGCCAGAGGCACCGCAGAGCGGCGTGAGCGCGGCCGGATTTGTGCCGCCTGCCGTTCCGGCGGCGGCACGACAGGCGATCATCGCCGCCGGCAGACGGATGGACGCGCGCAACTGGGTGCCGGCGACCGCCGGCAACATCAGCCTGCGCCTCGACCCCGCCGGTGATGGCGGCACGCGCATCGCGATCACCCGCAGCGGCGGCCACAAGGGTTATCTCGACGACGGCGCGGTGATGCTGGTCGACGGCGAAGGCCGGGCGCTGACGGATGCCAGGCCGAGCGCCGAGACCGGGCTGCACTGCCAGATCTATCGCGTCTTCCCCGCGGCCGGGGCGGTGCTGCACGGCCATTCGGTCGCCAACACCCTCCTTTCGATGCTGACCCCGGCCCCGGTCATCACCTTCACCGGCTACGAGATCCTGAAAGCGTTCGAGGGCGTGCGCACGCATGACCTTTCGATCGACCTGCCGCTGTTCGACAACGACCAGGACATCCCCCGCCTCGCCACCCGGGTGGAGGCGACCCTTCCCGCCTGCCGGCTCGGCTATTTGATTCGCGGCCATGGTGTCTATGTTTGGGGGCCCGACATGGACACAGCGCTCGCCAGGCTGGAGGGGCTCGAATTCCTCCTCGCCTGCGAGCTGGAGCGAAGGAAACTCGCCAGATGAGCCGCCTGACCGTGTTCAAGGACGACGTCCCCGGCCAGCCGCTGCTGCGCACGGAGGATCCGACCGAGATCGCCGGCACGCTCCGCGAGATCGGCGTGCGGTTCGAGCGCTGGGAAAGCCCCGTCGCGCTCTCGCCCGAGGACGCGCCGGAGACCATCCTCGAGGCCTATCGTCCGTATCTCGACAAGCTGATGGGCGAGAACGGCGCCGGTTCGGCCGACGTCATCAAGCTGACGCCGGACAACCCGAACGGCCCGGCGCTGCGGCAGAAATTCCTCTCCGAGCACATCCACACCGAGGATGAGGTGCGCTTCTTCGTGCACGGTGCGGGCGATTTCATCATGCACGTGAACGGCCGCATCTATGACGCCCATTGCACCGAGGGCGACCTGATCAGCGTGCCGGCGAACACGAAGCACTGGTTCGATGCCGGGGAGAAGCCGTTCTTCACCGCACTCCGCGTGTTCACCGACACCTCCGGCTGGGTGCCGCACTACACCGGCGAGACGGTGCACGAGCGCTTCCCGGCCGCCTGATCGTGCCGGAGGCGGCGCGGCCGGCGGCAGTGCTGCTGGATATCGAGGGCACCACCAGCCGCATCGCCTTCGTCCGCGACGTGCTGTTCCCGTTCGCCCGCGCGCGCCTGCCGGCCCTGCTGGCGGAGCGCGCGGATGACCCCGAGGTCGCGGCCGAGCTCGCCGAGGTGGCGCGACTGGCCCCCGGCCAGGACCGGCTCGCGGCGCTGCTCGGCTGGATGGACCAGGACGCCAAGGTGACGCCGCTCAAGGCGCTGCAAGGCCTGCTGTGGCGCGAAGGGTATGAGTCGGGTGTGCTGCGCGGCGACCTTTATCCCGACGTCGCGCCCCGCCTGCGCGCCTGGCACGCGGCGGGCGTGCGGCTCGGCATCTACTCCTCCGGCTCGGTTGCGGCGCAGAAGCTGCTCCTCGGCCATTCCGTCGCCGGCGACCTGACGAAGCTGCTCGACGGGTTCTTCGACACCCGCGTCGGCCCGAAGCGGGAGGCGGAGAGCTACCGCCGCATCGCGGCTGAGATGGCGCTGGCACCCGGGTCGGTGCTGTTCCTTTCCGACGCCGAGGCCGAACTGGATGCGGCCGCTGCGGCGGGACTTCGGACCTGCCAGATCGTCCGGCCCGAGGACGGTACCGTGGCCTCGGAGCGGCATCCCACCGCGGCCGATCTCCCGGCGGCGGCAAGGCGGAACGATCTGCCCGGCGGCGGCTGAGACCCCGCCTCCCGCGTGCCGGGAGGCACCCGCGGCTCGATCCCGGAAGATGATGTGAAATCGAAGCGAAAGGCGGTATTGTTAACCGCCCATGTCATACCGGTATCGCAACCGGTGGGCGCAACAAAGTCCAGACTCGGGAGGGAAACTGTATCATGTCTCTGATCACTGCGCTGGCCCTGAGTATCAGTGTACTCGGTGGCCTGGCGACCTTCGTCGTTCTCGGGCCACTCGCCGCCGTCAACCTGCAGATCTGGGCGATTTTCATCGCCTGGGCGTGCTTCTACCATTGCGGCGGCAAGGAGGCCGGGCTCAGGACCACGATCGTCCACATGATCTTCGGCGCGATCGTCGGCTGGGTGGCGTTGCTGCTCGTGGTCTATGTCCCGCTGGGGGCTTCGTTCGGCGTGCCGCTCTGGGCCGGGATCTGCGTGTTCGTGACCGTTTTCGTGCTGGTCATGGCGGCGCATCTGCCGGCGCTCGCGGTGATTCCGGCGGCGGTCTACGGCTTCGCCGCCACGGCGTCGTATTCGCTGCTCGGCACCAAGCTCGACACGCTGGCTGCCGCGTCGGTGCACAACCCGCTGGTCGCCATCGTGCTCTCGGTGGTCGTCGGCGCCGTGCTCGGCTACGTCTCCGAGAAGATCGCCGGGGCGCTGGCGGCACCGGCGGCGCAGCCGGCCTAGCCCGATCGGCCGCGGGACCGGAACGACGCCGGCTTCGACCGTTTGGACCATGATTGCCGCCGGCGTGAATCATGGCCCGAGAACGAAGAGCCGGATCGGGATTGCTCTCCGCCGTCAGGGCGATCCCGGTCTGGTGGCCCGCCCATCGCGAACATTCGCAAGCGAATGTCTACGGCGACACGCGAGCGCGGGGTCGGCCGGGTCGGATCGGTCCGTCCAATGAAGTCGGTCGCGGAAACACCCAGCCGCATCGAGGTGGCGCCTGCGATCCACCGCCCGGCCGGACAGGAATCGAGGACGGCCGATCGGAACCGGCGCCGGGGACGCGAATCGCGGCGGAGCAGACCCGCCGCCCGATCCGCCGCGATTCCGGCGTAAACCTCACCCTCAAGGGATTGTGGTCCCCGCCCGCAGTTTTCCACAAGTTTTTGGGGGTCGTTCCGTTGAGCGGGAGCCCGTCCGCAGGCTACCATATGTGGTAGGCACAGCGAGCGGGGGCCCACGAGATGGAGTGGAGCGAGGAATCGATCGCGCAGCTGCGTATGCTCTGGGCGGAAGGGCTCTCGACCGCCGAGATCGGCCGGCGCATGGGGGTTTCCAAGAACGCCATCGTCGGCAAGGCGCATCGGCTGAGCCTCGATGCGCGGCCGTCGCCGATCCGGCGCGGGGGCGAAGGCGTGCGGCGGCCACGACCGCCGCGTCCCGTCTCCGGCCCGACCCTGCCGCCGCTGGCCGCGATGCGGCCAGCCGCCGAGATGCGCACGGTGGAGGCAAGGCCAGGTCCGATGCCGCCACGCCCGATGCCGGCGCCGCCGCCGCGCCCGGTGGTGGTGGCGCGGCCGGCGCGGTCGCGCCAGCCCGCCTGCTGCTGGCCGATCGGCGAGCCGGGAACACCCAGCTTTCGTTTCTGCGAGGCGGAGGCAATGCCGGCCAAGCCGTACTGCCAGGAACACGCGGCCCTCGCCTATGTGAAGGTGCGCGACCGCCGCGACGACGCCGCCTGATCGGCGTGCCCGGCCGACCATCCGCTTCAGGCTGAGCCGGTCGGCCTGAAGCGGCCATCCATCTGTCCGGGCTTTCTCCCGGCCGGCCCGCGGGCGACCGGGCCGCGGGTGCTCCGGGGCTCGCCGGCGCGGCCGGGCATTCGGTCCGGTGCCGGCACGCAAGCATGCAATGATCTGGATCATGGGGGCCGCGGCTTCGGCGTGCGGATCATGCGCCGGTGGTCAGCCGACACTGCGCGTTCACGTTGCGGGCGCCAGTGCCGGCGCGTATCGTTCCGGCCGTTGGGGAGCAGGCCGCAGAAGCCAGCCCCGCGTAACCGGGAGGTGAGCGGCCAGCGCCGCACACCGAATGCAGCACACGGGTGGCGCCAATCCACCCGACTTGCGAAGAAAGGCGGCGTGTCGATGCCCAAGGGCACCGTAAAATGGTTCAACCCGACCAAAGGCTACGGGTTCATTGCTCCGGACACCGGAGGCAAGGACGTCTTCGTGCATATAAGCGCGGTGCAGAAGGCGGGAATGCGAAGTCTCAATGAAGGCCAGAAGGTCGGATTCGAGATCGAGCAGCAGCAGAACGGTCGCGCGGCGGCGGTGAATCTGTCGCGCGCCGAGTAGGCCGGGCTACCCGGCGCGGCTCTGATGCCGTCGCCGGGGGGTTCGGCCCGGTGCCGATCCAAAAGCGGATGGCCGCACGGGTGCGACGGGGCCGGCACCCGGCAGTTGCCGCCGGCACCTCGCGACGGAGTGTCGCTTGATCGTCACCCCACGCTCCTCTAGGCAGCGTGGGGGAGGTTTCGAACGTGACTCCGACGCAGCCGGATCGCGCCGCGCCGCCGCGCACCACCCCGAAGGTCAGCCTGGACGCCGAGGCGGTCCGCGCCGCCTACGCGCGCTGGGCCGGGATCTATGACACGGCCTTCGGCGGCGTCTCGGCCGCGGCGCGGCGGCGCGCCGTGGCAGCGGTCAACGCCCTGCCCGGCAGCCGCGTGCTGGAAGTCGGGGTCGGCACCGGACTCGCCCTGCCGCATTACCGGCCGGAGAAACGCATCACCGGCATCGACCTGTCGAGCGCGATGCTGGAACGCGCCCGCCGCCGCGTCGCCGATCTCGGACTGCGCCATGTCGAGGCGCTCGCTGAACTCGATGCCGAGGCGACCGGGCTGCCGGAGGCGAGCTTCGACATCGCGGTCGCGATGTTCGTCGCCTCCGTGGTGCCGCATCCGCGCCGGCTGCTGGCCGAGATGCGGCGCGTCGTGCGGCCCGGCGGGCAGATCCTGTTCGTCAACCATTTCGCCGCCGCGCGCGGGCCGCGCTGGTGGGTCGAGCGCGCCATGGCGCCGGCGTCGCGCGCGCTCGGCTGGCATCCGGATTTCGCCTTCGCCGCATTGCTGCCGCCGGCCGATCTGGCCGCGGCCGAGATCCAGCCGGTGCCGCCGCTCGGCCTGTTCACCCTTGTCCGGCTCGGCAACTGAGCGGCGCACGGCCGCACGCGCTTGATCTGCGACGGTCGCTCCGATACCAACGATGCTGCTGCGCCGCGCCGGGGCCGGGGCTTGGTGCCAGCGGCCTTCGGAACGCGGCCAGGGCGGAACGGATACCGACATGCAGGCTTCGCGACGGCTTCTTGCCTCGCTCTCCCGCCTCGGCGGAGCGCCGGCGGCATTGCTGCTGGCCTGCGCGGCCGGCAGTCCGGCGCTGGCGCAGGTGCCGCGGCAGTGGGAAATCGACCTGCAACCCGCGTTCAGCCCGGTCAAGGCCGGCATCATCTCGCTCAACAACCTGGTCACCGTGATCATCGTTCTGATCACGATCCTGGTCGCCGGACTGCTCGGATGGGTGATGTGGCGCTACAACGAGCGCCGCAATCCGACGCCGAGCCAGGTCAGCCACAACACGGTCATCGAGATTCTGTGGACGGTGATCCCGGTCCTTATTCTGGTGATCATCGCGATACCGTCGTTCCGGCTGATCTACTACGAGGACCGCACCGCGCATCCGGACATGACGATCAAGGTCACCGGGCATCAGTGGTTCTGGGAATACACCTACCCCGATCAGGGCAACATCGACTTCTCCAGCTTCATCGTGCCGGATGACAAGCTCAAGCCGGGGCAGCTCCGTCTGCTCGCGGTCGACAATCCGCTGGTGCTGCCGGCCGGCAAGAACATCCGCATCCTGACCACCAGCGCCGACGTGATCCACAGCTTCTTCATCCCCGCGCTCGGCGTGCAGCGCTACGCGATTCCCGGCCAGACGATCGAGACCTGGGTGCGGATCACCAAGCCGGGGACCTATTACGGCGAGTGCAACCAGATCTGTGGCACCAATCACAGCCACATGCCGATCGAGGTTGACGCGGTGACGCCGGCGGCGTTCGCCGCCTGGGTGAAGCAGGCGAAGGCGAAGTTCAGCGCCGATGCCGCGCCCGGCCGGCGCGCCGCACCCGAAGGCCAGCGGATCGCCTCCGCGGCGCAGATTCAACGGTGACGGAACCGGCCGGCACCCGGTGCCCGACCGTTCAGGAGTGACGCAGCATGTCGGCAACGACGCATGACCACGCCCACGACGCGCATGGCCATCATCCCGGCTTCCTGACGCGGTGGCTGGCCAGCACCAATCACAAGGATATCGGCACGCTCTATCTGTGCTTCGCCGTGATGGGCGGGCTGGTCGGCGGCGTCCTGTCGATGATCATGCGCGCCCAGCTGATGAATCCCGGGCAGCACATCGTCTCGAGCGGGCAGGAATGGAACACGATCGTCACGGCGCACGGCCTGATCATGATCTTTTTCACGGTCATGCCGGCGA
>DATJSJ010000117.1:0-5355 GCA_035504175.1 Acetobacteraceae bacterium
GGCGCAAGCAGGCGCGGGCGAAGGCGTAGAGCGCCGCGGCCTCCATTTCGACCGCGAGCGCGCCGGCATCGCGCGCGGCGGCGATCGCCTCCTCGGTCTCGCGGAATGGCGCATCGGTGGTCCAGGTCGCGCCGCGATGGACCACTTCCTTGCTGTCGGCCAGCGCCGCAAAGACGCGGTCGGCCAGCGCCGCGTCGGCGTCAGCGAACGGAGCGGCGGGGAGGTAGTGGTAGCTGGTTCCCTCGTCGCGCAGCGCGCGGTCGATCAGGATGAAGTACGGGGTGGGCCCGATCTCCGCGATCTGGCCCGCCGAGGTGACGCTGAGCAGCAGCCGGCAGCCCGACGCGAACAGTTCCTCGGCCACGAGTACTGCGAAGGCGGCGCCGACCGCGCAGCCGATGATGCCGAAGCGTGCGTCCTCGAGTTCAAACTCGTCCAGCACCGTGTGATAGCAAGCCCAGCCGGGGCTCGGACGGGCGCGGCCGTCGGCGCGCAGCCGGCGCACGATATCGCCGTCCGGATCGAGGATGCAGACCTCCGGCACCGGACGTTCGGGCAGCCGCCGCTGCCGCCGTGCCTCGCGGAGCAGATTCTCCGGACGGAAGACCGAGGGTGAGCCGGGGTGCTTGTTGGCGAGGATGGGCGGCGGTGCGGCCGGGTTGCGGCTGGTCATGGCATCCGCTTTCACCCGGCGCTCCCGAAGGGCCGGCCGATCCGGCTCCGCCGCGCCTGATCCCCTCGGCCGGGACGCCTGTCAAGGCGCGATCCGCGGCCGGGGGAAACCGTCTCCGCGCCCAACCGCGGCGGAACCGACGGTCCGGCTCTCCGCCGAAAGGGCCGGCCCGGAACCACGCGCTGTGGGTGCGTCACCGGGCCCCACCCGAGCGCGGCGCTCGACAGGCCTCCGCCGGCGATGCGCCGCGCCGGCGCAGGATTCCCGCGCGGGAGCGAGGCGTGTAGAAGCGCGCCGCATGGCGCGCCCGCTTCCCCGCTTCGTCTGTCAATCCTGCGGGGCCGTGACCGCCAAATGGGCCGGGCGCTGCGACACCTGCGGCGAATGGAACAGCATCGTCGAGGAGACGGTCGAGCGCCGGCCCGGTCCGACCGGCCGCGGCGCCGGCGGCAAGTCCGACGCGGCCCGTCGCCTCGCCTTCGTCGGCCTGGCCGGCGAGCAGGCGCCGCCACCGCGGCAGGAAACCGGCATCGCCGAGCTGGATCGCGTGCTCGGCGGCGGGTTCGTGCCCGGGTCGGCCGTGCTGGTGGGCGGCGATCCGGGGATCGGCAAATCCACGCTGCTGCTGCAGGGCGCGGCGGCACTCGCGGGCCAGGGCCGGCGGGTGATCTACGTCTCGGGCGAGGAGGCGGTCGACCAGGTGCGGCTGCGCGCCCGCCGGCTCGGCGTCGCGGGCGCGGCGCTCGACCTCGCCGCGGCGATCAACCTGCGCGACATCGCGGCCAGCCTGGAAAGCGCCGCCGATTCCGCGCTGGTGGTGATCGACTCAATCCAGACCATGTGGCTCGACGCGATCGACAGCGCCCCCGGCACCGTCGCGCAGGTCCGCGCCTGCAGCTTCGAGCTGATCCGCCTCGCCAAGACGCGCGGCTTCGCGCTCGTGCTGGTCGGCCACGTCACCAAGGAAGGCGCGCTCGCCGGTCCGCGCGTGCTCGAGCACATGGTCGACGCGGTGCTCTACTTCGAAGGCGATCGCGGTCACCAGTTCCGCATCCTGCGCGCGGTGAAAAACCGCTTCGGCGCGACCGACGAGATCGGCGTGTTCGAAATGACCGATCGCGGCCTCGCCGAGGTCGCGAACCCCTCGGCCCTGTTCCTGGCGGAACGCCGCGGCAACGTCGCCGGCAGCGCCGTGTTCGCCGGGCTCGAGGGCACGCGTCCCGTGCTGCTGGAGGTGCAGGCGCTGCTGGCGCCCAATCCCGGCGGCGCGCCACGGCGGGCGGTGGTGGGCTGGGACGGGGGCCGGCTCTCGATGCTGCTCGCGGTGCTGGAGAGCCGCGCCGGGCTGCGGCTCGCCGCGTCCGACGTCTACCTGAACGTTGCCGGCGGGCTCAGAGTCGCGGAGCCGGCCGCCGATCTCGCCGTCGCCGCCGCCCTCGCCTCCGCCGCCGCGGATCAGCCGACCAGTCCTGGTGCAGTGTATTTCGGGGAAGTGGGGCTCTCCGGTGAGGTCCGACCCGTGGCGCAGGCGGAGGCGCGGCTGAAGGAGGCGGGCAAGCTCGGGTTTTCGACCGCCTGGCTGCCGCGGCGCGTCGCGCGGGGGAACCGGCCGGTGGTGAGCCCGGCAGGCATGACGTTGTCGGAGATCGGGCACGTCGCGGACCTGGTGGCGGCGTTCAAGTGAAGGTTGGGGCTCCGCCCCAAACCCCGCTGGGGCCTGAGGCCCCAGACCCCCCGGACGGAAGACGACGCACACGCTTTCCTTTCCCTGCCGGCCCCGGATAAACCCAGCCTAACAGCCGGGGCCGTGCATGAACTGGGTCGACCTCCTCGTCCTCGCCCTCCTCGCCTTCTCCGCCCTGCTCGGCCTGATGCGCGGCCTGGTGCGGGAAGTCCTGGGCATCGGCGCCTGGGTCGGCGCCATCCTCGCCGGCGTGCTCGGGTTCCACCTGGCACAGCCCTTCTTCCGCCGGATGATCGCCAACCCCGACATCGCCGACCCGGTGGCGTTCGGGGCAATCTTCCTCGTCACCCTGATCATCCTCTCCATCGTGGCGCGGACCATCGGCATGGCGGTGCGCCGCTCCGCCCTGGGCGGCCTCGACCGCACGCTCGGACTGGTATTCGGCTTCGCCAGGGGTGCGGTGCTGCTGGTCGCCGCCTATATCCTGGGCGGCATGGTGCTGTCGGTCGAAAGCTGGCCGCCGCCGGTCCTGCACGCACGGACACTGCCGGCCATCTACCAGGGGGCACGCTGGACCACCCGGCAACTGCCGGCGCAATACCGGCCGCATGTGTCGGCACCACCCGGACCGGACCGGCTGAGCGCGGAGGCGCTGCTGCACGCGACACCATCCGGCCGAAGCCTCGATCCGGCCCGCTGACCCAGGACGGGGGATCATAATTGCTGACGCATCCGCCGTCGGCACCTATCCGCCCGGCCGAGCCGAGGCGGCGGAGACGAAAAAGATGGGGCTGACCACCCGCCCGCACGCCGAGGACGACACGCTGCACGAGGAATGCGGCGTGTTCGGCGTCTGGAACGTGACCGACGCCGCCGCGGTGACCGCGCTTGGACTGCACGCGCTGCAGCACCGCGGCCAGGAGGCCACGGGGATCGTCAGCTTCGACGGCAGGCGCTTCCACTCGCATCGCGGCCTCGGCCTGGTCGGCGACAATTTCGGCGACGCCCGCGTGATCGCCTCGCTGCCAGGGTCGAGCGCGGTCGGGCACAACCGCTACGCCACGACCGGCGAGACGATCCTGCGCAACGTCCAGCCGCTCTACGCCGATTTCGAATTCGGCGGCTTCGCCGTCGCACACAACGGCAACCTGACGAACGCGCACGCCCTGCGCCGCACGCTGGTGCGCCGCGGTTGCATCTTCCAGTCCACCACCGACAGCGAAGTGTTCATCCACCTGATCGCGATCAGCCTCTACTCGACGGTCGCCGACCGGCTGATCGACGCGCTGAAGCAGGTGGTCGGTGCCTACTCGCTGGTGGCACTGTCGGACGAGGCGCTGATGGGCGTGCGCGACCCGCTCGGCGTGCGGCCGCTGATCCTGGGCCGCATCCCCGGCCCCGGCGGCTGGGTGCTGGCGAGCGAAACCTGCGCGCTCGACATCGTCGGTGCCGAATTCGTCCGCGACGTCGAGCCGGGCGAGATCGTCGTCATCAATGACCAGGGCGTGCACAGCATCCGCCCGTTCGGCGCCGCCCGTGAGCGCTTCTGCGTCTTCGAATACATCTACTTCGCCCGGCCGGATTCGGTGATGGAGGGCACCGCCGTCTATGAGGCGCGCAAGCGCATCGGCGTCGAGCTCGCGCGCGAGAGCCATGTCCCGGCAGACGTGGTCGTGCCGGTGCCGGATTCCGGCGTTCCGGCCGCCATGGGCTACGCGGCAGAGAGCCGCGTCCCGTTCGAGCTCGGCATCATCCGCAACCACTATGTCGGTCGCACCTTCATCGAGCCCACCGACCAGATCCGCCATCTCGGGGTCAAACTCAAGCATTCCGCCAACCGCGCCATGCTGGCCGGCAAGCGCGTCGTGCTGGTCGATGATTCGATCGTGCGCGGCACCACCAGCCAGAAGATCGTCGAGATGGTGCGGCTCGCCGGCGCGCGCGAGGTGCACATGCGCATCTCCTCGCCGCCGACGACGCATTCCTGCTTCTACGGCATCGACACGCCGGAGCGGGACAAGCTGCTCGCGGCGCGACACAGCGTCGATGAGATGGCGGCGCTGATCGGCGCCGACAGCCTGGCCTTCGTCTCGATGGACGGGCTCTACCGCGCGCTCGGCAAGCCCGGGCGCGATCCGGCGCGGCCGCAATTCTGCGATGCCTGCTTCACCGGCGACTATCCGGTGCCGCTGCCTGACATCACCGGCAACGCCGAACGCCAGCTCAGCCTGCTGACCGAGAGCCGCTGATCATGTCGGACGCGGCGCCGCTCGCCGGCCGCATCGCGCTGCTGACCGGCGCCAGCCGCGGCATCGGTGCCGCGACCGCGATCGAACTGGCGCGCCTCGGAGCCCACGTCGTGATCACCGCCCGCACCCAGGGCGGACTCGAGGAGACCGACGACGCGATCCGCGCCGTGGGCGGCAGCGCCACGCTGCTGCCGCTCGATCTCAAGGACGGCGCCGCGGTCGATGCGATCGGGCCGAGCCTGTTCGAGCGGTTCCGACGACTGGACGTGATGGTGCACAATGCCGCGGCACTCGGCCTGCTCACCCCGGTGCCGCACATCCTGCCGGCGCACTGGGACGACGTGGTGGGCGTGAACCTTTCCGCCACCTGGCGGCTGATCCGCAGTTGCGGACCGCTGCTGCAGGCGGGCGAGGCGGGCCGCGCGGTGTTCGTCACCAGCGCCGTCGCCCGCGCGCCCTGGGCGTATTGGGGCGCCTATGGCGCGACCAAGGCCGGCCTGGAGCATCTCGTGCTGACCTGGGCGGCCGAGTCCCGCACGTCGCGGCTGCGCGTCAATCTCTTCGATCCCGGCGTGGTCGCGACCAGGCTGCGGCGCCAGGCGATGCCAGGCGAGGATTTCTCCGAACTTGCGAAGCCTGCCGACGTCGCGCCCGCGCTGGCGGCGCTGTGCCTGCCCTCGGAGCAGCGGCATGGCGTGCTGGTGCGGCGGGGGTAGCCGCGCTTTCTGCGTTCGGCCGCGACCAGTCCT
>DATJSJ010000118.1:0-4173 GCA_035504175.1 Acetobacteraceae bacterium
GCCAGCCCGTCACGGGCCAGCTTCAGCAATGCATCCCGATCCGCCGCCGCCAGAAACCCGCCACTTCGCATGCCAACAGCGTGCAACGGCCGCGCCGAGCCGTACAAGCCTTTTCACCCGCAAACTCACGGATTCGGGGTATTGGTTCTTTTTTACAAAAAAGAACACCTTCCTTCTTCTTCCGATATCACCCAAGCTGCCCCGGTGCGCTTCACGCTCCGCCAGATCCGCTACTTCGTCGCCGCCGCCGAAACCGGCAGCATCACGCTCGCCTCCGACAAGATCCACATCTCGCAGCCCTCGATCTCTGCCGCGATCTCCGCCCTCGAACTCGATTACGGCATCCAGCTCTTCGTCCGCCACCATGCCCAGGGCCTGTCGCTGACGCCGCAGGGCCAGAGCTTCCTCGAAGCCGCGCGCGCCCTGCTGCTGCAAGCGGGGGAACTCGAGGCGACCGCGCTGGAACTCGCGAGCAAGGTGAGCGGCCTGCTCGAGATCGGCTGCCTCTCCACCGTCTATCCGCTGCTGGTGCCAGAGCTGGTGCAGGCGCTGCGCCGCCGCCACGAAGGAGCCGGCGTGCATGCCGTGGCCGGGCATCAGCCGGAGCTGATGGAACGGCTGCGCCGCGGCGACATCGCGCTGGCGCTCACCTACGATCTCGACCTGCCGCCCGACCTCGAATTCATCGGCCTCGCGCGCGTGCCGCCCTACGCCTTCGTCGCGGCGCGGCACCGACTCGCCCGCCGGCGCGCCGTCTCCTTCGAGGAGCTGGCGGGGGAGCCGTACCTGCTGCTCAACATGCCGGCCAGCCGCGACTATTTCCTGTCGCTGTTCCAGCAGGAAGGCGTCTCACCGCGCATCGCCGGGCGCTTCGAGCATCTGGACGTGGTGCGCAGCCTGGTGGCGCGCGGCGACGGGTTCGGCATCGCCAACGTCAAGCCGCGCAACCACGCCTCGCTCGACGGCAACAGGCTGGTCTATCTGCGGCTGACCGGATCGCCGCGGGCGCTGGTGCTCGGGCTCGCCATGGCGCCGGGGTTGCGACGGACACAGACCACGGACGCCTTTGTGGCGCTCTGCCGCGAGCTGATCCGCGACGATCGAATCCCCGGCGCCGACGCACCGTGAGTCAGCCGGGCGCACCCCGATCGCCGGCATAGCGGTCCATGCCGATGTCCATCGCCGTCGCGCGGCGGTGGATTTCCGCGAACCAGGGCTCGAAGACGCGGTTGCGCTGCTCGGTCGCCGCATGCGCCGCCAGCAGCGCGGGCATCGCCGCCCGGATTTCCGCCAGCACCGCCGCCTCGTCCACCGTGGTCAGCCGGCCGTCGCGCAGCACGACCTGGCCGTCCACCATCACCATCACGATGCTGCTGCCGTTCTCGCCGTAGACGAGCTGCTTCACCGGATCGCTCAGCGGGACGAAGTTGGTCGCGGCGAGATCGAGCACGATCAGATCCGCCCGCTTGCCCACCTCCAGCGAGCCGGTGACATCGTCGAGCAAGGCACTGCGCGCGCCGCCGATCGTCGCCGCTGTCAGGATCTCCGCCGCGCCGACCCAGCGCCCGTACTCGGGTCCGGAGAGGCTGTGCACGAGGCCCGCGACCCGCATCACGTCGAAGATCCGCGCCGTGTCGTTGCTGGAAAGCCCGTCCGTCCCGAGCGCGATCGTCACCCCCGCATCCAGTAGCTGCCGCACTGGCGCCACCCCGGCCCCGAGTCGCTGATTCGCGATCGCGTTGTGCACGACCGAGCACCCAGCCGCGCCCATCAGCGCGATATCCTCGTCATCGACCCAGACGGCATGTGCGATGGTGGTGCCGCGATGCAGGATGCCGAGATCGTGCATGGCGCGGATCGGGCTGCGGCCGGAATGCACCCGACCCGCAACCGCTTGCGTCTTCGTCTCCAGAACATGCGTGTGGTAGGGCACGCAGTGCCGGCGCGCGAACGCGTCGCAGGCCAGCATCAGCTCCGGCGAGCAGCGTTGCGGCGCCGAGGGCGCCAGCATGAAGCGCAGCCGCCCCGCCCGTCCGTGCAGCGTCGCGAACACCGCCTCGCAATGCGCGACGTACTCCTCGACCGTCACCGCGGGCATCGCATCGAGCACGGCCTGCAGCGCCGCGGGGACGACCTCGCGCGCGAACGGCAGCTCGTCCATCAGCTTCAGGTTCATCACGCCGCTGGAGACGTTCGCCCGGATGCCGATCGCCTCATAGGCGGCGAACACGGCCGCAACGCGGTCGAGATCGTGCACCGGCGGGTCGAAGAAATCGTCGCAGATCGTGGTGACGCCGCCGCGCAGCGACTCGATCGCGACCAGCAGCGAGCGCAGATACAGCAGCTCGCGCGGGATCGGCGGGTCCATCAGCAGCGGGTAGGCGTAGAGCAGCCAGAGCTCCAGCGGCAGGCGCTCGTAGCGGCCCCTGAAGAACGTCTCGCCCGAATGCAGGTGGCCGTTCACCAGGCCCGGCATCACCAGCCGATCGCGCCCGTCGATCAACGCGGCACCTGGCGGCGCGCTCAGGTCCGGTCCGATCGCGGCGATCGTGTTGCCCTCGACCAGCAGATCGCCGGTGAACGGCGTCGCGCCATGGGCCGCATCCATCGCCAGGATGGTCGCGCCGCGGATCAGCGTCGCCATCAGGCGGCGCCGATCGCGCCCGATGTCGCGACAGTCGCGGGGTCGGCTGCGCTGCGCGCGTCGCCAGGTCTCACGGCAGCCGCGCGAGCCGCTGGCTCAGCAGCGCATAGAACCGGACGGCGTCGGGTTCGCGTAGCCAGGTGACGTTGCGCGGCCGGTCGGTGATCTGCCACCAGTCGGCGACCGTCATGCCGAGTGTCAGCGCGCTGCCAGTCTCCACCGTGACGTTGATCTGCCGGCCGCGGAACAGCGTCGGGTCGAGCAGATGCGCGATGACGCAGGGATCGTGCAGCGGCGCGCCATCCCAGCCGTACTTCTTCCGATCGAACTGCTCGGAAAACGCCAGCATCGCACCGACCGCCAGCGCCGCGCGGTTGCCCGCGGCGGCGACCCGCTCCAGCCGCTCCCGCGTGGTCAGCACGCGGTGGCTGAGATCGAGCGGCACCATACTGATCGGCACGCCGCTGCGCAGCACGACGTCGGTGGCTTCCGGATCGACATAGACGTTGAACTCGGCCGTCGGGGTGATGTTGCCGACCTCGAAATAGGCGCCCGCCATCATCACGATCTCGGCCATAGCCGGCGCGATCTCCGGCTCCAGCGACAGCGCCATCGCGACATTGGTCAGCGGGCCCAGCGTGCAGAGGGTGATCGAGCGTGGTGCCGCCTCGCGCAGCGTCCGGCGCAAATAGTCGACGCCATGCTCCTCCCGCGCCCGCAGGCTCGGCTCGGGGAAGTCCGGCCCGTCCAGCCCGGTCGGCCCGTGCACGTGCTCCGCCGTGACCAGCGTGCGGCGCATCGGCCGGCTGCATCCGGCATGGACCGGGATATCCGTTCTCCCGGCCAGTTCGAGGATCTTCAGCGCGTTGTGCGTCGTGCGCGCGAGCGGCACGTTGCCGGCGACGGTGACGATCGCCCGTACGTCCAGCTCCTCCGGCGATGCCAGCGCCAGCAGGATCGCGACCGCATCGTCCTGGCCAGGATCGGTGTCGATGATGATGCTGCGGGCCATGCCTGTTCCTCCCGGTCAGTCGAGCTTGCCGGCCGCGCCGCCCTCGTGCCACGCATAGAGCTCCCAGAGCTCGCCATCCGGCCCGGCGAAATAGCAGCTTCGCGCGTTCCACGGATAGTCGGCCGGCGCGGTGGAAAAGACCACGCCGTTCGCCGTGAGCTCCGCGTGCACCGCGTCGACATCGGCCGGTGTCGGAAGGTGCACCGCGATCATCACCTGATGCGCATCCTGCAGCGCGCGCGTGGGCAGGCCGGTGGTGCGGCGCACGTGATCGGCCTCCCAGACGGCGAGCGTGGTGCCGGCGCCGGCGAAATCGGCGAAGCCAGGCGCACGGTGCAGCAGGCGGAAGCCGAGACGGTCGACGTAGAAGCGGGTCGAGCGCTCGACGTCGGCGACGAGGACGCAGACGTCGGTGATGGCGTGGGTTTGGGCGAAGGTCATGGAAGAAGGCCAGGGGCTTTGCCCCTGGACCCCACTGGGGGCAAGCGCCCCCAGACCCGCATGACTTTAAGTGAAA
>DATJSJ010000119.1:0-22451 GCA_035504175.1 Acetobacteraceae bacterium
ATCCCCGAGCCGCGGCCGACCCATGACCAGGCGCTGGCGGCGTTCACCGGCTGGGTCCATGCCGACCCGACGCGGATGAACCGGCCGGCACTGGACGGGCTGTTCGAGTTCCTGGCGGAGACCTATCCGTGCATGCCAGGCACGCAGTAATAGGCTGGAAGCGGAACGGGAGAGGCGCGATGCGCAAGACGATCGTCGTGCTGGCCGTCGCCACGGTGGCGGTCGCCGGCTGCTCGAACATGACCGCGACGCAGCAACGCGCGGTGACGGGAACCGGCATCGGTGCCGCGGGTGGCGCGGTGATCGGTGCCATCGCCGGCAATGCCGGACTCGGCGCCGGCATCGGTGCCGCGGCCGGCCTCGCCGGCGGGCTGATCTATGACCAGGTCAAGAAGGACCAGGCGAGCCAGTACCAGAAAGGCTATAACGCCGGCGCCAGCGGTGCGGCGCCGGCGCCGCCGCAATAGGTCCTGCGCCGCCGCGACTTGCTCCGGTGTGACGGGCGCTGGCGGTGCGCGTCAGCGGCCGGCGGTGCTGGCCGCCGGGGCGGACGGCAGTTCGATCAACGCCCGCAAGGCGGCGTCATCGACCGTGCCCGTCAGCAGCGCCCAGCCGTTGCGGTTCCGGCCGCTCCAGTCCACGTCGACATGGCCGTGATGCCGGCCGGGTCCGGCGAAGGTGAGGCTCGCCGTGGCCGCGGCGCTTTCGCGATCCCAGAGCACGATGCCCGAGACGATCAGGTCGTCCGTCCACCGCACCTGATCCAGGCGTATCGCGGCCGCGGAGCCCGCCATGCCGATGCGGAAGCTGCCGCCGCGCAGGCCGAAGCCATGGCCGCTGCGATTGAGCCGCCAGCGCGCGGCAATGTCGCCGGCCGTCTGCACCGCGGCGGCGGCGAGGGACAGCGCCTCCGGCGATGCAAGGTTGCCCGACATGGCGACCGCCGGCGGCACATCGACCGCGTGACGCGGGAACGGCGGCGGCATCCGGAGCGGCCGCACATGGTGCGTGCAGGCCGTGTTCCCGGGCCGCAGGGTGGTGACGAAAACCTGCACGATGCGCGAGGCGCAGTTGTCGACGTCGCCGAGCGAGACGACGTGGAAGCTGTTCTCGACCACGACCTGCCGGCCATGCGGGAACTGTCGCGCGACGATCGCGCCCTCCTCCGGCGTGGTCAGGCCGTCGAGTTCGCCGGACAGGACCAGTGTCGGGATATCGGCGAACCGGGCCGGCGCCGGAATCGGATGGCCGGGTGAGTAGGGAGGCGTCGGCACCGGCCACTCGAGACACAGATCCAGCAGCCGCAGCTCCAGCGGCAGCCGCAGCCACTCGGCGATGGTGAGCGGCGCGTAGAGGCCGGGATGCCGGGCCTTCGCCCGGACGATCCGTGCGGCGAGCTCCGCGCGGCGGACCGCCGGAGCCGCGGTCATGTCGAACAGCGTCGGATAGTCCATGCAGGTGACTGCCGCATTCAGCCCGCGGCTGTACAACGTCGGCGGCCCGCCGGGGCCCGCGTCACCCTGCAGCGCGGCATTCTCGGCGGCCAGCCGCAGCAGCGGGACCGGATCGCCGGCATCCAGCAGCGCGCGCATGGCGGGGTCGAACTCGCGGTCGTTCAGCCCACCACTGGCACCGTCGTACAGGATGTTGCCGATCGATTCCGCATCCAGCGTCACGCTGAGGCTGTCGCCGTCGATCGTGCGCGCCTGGCCGGTGATCGGGTGGGCACGCAACCTCTGCAGCAGGCGGATGGTGCGGCCGAGCGACGTCCCGCCGCCCTCGTGGCACGAAGGCGCGCGCGCGCAGATCAGATCGAGATTGCGCCGCACCGCAGCGCCGGCCGCGGCGAAGAACGGGTCCTCGTCGATCACCGGATAGGCGCCGTCCAGCACCAGGCTGCGCAGGCGATCCGGGTGACGACCGGCGAAGGTCTGCGCCAGGAAGGTGCCGTAGCTGGTGCCGATCAGGTCGATCTTCGGGATGCCGAGCCGGTCGAGCAATGCCGCCAGGTCGTCGGCCGCGAGCCCGCTGCCGTACAGCGTCGCGGCCGGGCCGAGCGATGCGCCGCACGCGCCGATCGCGCCGACGGTGAGATGCTGCATCGACTGCAACGGCTCGCAGTCGATGGCGTCGGAGCGGCCGGTGCCGCGCTGATCGTCCAGCAGCAGGTCGTGGTCATCGAGCAGCGGTGCGAACAGGTTCAGGTACTGCGCTGCCGCCTTCGTGGTCGCGAGGCCGGGGCCGCCTTCGCTGCCGACGATGACGCCGCGGCGCGGAACGCTGCCGTGATGCGGAAAGAACAGGAAGTCGATGTCGATCGTCCGCCCGCTCGGGTGTGCCGGATCGAGCGGACGCGACAGCCTGCCGCAATAGCCGCCCTCCTGGCCGCAACGCCGCAGTGTCATCTGGCCGACACGGATCGTGTCCGGTCGCGATGCAGGGTCCGCGCCGGCGAACGCGACGGGCGGTGCCGCGCCGAGCACCGCGAGCAGGCAGGCTGCGGCGATGTGCCGCACGGCGCCGCGTCCCCGCGGCGTGGCGCGCCAGGTGAGCGCCCGCAGCATTGCCTGACGCGCCGGCCTGGAACGAGCCTGTGCTGATGCGGCCAGCATGGCGATGACGTCCTCCCGGTGCGGCCCGCTCGCGCCGCGCGATGCGCCCGGTTTGGCCTCGTTCCGCACCGCGCACCCGATCCGCCACTTTGCCGCATCGCGGTGCGGTGACGCGCCGCTCGCCGGTGCGTGGTTCGACGCTGTCGACAGCGCGGCCGGCACGACGCGCCGGCTGGAACGGGGCCGCTCCGGACTGCTCCGCTTGACCTCGGTCAATGCGTTACCACATCGTCTCGGGCACGGGGAGGGCCAGCGTGTGTCGCGTGCCGGGAACGCCCTGTCGTCTGCCGTTCCGGGACGTTGGTTGGAGTTGGACGGCTGCGCCGCGCTTGCGTTGCAGGACGGGCCGCCTCGTCGATCGCATCGGCCTCGTTCGGACCGGAAGACGCGACCGTCGGGCAGCGCAGATCCGGCCGCGGCGTCACACGAGGGCCGGGTTTCCGGCAATCCCGCGCAGAGATCGAGCGGCGACGATCCGTGCCGTCGAGCGGCTTGACGAAGAGCGGGATCCGCGGCCGCTCTCGGATCATGACTCTGCCGGAGAGGCTCAGGGAGGAACAGGCACCATGCCCGAACTCGCACCGCCGAAACTCTCGGTCGCCGACCTGTTCGCCGAGCGCGATACGCGCCGGGAGCGGGAGCGCGCGGACGAGGAGACTCTGAAGCGCCGTCAGGAGGAGGAGCTGGCGGAGTTCCGCAAACGGCTCGACACCTTCACGCTGACTCAGGAGCGGGTCGACGCCGTGGCGGAGCGGATCAAGCGGGCCTTCGAGCGCGGCGAGACCGAGCTGATGCTCACCTCGTTCCCGAGCGGCTTCTGCACGGATCAGGGCCGGGCCGTCGGCAATGTCGGTGCGCCGCCGATCAACAGACCCGGCAAGCAGGCCGGAGAGGCGGCGCGAGTCGAACCGGCCTGGCTGGCGACGATGCCGGCCGGCGTGCGCGTGGTCTACGAGTATTGGGAACAGAACCTGCGTCCGGGCGGCTTCGCGTTTTCCGCCCGGATCATCAACTACCCGGGCGGGATGCCGGGAGACATCGGGCTGTTCCTGTCCTGGCCCAAAAGCGCCGCCGATCTGCCGGGAGCGTCCGCGCGAGCGACGGACACCCGGAGCGCGTGACGGTGCCGGCGGACTTGGCCGTCGGATCGGATGGCGACGGTGACGTTGCCAGATTCCACCGGGTGTCCGACGATCCGGGGTCGACCCTTGCGCGACGAAGACCGGGACGGGAGGCGATCGCCGCCCTTGCGCCTCTCCGGCGAGTTTCGTGCCGGCGTCGCTTGCCAGCTATCTGAGGGATGAGTGTCGCTACGCGGCTCTGCACGCCACGGGGAAATCTCGCGATGACCAGAGTAAAGTCGGTCTGCATGGTCGCGTCGCTGCTTCTCGGCGCCGCATCGGGTCTCTGTCGAGCGGCCCCGGTGCTCGACCAGAACAACACTCTTGCGACCGGGGTGGTGGGTGGCAATTCCGGCGTCGGGCTCGGTGTTTTCGCCCAGACCTTGGTTGTCGGACTATCGGGAACGTTCAGCGCATTCGATGCCTATCTCTGGAATCCAAATGTCGGCCGGGGCACCGTCACCGCGACCATTCTCCGCGTGGACGCATCGGGAGCTCCTTCGACTCTTCCGGGCGATGTTCTGGGGACAGCGACAGTCTCATACTCGTCCATTCCTCGCTACCCGAATATCTGCTGCATCCTGCCGGACCTGCCGTACACGGAATTCGACTTCTCATCCGATGGAATCAGCGTCACCGCCGGAGAGGAGCTGGCCGTCCAGTTGACCGCCCCGCCCGCCTTCGTGATCTGGGGCTCCGACGCGACCGCCGACTATCCTGCAGGGTCGGCATACTACTTTGGCGCCGGCCGGTGGCAGCTTCTCGCTTTCGGCAACACCGACTTTGGATTCCGGACGTACGTCGAGCCGGCAGTGGCGATTCCGGAACCGTCCGGCCTGTTCGAGGGCGCCGCGCCCGCAGTTCTGTGGGCAGGAATTGTGCTGAGAAACGTGCGTCGGCGCCGCGCGCCGTAACGGGCAGATCCCGTCTTCGAGCGACGGAGACGGCTTCATCCATCTGCCCGAGGCCCCCGCCCGATGACCCTATCCAGCGCGCGTGTGGCGCGCGACTATCCGCGCGGATTGTCCTGATCTTCGACCGCCTGCTGTTCAGTCCTGACGGGACGTCAGGCCCGATCCCGGCCACCCCAGCGCCAGCGCGGAGGTTCGCCCTTCAGCCAACACAGCCCGAGGAGCAGTACGACCAGGGCGCAGACGTAGATCAGATAGGCTGCGAGAGACCTGCCCGGCGGCAGCAGGATGCTGCCAGCCGCGATGAGAACGACAAAGGCCAGCACGGCGATCCAGCCTTGCCACGTCGTCGGCAACCCCCAGCCCCAACCGTATCGCTTTGCCGGGAACCAGTATTTGGACACCGAGAACAGCCCTTCATCTCCGCGCGTTGCGCCACCGGAAGAGATGAACGTCAACGACACCGGTATGGATGCCAGTAGCACCAACCGGGCGCCGGAGCGACAACGCAGCCCGACAGCGGGACCGCAACCGCGAGCAAAGACAAAAGCAGCAGGGCGCGCTTCATCGGTCGCCTCCATGGTTGAGTTCGATGGGGCCCATTGGGCGCGGCATCACCGCGCCACCCGTGTTTCGCCGCGGTCATGTGGGGCCGCATTGTTGCCCGTGTATTGCAGGCTGATGTCGCTTCGTATCCTGATTTGCCTCGGCATTCACCTACGGATCGATGGCACCGGCACACGCGTCGGTCGGAGCAGCGGCCGGATGTCCGACAACCGGCACAATCTTCAAGCCGGCTGATGCGACGCGGCAGGGCGCAGCGGCCAGGCCGCACCCCGTGAGACTCAGGGCGAGCGCCAAGGCGACAAACTTCAACTGACTGCACATGGCCCGATCCTCACGACCGTGCAAACGCAGGAGGCCTGACAGGTTTCCGCATGATCCGCCTCGTCCTGCAGGGCAGGCCGGAGCGCGTCCGTGACGTTGGTGGGAAGGTAGGGTCCACGGACGTTCGCCGTCACCAGAGTCCAAACCTTCCATGTCTCGCAGTTGGCTGCCGCTTCGCGTACATTGCAGGTCTGGTCGACCGGACACCGTCGCGAGCCGAGCTCGTCGCAGTCTTGCACAGTCACGCGGCTGAACTCCGGGCGCGCGGCGTCGAGACGGTCACGCTGTTCGGGTCATGCGCCCGAGACGTGCCAACCGATTCGTCCGATGTTGATCTGGCGTTTCGCCCGCGGGGCAGCGTTTTCCTCAGGCGGCTTCGACCATTCTGGCAGGCTGGACTTCCTCCGAGAGCACCTTGCGCATCGGCTCGGATGCGACGTGAATCGTGTGGAGGAGTCGATCGTCCGACCACGGCTCAGGCGCAGCATCGCCGAGGGAGGCGTAAGTACCTTTCGGACGTCCCGGTGTCCGCTTCCAGGACATTCTCGGGAACGTCTGACGGATTTGCGACTACCTGACGGGAACGGACCGAGCTGCGTTTGCAAATCGACAAGCGCACTCGGGATGCCGTCGAGCGGTGTCTGGAGCGTATCAGCGAAGCTGCCGCCAAGCTCGGCGCTGAGGCAGAGCGGCTGGCGCCAGGGCCGCCGTGGCAGGCGGTGCGATCGGTCGGGAACATTGTGCGACACGCCTACCAGCCCGGCGATCTCGGAGCTCATGCGCGGCGAATTGCATTTCGCTCCGGTCGCGTGGATTGCGGCGCAGCCGCGAACACAGCTCTCCACCACGCGTGCTCCACCAGGCCGGGATCCTGCACACCAGTACCGGCTTGCGCCGCGGCGCCGGCAGCTTCGAGGATCGCGGGCTGACCGTGGTGAATCCGCGGACGATCTGTTCGGGCGACAACGGTCCGGGGCGGGTATCACAGCACCCGTCTGACCCCGTTTCGCGGTGGCGCATCAGCGCTCCTGCCATAGGCCCTGGGCCGCATCACTCCGTTCCGTGACCCGCCACGGCTTGCGCCGAGGCACGTGGCGGCGTCAGCCGAACAAATCGCAAGGGCTGTCGCGGCGCAGGCTCTCGCCCAGCGCGGTGCCGATCGCCGCCGCGTCGGCGGCGGCACCCGCCAGGCTGCGGCGCAGCAGGAAACCGCCATCGGCGCGGGCGACCATGCCGGTCACCGTCACGCCGCCGCGCGAATCCGGGCGGGCGTGGCAGCCAATCGGCGTGCGGCAGGAGCCGTCCAGCGCCGCCAGCATCGCCCGCTCCGCCTCGGCCGCGACCTGCGTCGGCGGGTCGGTGATCGCCGCCAGCAACTCGCACAGCGCGGTGTCGGCGCTGCGCGCGGTGACGCCGATGATCCCCTGGCACGAAGCGGGCAGCATCCGCTCCGGCGCGATCGCCGCCGCGGCGAGATGCGCCAGATCGAGGCGCCGCAGCCCGGCCAGCGCCAGCAGCGTCGCGGCGCAGTGCCCGTCGCGCAACTTGTCCAGCCGCGAATGCACGTTGCCGCGCATCGGCACGATGCGCAGATCCGGCCGCGCGTGCAGCAACTGCGCCTGGCGCCGCACCGAGCAGGTGCCGATCGCGGCCGCCGCCGGCAGCGCGGCCCACGGATCGTCAGCGTCGGGTTCGCCGCAGCCCTCGCCCAGCAGCAGGGCGTCCCGCGGATCCTCGCGCCGCAGCACGCAGGCGAGCGCGATGCCGGGTGGCAGCGTTGTCTCCAGATCCTTCAGGCTGTGCACCGCGAGGTCGATCCGCCGATCCAGCAGCGCCTCATGGATCTCCTTGGCGAACAGGCCTTTGCCGCCGATCTCGGCGAGGCTTCGGTCCTGCACGCGGTCGCCCGTGGTCTGGATCGCCTGCTCGCGGAACACGCCCATGCCGCGCAGCACCGGACAGAAGCGCGTCAGCAGGTCGAGAAAGCTGCGGGTCTGCGCCAGGGCCAGCGGCGAGGTGCGGGTGCCGACGCGCAGCGGCAGCGTCCGCCGGTGCGGCGGCACCGCCACGCGCGCCACTGCGCCGGCAAGGATCGGCGGATCAAATAGTGTCGCGATGCTGGCATTCATGGGCACCATCGCTCAGCGTCCCGGAAACGGCGCGTTCAGCCGTACGATCGTCAGGTTGAGGAAGGCCGCGAAGGCGACCCAGGCGAGGTAGGGGGCGAGCAGCCAGGCCGCGACGGCCGAGACCGGGGCGAGATCCACGACCAGCGCCAGCACCGACAGCCAGAGCGGCACCACCTCGGCCAGCGCCCAGTCCGGCCGGCGCAGCCGGAAGAACAGGCCGCTCCACAGGATGTTGAGCAGGCCGTTGACCACGAACAGGGCGACCATCCGGGGCCGCTCGGGGCCGCTCGCCTGCCATCCGAGCGCGGCGGCGATCGCGGTAAGCGCGAAGATCACCGTCCAGGCCGGCCCGAACAGCCAGTCCGGCGGCTGCCAGGGCGGCTTGCGCAGCGCCGCGTACCAGGTCCCGATCTCGGTCAGCAGCGCACCCGCGCCGGCCACCGCCGTCGCGGCCAGCAGCGCGATGACGAGCGCTGCGATCACGCCGCCCCCGCCACGGCCGGAGATGCCGGACGCCCGGCCGCGATGCTGCGGCGCGCCGACGGGGTGGTGCCGGAGCAGACCCCACCACGGTCGGAGCGGTCCAGGGCGTGCATGCCCGCTATCCCCATGCCCATTACCCGGGGCGCGGCCCGGCGGCGATGCCGAGCCGGGTGATCAGGGCGGCCGGCTTCGCCCGCATGCCGGCGGCGAGGATCGCGGCGAACAGGAACAGCGCCGCGGCGGCGGCGAACGCCGCTGCATAGCCGGTCGCCGCCGCGCCGGTGAACAAATGCGCAAGGCCGATCCCGGCCCCGGCGGCCAGGTCGCCGGTCGCGAAGCCGATCGCCTGCGCGGCGCCGAACAGGCCCATGCGCAACCCGGCGCCGTCGGACCCGCCCGCCTGCGCCAGCATCAGCATGCTGCCGATCGCCGCCGCGGCGAAGGCGCCGTTGCCGAGCCCGAGCCCGAGCCAGCACAGCCGCATCGTCGGGAGCGATGCCGCGATCCCACCCGCCAGCACGAGCAGCGCCGCGAGCGCGACCGCCGAGGCGAGGCAGCCGCCGGCGACCCAGGCCGGCAGCGCGCCGGGGCGGTGGCGCGCGATGCGGCCGCCGCCGGTGAGCGCCACGAGCGTCATGCCGATCAGCGCGCCGCCATGCTGCCACGCATCGAGCCGGGTCGAGCCGCCCGGCGACAGGCCGAGCACCCGGCCGGCGAAGGGGTCGAGCAGCAGTTCCTGGGCGCTGTAGGCCAGCATCGCGACGAACACGAACAGGGTGACGCGGCGCACCGTCCGGTCCGCCCAGGCGGCTGCGAGGGCCAGCCGGAATGGCGCCGGAGGCGGCGCGGCGGCGGGCCCCTCGGCCGCGCCCGGCTCGATGCGCCAGACCGCGACGCCGGTCAGGAGGAGAGCGACGACCGCGACGGTCGCGGTCGCCGCGATCAGCCGGCCCGGCGTGAACGGATCCAGGTAGCGTCCGACGAGGGCGGTGCTGAGCGCGAAGCCGGCGATCATCATGAACCAGGCGAGCGTCGCCGCGGCGGCCCGACGCGCGGGTGGCACGCGCTCGGACAGCAGCGTCAGCAGCGCGGTGCCGGCGGCGCCGACGCCGAGCCCGATCAGCCCGTAACCGAACAGGGCGAGCCCGAGCCCGGACAGGAGCCGCACCTTCATCCAGGCGATCGCCAGCGCCACGACCACCGCGCCGCCGCCGAGCAGCGCCATGCCGCCCAGGATCAGCGGCACGCGGCGCCGGGTCCGATCCGAGGCATGGCCGACGCGCGGCCGCACCAGCTGCACGGCGTAGTGCAGCCCGACCAGCGTCCCGGGCAGGATCGCCGGCAGCGCCAGCTCGACCGTCATCACCCGGTTCATCACCGTCGTCGCCAGCACCACGACCGCGCCCAGCGTCGCCTGCACCAGCGTCAGGCGCAGGATGCCGGCCCAGCCGGCCGGACCCCGGGTCGCTCCCGTCATCGGGCGCGCCCGGGCGGCGGCGGCGCCGCGCTCACGGCCACCCCACGAGGGCAATCCGGCATGCGCACCGCGGCGCGATCGGGACCGGCGCCGGTGCCGTCAGGCCAGCCGATATCGCCACCTACGCTGCGGGGGGCGTCCGGCATCGCGCTAAGCCGGGGGCTCGGCGTCGAGATCGCCGAGCCCGTAGCGCCGGAGCTTGACGTACAGGCTCTGCCGGCTGAGCCCGAGCATCTCCGCCGCGGCGGCGCGGTTGTCGCCGCTCATCTCGAGCGCCGTCTCGATGCAGAGCCGCTCGATCATGTCGGTCGATTCCCGCACCAGGTCCTTCAGCGGCACCCGGCCGATCAGCTCGGTGAGCTGCTCGACCGAGCGTGGCGTCTCGCGCGGCACGCGGATCTCGGCGCCGAGCCGGCGCTCGACGTTGCGGATCGACAGGACGAAGCCGCCCGGGTCGGTGCTAGGGAGTGTTGTCGCGGAGATCTCGACATCGGTGTGGGTGCCGTGCTCGCCGCGCAGCACCGTCGCGTACAGCCGCGCCGCGCCGTGCTGGCGCAGGGTGCCGAGCAGCACGTCGATGTCGACGCCGCGCCGGCCGAGCCAGCGGTCCAGCGGCTGGCCGCGGACCTGCTCCTGACCGTACAGCCCGGCCATGTCGAGGAAGGTCTGGTTGGCGGCGATAATGCGACCGTCCGGGCCGACGACCAGGCCGGCATCCGGGCCATGCTCGGCTAGTGCGAGGAGCGGCGACGGCGTCGCCGCCGCCGGCGAGCCCGCGGCCTCGGACGCGAGGCCGATGCGGACGAGCAGCAGCGACGCCTTGTCCTGGCGGAACGGCATCAGGACGATCGTCGCCGGCGCGGCGCCGGCGGCCTCGGCGAGCGCCCCCTGCACCGGATCGGCATGGCCGAGGGAGCGCGCCCGCTCGCACTGGGCGGCGACGGCGGCGCCGGTCGCTGGGTCGAACAGGTCGAGAACCCCGCGCCCGGCCAGGCGCTGCCCGGCGCCGGCGAGGCGGTGCTCGGCGGCGGCGTTCGCCTCGACGATCCGCCGCGTCGCCGCATCGACCACCAGGATCGGCTCGGCCCCGATCTGGAACAGCAGGCGGTAGCGCAGCTCCGCCTGACGCAGCCGCGCGTAGTCGCGCTCCATCGCATGCTGCGCCTCGACCAGGCGCTGCTGCAGCACGGAGAGGCCGCGCAGGTCGCGCCCGAACGCGACGATGCGGTCGCCCTCGCCGAGGCGCAGCGCCGAGGTCAGGATCGGCACGTCCGGACCGGTCGCGGCCGGATAGTTGATGTGGCGCCAGCGCGGCGCCGCGTGCGGCCCGGCCTCGCGCCGCAGCGCCTCGACCTTGGGCCGGCTCTCGACCGTGACGAGCTCGCTCCAGGGCCGACCGGGCCAGACGTCGCTGCCGGGCAGGTCGCGCTGCAGCTCGTCGGCTTGGATCGCGATGTCGCGGACCACCCCGTCCTCGTCGATTGCCAGCGCGAGGTCGCTGGCGCTGGCGATCAGCGCGGCCGCCCCGTTCGCGTCGAGCGGCGCGAGCCACCGGAGCGGGGAGCGGAATGGCATCACCAGGGGCGAGGTCCTCCAATGCACGGTCGCTTGATCCGTCTTCCTCGCGGATTCGCGGCCGCGCTTCAACCAGCCGGGCCGGCCGCCCGCGGGGCGACCGGCCATGCCGACCGGGTTTCCCGGCCGGCATCGCCGCACGGGGAGGGATCGGCGGCGGGTGGGCAGACGGCGGGTGGGCAGACGGCGGCGGCGCAGATGCACATGGTTCACTCCGGACAGACCAGCAGGTCGGCCAGGTCGCGCGCCTGCCGCACCGCGTAGGCGCCGTTGGCGGCACCGGCATCGGCGCCGACCAGGGTGGAAAGCTCGGGCATCTCGGCGACCATCCGGCCGCCGACCATGATCCCGACCGGCTGCTGCAGCGAGAACCGCCGGACCGCCCGGATGCCGGCGGCCAGCGCCTCGAGCCGGCGCGTGTTGCTGAGCGAGAACCCGACGATCAGGAAGCGATGGCGCCGCACCAGGGAGAGGAGGTCGTCGGCGTCCCAGCCGGGATCGCACCAGACGTCCCAGCCGGCGCGGCGGAAGAATCCCGCGACCATGGCGAGGCCGAACGTGTGCTGGTCGCCCGGCGCCGGGGCCAGCAGGATGCGGCGCTGCCGGCCGGGCCAGGGCGGCGGCAGCACGCCATCGCTGTCGCCGATCGCATGCATCAGGCGCTGCAACCGGCCGAGCGCGATGGTGACGTCGGTGAAGTGGCAGCGCTCCTGCTCCCAGAGCTCGCCCAGATGGCGTGCCGTGGGCGCGAGGAGGTCGAGACAGATCGCCTCGACCGTCGCCCCCGCGGCCTGGCGCTGCGCCAGGTATCCGTCGGCCTCGGCGGTGTTGGCGCGCAGGATCAGGGACGCGAAGGCGGCGATGTCGGCGGCGGCCGGCGCGGCCCGGGGCGGCGCCGCCGCGGCCCGTCGGGCGAGCACCAGGCGGGGCAGGATGGCGGTCTCGATGGTGCGGGCCAGCGCCGCTTCGGTGCGGCGGGCGGCGGACCAGGCCGGCAGCGGAGGCGGCGCGCGGCAAAGGCTCTCGGCGGCGGCCGGGTAGCCGGCCGCGAGAAGGTTGCCTGGGGCGGGATCCCTATCCTCGACCCGGCAATACTCGGCCGGAGGCTGACGGAATGCGACCATGGCGTTCCCCCCGACTGCACTCCGATTCCCCCCGGAGTGTCAATAGATACTGACGTCCAGCCATATTGACATTCATCGGCGCGGCGGTCCGGCATGCCGCGGCGGAAGGCGGCGGTGACGCCGCGATCGCCGCGCCGGCATGGCCGGAAATCCGGGTCGCCGCGCGCGCGGTGCGGGCAGGCGCGACACCCTTGAGGCCGCAACAGCGGAGCCCGGCAGGGGGTCGATTGTCAAGTTGTCTTTACGTCTCGCTGCGGACCCGCGTGTGGTGGTGACGCCAGCCGCCAAGTGCACGGGATGTCGTGCGAGCGGCGCACCGAACCGCCGCAAGCCCCTGGCAAGGGCGGCAGCGCGCGGCCGATCGCCGCCGGGGTAATTCAAACGCCGCTCGGCGCGGGCGAGCGCCCGGATGCGCGGGCGCTTGGGTCAGGCGCGCGGCCGCCGGCACACGCCGAACTCAGCGGACAGGGTCGCGGGCGGCGCGCTGTCCGGTGGGGCGGCCCGATGGAACGCGCTGATCAGCCGATCCTGGGGAGTGCGACACCGGCCACTAGGGCCACGTCAGTTCGCGAACGCCGCCCCGACGGGCGCGCGCCGGCGCCTCGATACGCCTGTCGCGAAGCAGGGCCCGCGCCGCGGCGGGCCCTGTTGCGTGCCAAGTCGCGTGCCACGCTGTCGTGACAAGCACTCGCGACAGGCGATGCCTCGAGTCAGGATGTCGGCCCGTTGCGGCGGGCGCACGCCCACCGCAGCGGCGCTACGGCTTTTGTTCCGCCTGCGGTGCCGGCAGCGGCGTGGTCGACTGCATCGTCATCGGCGCACCGCGCGAGCCTTCCAGCCAGTTGAACCGGTCCGTGCTGAGCAGGATGAAGTGGATCAGCAGGGCGAGCGCGAACAGGAAAATGAACAGTCCGACCAGCGCGCGGCGCGGGTCGAACAGCATCCACAGGCGATACATGCACGCCTCCTGTCAGGTGAGCATGATGCTGGCGTGGGTGAGCACGCCGTGCATCTGATCGATCAGCCACGACGTGCTGTAGCCGTGCGGGCCTGGGAGCCAGGGCCGCCAGATCCAGGCGAGCACATGCGCGATGATCGCGACAACCACGAAGCCGATGAAGCTCCAGACGAAGATGCGGTGGAACTCCCGCGCCTCCAGGATCGTCAGTCCGGTTATTCGACTTGCTTCTCTGGGCAGATCAGACATCGGGACCTTCTCCGGGGTGACGGGCCGCTGGCCCTGGCCGCGCCGGCGCGGCGCGGCGGAAATCGCGCCGGCGGGAAGGCCGGCGCGACGCGTGAACCCGGCCAGGCCGGGCCTCCCCTCCGGTCCGACGCTGCCGCCCATATCGGGCGGCCGACCGAAGAAGCCCTGGGCGTGACGGGCGCGCTCACGCGGCACCCGCCAGCGTCAATGCGATCGCCTCGCGCACGTGGTCCGGTTCGACCGCCGCGCCGCCTTCGCTGCGCGCCAGCCGCTCGGCCGCGTCGCGCAGCCGCTTCGCGGCCGAGATGCGGATCAGGAACGGCTGCCGCCCGAGTTGCTCGTCCATTAGCCCGGTCGCGTCCGCCTGCCATTCGAGCGGCCGCGCCGCCGGCGTCGGCGCGATCCGGTCGAGCTCGGTTGCGAGCGGCAGGATGTGGAACAGCGCGTCGAACAGCGCGTTGCAGAATTCCTGCACGACATAGGTCGCCCCGGCATAACCCATGAACGGCGTGCCGCTGGCGCGACGGATGATCGCGCCGGGAAAACTCGCCGGGATGAAGACGCAGCGCGCCCCCAGCTCGGCGGCGTACATGCGTTCGTTGAACGAGCCGTAGAGCACCAGCGGCGGCGTGTCGCGCAGGCTCTGCCGCACCTGGGCGTTGTCGGGCTTGGCGCCGGGCCGCCGCGCCAGCGCGAAGCGGCACGGCGCGCCGAGCTCGTCGGAGAGGAACTGCCGCAGGCCGCGACTGTAGGTCTCGCTCGCGACCACGGCATAACTCGCCGAGGGCAGGAAATCCTGCGTGACGCTGCGCCAGAGATCCCAGATCGGCTTGATCGTGGTGTGCTTCTCGCGCTCGATGAACGGCTCGGGATCGACGCCGGCGAGCTCGCCCAGGGTGCGCAGGAAGTTGGTGGTCGCGAACAGCCCGATCGGCGCCTGCAGATAGGGCTTGCCCAGCGCCTCGCAGAGTTTGCGGCCGAACTCGCGATACAGGCAGACATTCACCTCGGCGTCGGCGAGGCGGGGGATGTCCTCGACATGGCTGCCGAGCGGGAACACCAGATTGACCGTGCAGCCGATGCCCTCGACCAGGCGGCGCAGCTCGGCGAGGTCCGACGGCATGTTGAACGTGCCGTAGATCGGCCCGATCAGGTTGACGCGCGGCGGCGCGCCCGGTGGCCGCGGGCGCGGCTTCGCCTTGCGGCCGAACTCGCTCCACAGCCAGTAGATCGCGCGGTCCGCACTCTGCCACTGATCCTCGTCGATGGTGCGGGGGATGAAGCGCCGCAGATTGGAGCCTTCGGGCGTGACGCCGCCGCCGATCATCTCGGCGATGCTGCCGGTCACGACCACGGCCGGCAGGTCGGCATCCTGGGTCGCGCTCGCCCGGCGCAGCGATTCCTCGGTGCCGCTCATCGAGAGCTGCTCTTCGGACAGCCCCGTCACCACCACCGGCAGTTCGTGCGGCGGCAGCGCGTCGGTGTAGTGCAGCACGGCGGTGACCGGCAGGTTCTCGCAGCCGACCGGCCCGTCGATCACCACGCGCAGACCGCGCACCGCGGCGAAGGCGTAGACGGCGCCCCAGTAGCCGCCGGCGCGGTCATGATCGAGCACCAGCATCGTCAGTGGCCCACCGCCTCTTCCGCCCGGCCTTGCGCTGCGCGGGCGCGGCGGGCGCGGTCGCGCCAGCCGGGCGGCTCGGCCGGCTTGTCGTGCCAGCCGTACCCGGCGGCGGCGCCGGTGCCGACGCCGGCGAAGAAGGCGACCATGCGCGCGAAGCGCTCGCGTCCGCCGGTCTGCGCCGCGACCACGGCGCCGAGTGCCGCCGCGCCGGCCGGGCCGAACAGCGGCCGCGCCGAGACGATGTTGGTGAAATACGCGGCCGGAATGCCGCGCTCCTTCGCCGCCTGCACGAGCGGCGTGGTGCCGAGCGCGAGGTCGGGCGCGACCTCGCGCAGCGCCGCCAGGTCCTGCTCCAGCGAGGCGCGGAATTGCACATGCGTGCCACGCGCGGCGAGCCATTGCCGGTCGGGCTCGCTCCACTCGGTGCGCGGGCAGGCGGTGCCGACATAGGGGATTTCGGCGCCGGCCTCGATCAGCAGCCGCGCCACCAGCAGCTCCGATCCCTCATAGCCGGCGACGGTGATGCGCGCCCGCACGGGATTGGCCGCCAGCGCCGCCTGCAACGCGGGCAGCGCGCGCGCCTTCGCCGCATCGCGCCGCGCCGCCGGCACGCCCGCCGCCTCGCCGATCGCATCGAGCCAGGCGGCGGTGCCGTCGACGCCGACCGGGCCGGAGGCGACGATCGGACGGCCGGCGCTGCGGAACTCGCGCACCGCGGCGACATAGAACGGGTGCAGCGCCGCCGCCGCGACGCCGTCGAGCGCCGCGTACAGATCGCGCCATTCGCGCGCCGGGATCTGCGGCGCGACCGCGAGCCCCATCGGCTCCAGCAGCGCCGCGATCGCCATCGGATCGGCGGGAAACATCTCGCCGATCAGCGCCACCGCCGGCTTGCTGCCGTCATGGTCGCGCGGCCGCGCGACCGGGCCGGCCTCCGCCTCGAGCCGTGCCGCGCGCAGCATCGCGCCCGCCAGCACGTCCTTCGCCTCGGCATGCGTCGGCACGCCGAATCCCGGCACGTCGATGCCGATGATGCGCACGCCGTTGACCTGCCGCGGCAGCCGGTCGAGCGGCACGCCGGAGGCGGTCGGCACGCAGAGATTGATCACCACCACGGCGTCGTACAGCGCCGGATCGGCGGTCTCGGCGACCGCGCGGCTGATGTCCTCGAACAGCTGGCCGGTCACCAGCGTCTCGGAGTTGAACGGCACGTAGCCGACGCTGCGGCGTGCGCCGTAGAAATGCGCGGTGAAGGTCAGCCCGTAGACGCAGCAGGCCGAGCCCGAGAGGATGGTGGCGACGCGGCGCATCCTGAGGCCGACGCGCAGCGAGCCGAAGGCCGGACACATCGATTGCGGCTGGTCGTGCGGGCCGCGCGGATAATCCTCGAGCAGCCGGCCGAGCGTCGCGGCGTTTCCCGTCGCCTGCGCCGCCTCCAGCAGGCGCGCGCGTCCGCCGTGGCAGCCATCGGGCGCGGGCGCACCGCCGTCGGGGGTCATGCGCTCATGCCCCCTCGTAGATCACTTCCAGCGAGGGACGCTGGACGATGGCGGCGCCGCACATGTCGGCCTCGGTCGCCGGATCGAGCCGCACGCCGCGTCCCACCGCCTCGCCCTTGAACAGGCCGAGCAGCGCGTCCTGCGACAGCGGCCGCGGCTGCAGCGGCGGCGCCTCGGCGACGGCGCGGCCGAGCGCCTCGAACAGCGGCGCCCAGCGCCCGCCGGGCCGGCCCACGATCTCGTAATTCGCACTCTTGCGGCGGATGTCGTCATCGGCCGGAATCGCCGCGAGCACCGGGATCGCCACCGCCGCGGCGAAGGCCTGCGCCTCGCCGGTGCCGTCATCCTTGTTCACCACCAGCCCGGCGACGCCGACATTGCCGCCGAGCCGGCGGAAGTAGTCGACGGCGGAACAGACGTTGTTGGCGACGTAGAGCGACTGCAGGTCGTTCGAGCCGACCACGATCACCTTCTGGCACATGTCGCGCGCGATCGGCAGGCCGAAGCCGCCGCACACCACGTCGCCCAGGAAATCGAGCAGCACGTAGTCGAAATCCCACTGGTGGAAGCCGAGCTTGTCCAGCAGCTCGAAGCCATGGATGATGCCGCGGCCGCCGCAGCCGCGGCCGACCTCGGGGCCGCCGAGCTCCATCGCGAACACGCCGTCGCGCTTGAAGCAGACGTCGCCGATCGCGACCGTCTCGCCGGCCTGCTTGCGACGCGACGAGGTCTCGATGATGGTCGGGCAGCTCCGGCCGCCGAACAGCAGCGAGGTGGTGTCGCTTTTCGGGTCGCAGCCGATCAGCAGCACGCGCTTGCCCTGCTGCGCCATCATGTAGCTGAGATTGGCAAGCGTGAAACTCTTGCCGATGCCGCCCTTGCCGTAGATCGCGATCACCTGCGTCTTCGGCGCGGCGGGCAGGTCGAGCGGCGCGTTCATGGCGTATCCCACTGCAACACCATCTTCAGGCACTCGGGGTCGCCGAACGCCGTGCGGTACGCCGCCTCAGCCTCGGCCGCGACGCGGCGGTGCGAGATCAGCCCGGCGAGGTCGAGCCGCCCGGCCGCGACGTCCGCGCGCACCGCGTCGAGATCGGGCGGCGTCCATTGCGCCGCGACGCGCAGTCGCAGCTCGCGCATGAAGGCGGGCGGGAAGGCGAAGCCGAGCCGGTCGGCATAGAACCCGGCCAGCACGATCTCGCCGCCGGGGGCGAGGTGCTCGATCAGCGCGTCGAGGATCGCGGCGTCGCCGCTCGCATCGACGATCCGCCGGTAGTCGCGACGCGGATCCTGCGCCGGGTCGCGCAACTCGTAGCCGGCAGCGCCGTCGCGCCGCGCCGCCTGCGTTTCCCAGACGACCGGCGCGCCGCCTTCGAGCACGGTGAGCCGCGCGAGCAGTCGCCCGAGCACGCCGTGTCCGACGATCAGCTCCGGCAGGCCGGCGGCGAGCGCGTGCCGCGCGGTCGCGGCCAATGCCAGCAGCACGCCCTGCTCGCCGAGCGCGGGCGGCAGCGACACGCAGCGCGCCCCCGGCACCACGAGCCGCGCCGCGCTGGCGCCGAACAGGCCGCGCAGGTCCGGGAAGCAGCTCGCGCCGGGGATGAACACCGTCTCGCCCACGGCCCGGCCCGACCGCTCACCCGCCGCCTCGATCCGGCCGACCGATTCGTAGCCAGGCACCAGCGGGTAGCCCATGCCCGGGAAGGGCGGCATCCGGCCGCTGTAGAACAGCCGCTCCGTGCCGGTGCTGATGCCGCTCCACGCCACGTCGACGACGATGTCGGCCGGGCCGGGCGGCGACAGCGCCACGCGGGTCATCGCGATGCGTCCCGGCCTTTCCATGACGATCGCGAGTGTGTCCATGACCCTGGCGTTTCGACCCTTGGATTGCGGCCTGGCGGGAGCACGCGGCCCGACCGCGGCCTGCGGGGTGTCACGTTAAGCTTACGCGAGGAGATGTCAATGATTCATGTCACATCGCCGGACAGCACCCGCACCAGCATCGGCTGCGCCGTGCGCCGCTCCCGGATGCGCGTGAAGCCGGCGGCCTGCATCATCGCGGTGAGCCGTGCCGGGGAGCGCGGCCGGCCACTGCCGAGCGCGCGCAGGTAGAAGGCGAAATAGGCGTCGGCGACGCGCTCGGCGCCCCTGGTGCCGCGCATCGGCTCGGCGACCAGCAGCCGGCCGCCGCGCGGCAGGGCCGCGCGGGCCGCGGCGAGCAGCGCCGCCACGGTGGCGTCATCGTGATCGTGCAGCACGCGGATCAGCGTGATCAGGTCGGCGCCCGGCGGCAGCGCGTCGGTGCGGAAATCGCCGCCGACGCAGCTCGCCCGCCCGCCGAGCCCGGCCCGGGCGAACGCCGCCGCGGCCCGCGCCGCGACCGCCGGCAGGTCGAACAGGATCGGGCGCAGCGCGGGATGTCGCTCGGCCGCGGCGATCAGGAAGGCGCCCTCGCCGCCGCCCACGTCCAGCACCGCGCGGTGCCGCCCGAGATCGCAGGCGTGCAGGAGCTCGGCCGCGATCATCGGCTGCGAGATCGCCATCAGCGCCGAATAGGGTGCCACCGCCGCCGCATCGAGCCGCGCCGGCGCCGCCGCGGCGGCGTACGGCCAGTAGGCGGCGAGCGCGGTGTCGCACCGCCCGCCGCGCAGCAGCGTCACCGGGTCGGCAAGGTCGGCGTAGAGCCGGGCGTGGTGCAGCACCATCGCGCCGATCCCGGGTTTGCCGCGCAGCGCCGCGCCGAGCGGGCCGGGCGCGTACAGCCCGGCGCGCGTGCGCCGCGCGATCCCGAGCGCCGCCGCCGCGTCCAGCAGATCCTGCGCCGCCGCCTCCGCGAGCCCCAGGCGTGGCGCCAGCGCGGCGGCGGAATGCGGGCCGGCGGCGAGGATTTCCGGCACGTCGAGCTCGACGCATGCGCGCAGCACCTGGGCGTAGACGAAGCCGGCGCAGAGGTCGAACAGCGCCGTGGCCCGGCGGCGCGCCAGCGGCCGGGTCAGCGGAAAGCGGGCCGCCCAATGCTGGAAGCGCGGACTCGCGAGCAGGTCGTCACGCCAGGTTTCGAGGCGGCGCCGCAGGCCCGAATGCCCGAGACCCGGGTGCCGCAACGCTGGGCGCGGCGCAGCCGGTTCGGCCGGCGCCAGGGCGGCCGGCACGCGGTCAGGCCGCCTGCATCGCCATGCCGGCCGGCAGCAGCCGGCGCGCCTCCGACAGGATCAGCCCGCGCAGCGCGGCCTCTCCCGGGCAGCGCGGCACCGCCTCGACGGCCTCGCGCGCCAGGCGCAGCAGCCGCGCGATGGCGCCATCGAGGCCGAGCGCCTGCACCGCGTTCGGTCGGCCGTGCGCCGCGTCCTGCTGCACCGGCTTGCCGAGCTCGGCGGCGGAGCCGACGACGTCACGGATGTCGTCGGCGACCTGGTAGGCTTCGCCGATGCGCTCGCCCACCGCCCGCCAGGGCGCGCCGGCGGCGCCGCTCGCCACCGCCCCCGCCATCGTCGCCGCCGCGAACAGCGAGCCGGTCTTGGCGCGCTGGTAGACGGCGAGATCGATCTCCGGCTCGCACTCCCAGGCCTGGCCGGCGGCGATCCCGCCCGGCATCCCGACCGCATGCGCCACCACCAGCGCCAGCGGTCCGAGCCGCGCGGGCACCGTCGCGGCGCCCTCGGCGAGGGTCTGGAAGGCGAGCACGATCAGCGCGTCGCCGGCCAGCACCGCCAGCTGCTCGCCGAAGGCGCGATGCACCGTCATCCGGCCGCGGCGACGGTCGGCATCGTCGAAGCACGGCAAATCGTCGTGCGCCAGCGAGGCGCAATGCAGCAGCTCGATCGCCGCCGCGGCAGCCTCCGCGGCGCCCGGCGCGTCCTCGCCGCAGGCGGAGGCGACGGCGAGGCAGAGCCGCGGGCGGATGCGCGCGCCGCGCGGGAACACCGCGTGGTGCATGGCGCGGCCCAATCCGGGCGGCGCCCCTGGACGTCCTGCCCCGGCCAGGGCCTGGGACAATGTCCGCTCGATCCGCCTGACCGCGTCCATGCCGCCCCCTTGTGTCATCATTGAATGACATCTAGCATGTCAATCAATATGGACAGTCAAGTCAAGCCATTTGCCGCCGGACGTTCCGTGTGAGCCCGCCGCGGGCGGTGGTGGTCGGCGCCGGGATCGGCGGCCTGGCGGCGGCGATGCGGCTCGCCGCCGCCGGCCTCGACGTCACGGTGCTCGAACGCGCCGCCGCGCCGGGCGGCAAGCTGCGCGTCGAGCGGATCGGCGGGCTCGCGATCGATGCCGGCCCGACCGTGTTCACGATGCGATGGGTGTTCGACGAGCTGTTCGCCGCGTGCGGCGCCGTCCTCGACGACCATCTCGAACTGCATCGCGCCGCGATCCTCGCGCGCCATGCCTGGAGCGCGGAGGAGCGGCTCGACCTGTTCGCCTCGGTGGACCGCTCCGCCGACGCGATCGGCGCCTTTGCCGGGGCGCGCGAGGCCGCCGGCTATCGCCGCTTCGCCGAGCGCGCGCGGCGGGTCTTCGAGGCGCTGGACGATTGCTTCATGCGCGCGAGCCGGCCGACGCCGCTGTCGCTGGTCGCCGGGGCGGGGGCCGGCGGCATCGGCCGGCTGCTCGGCATCTCGCCCTTCGCGACGCTGTGGCGGGCCCTGGGCACGTATTTCCGCGACGCGCGGCTGCGCCAGTTGTTCGGGCGCTACGCCACCTATAGCGGCAGCTCGCCATTCCAGGCGCCGGCGACGCTGATGCTGATCGCGCATGCCGAGCAGCGCGGCGTCTGGCTGATCGAGGGCGGGATGCACCGGCTGGCGGCCGCCATGGCCGCGATCGCCGCGCGGCATGGCGCGCGGTTCCGGTACGGGGCCGAAGCGGCGGAGATCGGCATCGCGCGCGGGCGCGCCGCGTCGCTGCGCCTGGCCTCGGGCGAGGTGATCCCGGCCGACATCGTCGTCTTCAACGGCGAGGCCGGCGCGCTCGCCGCCGGCCTGCTCGGCCCGGCCGCCGTGCAGGCCGTGCCGCCGGCGCGGAGCACGCCGTCGCTGTCGGCGCTGACGCTCGCGATGCTGGCCGAGACGCGCGGCTTTCCGCTGACCCCCCACAACGTGTTCTTCGCCCACGACTATGCCGCCGAGTTCGCGGCGCTGCGCGACGGGCGGCTGCCCGCCGCGCCGAGCGTCTATGTCTGCGCGCAGGATCGCCGGGACGACAGCGCGCCGCCGGCGGGAGCGGAGCGGCTCTTTTGCATCATCAACGCGCCGGCGCGCGCGCTCACGGAAGCGGAGATCGCCCCATGCGAGACGGCGACGGCGGCGCTGCTGGCGCGCTGCGGGCTCGAGCTGGCGCCGGCGCCGGCGCGCACGGTCCGGACCACGCCGGCCGCGTTCGCGGCGCGGTTTCCCGGCAGCCGCGGCGCCCTGTATGGGCCGGCGCTGCACGACCCGATGGCGGCCTTCCGCCGGCCGTCGGCGCGGACGCGGCTGCCGGGGCTCTATCTGGCGGGGGGCAGCGTGCATCCGGGGCCGGGCGTGCCGATGGCGGCGCTTTCGGGCCGGCAGGCGGCGTTGAGCGCGCTGGCGGATTTGCCTTCAACCGTGCCGTGCCGCCGGACGGCTATGCCTGGTGGTATGTCGACGCCATCAGCGATGACCGGTGCCACGGGCTGACGGTCATCGCCTTCATCGGCAGCGTGTTCTCGCCCTATTACGCCTGGGCGCGACGGCGCGGTGCGGCCGACCCGCACGCCTATTGTGCGGTCAACGTGCTGCTGCACGGCCCGGCGCGGCGCTGGACGATGACCGAGCGCG
>DATJSJ010000120.1:0-144820 GCA_035504175.1 Acetobacteraceae bacterium
TATCGCTTGCTGGCCGGCGGCCAGTGTCACTTCGCCATGTTCCACCGGCTGATGCCCTGGGATCACGCGCCCGGCTGGCTGCTGCACCGCGAGGCCGGCGGCTTCGCGCAACGGCTGGATGGCACGGCGTATAGCGCGGCGCGAAGCGACGGCGGGCTGCTCTGCGCCCCTGATGCCGCGAGTTGGGAGGCGCTGCGGGAGACCTTGCTCGGGGAAAGGCCCCCAGCCTCCACGCCCTAAGTCCGAGGGGTGCAGGGGACGACTGTCCCCTGCCGGGGTCCAGGGGCGGAGCCCCTGGCCTTCTCTTACCGTGCACCTGACCCCCGTCGCCCGCCGTCGCCTCGCCGCTTTCCGCGCGCATCGCCGCGGCTGGTGGTCACTGTGGATCTTCCTCCTCCTCTTCGGCATCTGCCTGTTCGCGGAGTTCATCGCCAACGACCGCCCGCTCGTGGTCCGTTTCGAGAACCACTGGTATTTCCCGGTGCTGGTGAACTACAGCGGCGACACGTTCGGCCCGGATTTCATGCCGACCGATGCCGACTACACCGATCCCGATCTGCAGCGCACGATCAGCACGCATGGCTGGATGATCTGGCCGCTGATCCCGTTCAGCTACGACACCATCGTCAAGGACCTGCCCTCCCCGGCGCCCTCGCCGCCGACCTGGCGCAACCCACTCGGCACCGATGACCAGGCGCGCGACGTCGTCGCCCGGGTGATCTACGGCTTCCGCATCTCCGTCCTGTTCGGCTTCACCCTGACCGTGATTTCCTCGGCGCTCGGCATCGCTGCCGGCGCGGTGCAGGGCTACTATGGCGGGCTTACCGACCTCACCTTTCAGCGGGTGATCGAGGTCTGGTCCGGCATGCCGCAGCTCTACCTGCTCATCATCCTGGGCAGCATCATCACCCCGGGGTTCTGGGTGCTGCTCGGGTTCCTGCTGCTGTTCTCCTGGATGAATCTGACCGGGGTGGTGCGGGCGGAGTTTCTGCGCGGGCGCAATCTCGACTATGTCCGGGCGGCGCGGGCGCTGGGCGTGGGTGACACGGCGATCATGTGGCGCCATATCCTGCCCAATGCCCTGGTCGCCACCATCACCTACCTGCCATTCACCCTCTCCGGTTCGGTGACCATCCTGGCCAGTCTGGACTTCCTTGGCTTCGGACTGCCGCCCGGTTCGCCCTCGCTCGGCGAGCTGGTGGCGCAGGGCAAGGACAATCTGCAGGCGCCCTGGCTCGGCATCACCGCCTTCGTCGTGCTCGGCGGGCTTCTCACCCTGCTGATCTTCATCGGCGAGGCGGCGCGCGACGCCTTCGATCCGCGGCGAACAGTCACATGAGCCTGGTCGAGGTCGAGGACCTGACCGTCGCCTTCGGCCCCAGAGTGGTGGTCAACCGGGTCTCGTTCACGCTCGATCGCGGCGAGACGCTGGCCCTGGTGGGCGAGTCGGGCTCGGGCAAATCCCTGACCGCGCTCTCGCTGCTGCAACTGCTACCCTCGGGGGCAACCGCGACCGGCCGCGTGGTGGTCGCGGGCAGGGAAATGATGGGCGCCGGCGACCGGACGCTCTGCGGCGTGCGCGGCGGCCTGGCCGGCATGGTGTTCCAGGAGCCGATGACCAGCCTCAATCCGCTGCACCGGGTGCGCCGGCAGATCGGCGAGGCGATCCGGGTGCACCAGCGCGGCAAGCCCGACCGGCTGCGCGGGCGGGCGCTGCGCCGGCGGGTCGCGGCGCTGCTCGAGGAATGCGGCTTCGCCAATGCGGAGCAACGCATGGACGCCTTCCCGCACCAGCTCTCCGGCGGCCAGCGGCAGCGGGTGATGATCGCGATGGCGCTGGCCAATGATCCGGCGCTGCTGATCGCCGATGAGCCGACCACGGCACTCGACGTCACCATCCAGGCGCAGGTGCTCGACCTGCTGGCGCGGGAGAAGGCGGCGCGCGGCCTCGCTCTGCTGCTGATCACCCACGATCTCGGCATCGTCCGGCGCTACGCTGACCATGTGTGCGTGATGAAGAACGGCTCGATCGTCGAATCGGGCCCGGCCCGGGACATCTTCGCCATCCCGAACCATCCTTACACCTGCATGCTGCTGGGCGCGGAGCCGCGGGGAAAGCCGGCCCCGGTCGCCCCGGCGGCGCCGGAGGTCATGGCGGTGCGCGACCTGCGCGTGCATTTCGCCATCCGGCGCGGCATTTTGCGCCGCACCGTCGGGCATGTGCGCGCGGTGGACGGAGTCTCGCTCACCGTCCATGCGGGCGAGACGGTCGGGCTGGTGGGCGAGTCCGGCTCGGGCAAGTCGACGACCGGCTTCGCCCTGCTGCGACTGCTGCCCTCCACGGGGATCATCCGGTTCGAGGACCGTGACCTGCGCGCGCTCGGTCGGCCGGCGCTGCGCCGCGCCCGCGCGCACATGCAGATCGTGTTCCAGGATCCGTATGGCAGTCTGTCGCCGCGAATGACCGTGGGCGACATCGTGGCCGAGGGCCTGGCGGTGCATGCGCGCGCGCTGACGCGCCGCGAGCGCGAGCTACGCGTCGCGGAGGCGCTCGACGAGGTTGGCCTGCCGACCGACTGCGTCGAGCGGTTCCCGCACGAGTTCAGTGGCGGCCAGCGCCAGCGCATCGCCATCGCCCGCGCGATGGTGCTGCAGCCGCGCTTCGTGGTGCTGGACGAGCCGACCAGCGCGCTCGACCGCTCGGTGCAGTCGCAGATCGTCGAGCTGCTGCGCGAGCTGCAGCGGCGGCATTCGCTCGGCTACCTGTTCATCAGCCACGACCTGGCGGTGGTGAAGGCGCTGGCCCACCGCGTCGTGGTGCTGCGGCACGGGCTGGTGGTGGAGGAGGGCGAGGCGAAGCGGATCTTTAAGTACCCGCAGCAACCCTATACCCGCGCCCTGCTTGCCGCCGCGTTCAACCTCGAGCCGGATCTGGAGCTCGCCGCCGAGGAGGGCTAGGCCGTGAAGGCCGGCCGCGGTTGCCGCGGCGCGGCTACCCCCGGTATTGCTCAGGGTCATGGATGCCATTGCCCGTTCCGTGGCCGCGCCGGCGCTGACCCTGGCACGGACCGCCGCCCGCGAGGTGCCCTCGGCGATCGGGCGGCGGAATCCCGGCCTGGACGCGGCCCGGGCGCTGGCGATCCTGCTGGTCTTTGGCGCACATGTCGGCGGGCTCTACCTGCATGCATGGCCGCGCACCGCCATCGCCTTCATCTATGCCGGCGGGACGGGCGTCGAGCTGTTCTTCTCGCTCAGCGGCTTCCTGATCGGCCGCATGCTGATCGGACTGGCACGGGATGGGCTGCGGCCGCCGGCGATCGGTCGGTTCCTCGTCCGCCGCTGGTTGCGCACGCTGCCGCTCTATTACGCGGCGCTGCTGTTCATATGCTGGCAGACCGGCCTCTGGGACTGGCGGCCGTTCCTGTTCCTGCAGAATTTCAGCTTCTTCACCCGGCCGCAGGCGCTGATCGTGTCGTGGTCCCTGGTGCTGGAGGAATATTTCTATTTCTTCTTCCCGTTCCTGATGCTGGCGGTCGCGGCGGCGACCGGCTGGCGTGGCGGACGGGTGGCGGCGGCGGTGGCCTGCGGGCTGATCGTGATCTGCGGCTGCGCCCGGCTCGCGGGCTTCCTGCTTGGCGTCTATGGGCGCGACCCGACCTTCCACGTGAATCCAATCCTGCGGCTCGACTGCGCCGCCTGGGGCGTGCTGGCCGCCTGCCTGCTGCAGGCGGTGCCGGAGCGCTTGCGGCAGCTCTTCACCGGTCGGGTGCGCCTCGCGGCTTGGGTCGCGGCGGTGCTCGCCGCGACCCTGTGCCTGGGCGCGCTGTTTGTCGCGAGTTTCAACCCGGCCTGGGTGCGGGCGGTGCACTACCGGCAATGGTCGTGGATCTTCCTTCCACTGAACGACGGCTATCTCAACGCCATCTTCGCCGTGCTGGTGGTCGCGCTGGCGCTCGGCGTGCGGCTGCCGCCGCGCGGCATTGCCACCGCCACGGTCGGCTGGCTGAGCCGGCTCTCGTACTCGATCTATCTCGTGCACGTGCCGCTGATGGTGGTTCTGCTGCCACGGCTCGGCTTTCTGCCGGCGCCGGCGCGGATCGTCCTGTTCAGCCTCGCGGTGCTGGCAACCTCGGCCGCGACCTATGCTGCGATCGAGCAGCCGTTCCTGGCGCTGCGCGACCGTTTCGTCCCGGGATAGGCGGCGTCCCGGCTACAGCCCCAGCCGTTGCGATTGCAGCGATTGGAACCGCCGTGCCCCGGCGTCGCCGATCAGTGCGCGGAACCGGTCGAGCTCCGGGTAGAAGCGCAGCATTGCCGGCGGCATGCAGGCATCCTTGGCAAGGTAGAGGCGGCCGCCATGGTCGGCCACCACCGCGTCCAACTCCGCCGCGATCCGCAGCGTGCGGGCGCTGACCGGAAAGTCGAGCGCCAGCGTGTAGCCTTCCAGCGGAAAGGAGAGCAGGCCGCGCGACGCGCTTCCCGGGCCGAACCGTTTCAGGACGGTGAGAAACGAGCCGCCGCCGCCTTCGCGGATGCGATGCAGCAGCAGCGCGAGCCCGGCCCGACCGGCCTCGAGCGGCAGCACGCACTGATACTGGAAAAACCCGGCGCGGCCGTAGATGCGGTTCCAGTCCAGCAGCGCGTCCAGCGGATAGAAGAACGGGTCGAGATCGACATAGTCGCGGCCCGGCCGGGCACGGCGGTAATAGAGCGCGTTGAAGGCGCCGACGCTCCAGCGGTTCAGCGCGAAACTTGGGAAATCGACCGGTACGCGGCGGGCGGTGCGCGCCGGGCTCGCCAGTCCGGCATGCCGCCCGGCGGTCGGCAGCTCCGACGGCGTCGCATGCTCGCCGAGTTGCAGCACCGAGCGGCCAAGTGCGGCGCCGCCGGCGAGGCAGTCGATCCAGGCGACGGAATAGGTCCAGTCGAGGCTTGCTTCGAACTGCGCCATCACCTCGTCGAGATTGCGGGCGCAGACCGTCTCGCGGCGGATCATCCGGGTCTCGATCGGCAGCAGGCGGAAGCTCGCCTCCAGGATGACGCCCGTCAGTCCCATGCCGCCGCGCGTCGCGGCGAACAGCGCGGCGTTCTCCTGCGCCGAGCAGCGCACCACGCGCTCATCGTCCAGCGCCAGTTCGAGGCTTTCCACATGGTCGCCGAAACAGCCGACCTTGTGGTGATTCTTGCCGTGCACGTCGGTCGCGATCATGCCGCCGACGGTGACGAACTTGGTGCCGGGGGTGACCGGCGGGAACCAGCCGCGCGGCACGAAGGCCGCGAGGATGTCGGCCAGCAGCACTCCGGCCTCGCAGCGCAGCAGCCCGGTCGCCGGGTCGAAATCCAGCACCCGGTCGCAGCCGCGCATCAGCAGCGTGGCTCCGGGATTGAGCGCCGCATCGCCATAAGCGCGGCCGTTGCCGCGTGCGATCAGGCGCGGCTGCCCGGCTATGGTGCGCAGCACCTGCTCGCGGCTCGTGGCCGCAAAGCTGTGGCAGTTCGCGCGCGGATAGCGGCCCCAGCCGGAGAGCGATGCCGGCCGCCCGGACGTCCCGATGCCGGACGCGGCTGCCGGGGCGGCGGGCGAGACGGCCGCGCCGCTCATTCCGCGGGTCGGGGCGCCGCCGCCGCGCGGGCGTCGGGGAGCAAGACCGCCGGCTCCGCCAGGGTGGATCGCTCGGCGATGCGCGAGGCGAGACGCAGCAGGGCGGCGGGTGTGCTGGCGACACCGCCGATCTCGCCGAGGAAGAACTCCAGATAGGCCTCGATCCAAGCGAGGAACCGGCGCAGGTCACGGTCCGACCGCACATAGGGCGTGTTGCCCGGCCGCAGCGAGGGGCTGTGATAGCTGAGCACGAGGACCTGCCTCCGGTCGCGCTCCAGGATGGTGCGCGTCAGACGCTTCGCCTCGGCAAGCGAGCTGCCCTCCGGGGTGAGTTGCACCCGGTCGAGCATGTTGGTTCGCGCCAGGATCCCGGGCAGGCGCAGGGAGCGCCCGAAGGCGCCGGAAATTGCGGGATAGAGTTCGCGACCGAAGCGCGACAGCGGACCGGTCATGCCAACGGTCACCGGGATTTCGAGAATCCGCCCGCCAGGGCCGAACCAGAACGGTCGGGTCGGGGCGGCGCGAAAGTCGAACCCGCCATGCCGTCGAAGGTCGAAATACGGACGCACGCTGCAATCGATGCAGTAGCCGAGCGAGTCCAGCGCCCGCGCGGTGTTCGGGCCGATGCCGTAGCGCCCGGCGCGGTAGAGCAGCGGGCGAAAGCGCAGATTGTCCTCGATCGTGCGCGTCAGCACGCGGATTTTCTCCGCCTCCAGCGGCGCCGGAAGATTGCCGGGATAGGAGTTGTGCGGGCTGAGCTCCTCGGTGATCGGCGGGTTCAGCCAGGGATGCAACTGCGCGCCGATTTCGCAGCTCCCGTCGGAGAGAAAGTCGAGCAGCGGCGCATAGCCGTCGCGCTGTGAGGCAACCGCGTAATCCACGGCGTAGGTCGGCACGAGCTGGAATCGCTGGAAGATCCGCTGCGCCTTCTCCTGGTCGCGCATCGCCTCGACGCTGCTGGCCGGCGAGGGCACCAGCCTCCAGTCGAACTCTTCCTCGGTGTCGATGATCACCAGGAGGATCGGACCGAGCCGCCCGAAATCGACCGGCTGGATCGGTTCGCCGAACAGGCGCCGCCGCCCGATCCGCCGCGGCGGCCCGGCGGAGACGTATTGCGCAGCGCGGCGCCTCGCATCCAGCACCGTCAGCGGCAGGTACGAAGCGGCCAGGCGCACGCCGGCGCCGGGCGAGGGCTTGGCGACGAAGGACCGGCCGAACAGCGCGCGAGCCCGGCCGAGTTGCCGCTCGAACATCGCGCTGCGGCCGAATTCCTCGAGGATCTGCCGCTGCTTGCGACGGATTCCGTCCGGCGGGACGCGGGTCGCCGCTCCGGCCAGTTCGGCATTGGCCAGCGAGGCGCGCAGAAATTTCTCCGCATTCGAGGACAGGCCGATCCCGCGGGTGTACCGGATCAGCACCTCCTGACAGGTGACGATGCGCCACCCCGACTCGGCGACGCGCAGCCACAGATTGTAGTCCTCGACCGAGATCAGGCGCCGGTCCTCATCGAATCCGCCGAGCGCCTGGAACACCGACCGGCGGATCAGCACGGTGGAGTTGATCAGCAGATTGGCGCGCCAGAGATCGGCGAAGCGGATCTCGCTCGGCACCCGCATCCGCGAATGCGAGGCGAGCGCATGGATGATCGCGATGCGCGGATCGTCGTCGAGGGCGAGCTGCCGGGCGAGCTTGTCCGGGTACCACCAATCATCGGCATCCAGCATCGCGAGCCACTCGCCCTGCGCTTCGCGCGCGCCGAGATTGCGCGCCGAGGCCGGGCCGCCATTCGGCTTGCGGACCAGCCGCACCGGCGGCCCGAAACGGCCGACGATCTCCGCCGTGGCATCGGTCGAACCGTCGTCGACGACCAGGATCTCGAGCGGCGGCAGCGTCTGCGCCAACGCGCTCTCGATCGTCCGGCTGATCGTGCCGGCGGCGTTATAGGCCGGGATGATCGTGCTGACCGTGGCGGTCACGGGGCCCCCTTGGCAGCGCCTCACGCCCGGCCGGGCCGGATGCATGCCGCGCCCGACCACCGGCACGTGCATTCATGCCGCGAGGTTTCTACCCGAAGCCGTGGCCCGGTCAACAGATCCGAGACGCCGAGACCGCTCAGAACTGCGTCGTCAGCCGCGTCAGCCAGGGCGGCGAGGCCGCGACGAGCGCCGCCTCGATCTGCCGATCGGCGCCGGTCAGGATCAGCGCCGCGATCAGCAGGGCGCCGCCGCCGAGCAGCGCCTTGCCCTGCCGGCCCGCCGCGGTCAGGCCGCCGCGCAGCCGGGTGAAGGCCTGGCGGGACAGCCGGCCGAGCACGAGCAGCGGGATCGCCGCCCCGACTCCAAAGGCGAGCATGACCGCCGCGACCTGTGCCAGATCGCGTCCCTGCGCCGCCAGCACGGACGCGGTGCCGAGGGTCGGGCCGACGCAGGGGCTCCAGACCGCGCCGAGCAGCAGGCCGAGCGCGAACTGCCCGCCCGGCCCGGCCGGCGTGATCCGCGCCAGCAGCCGATGCCCGGCATCGCTGATACCGCCGCCGGCCAGGGCGAAACGCTGCTGCAGCCGCTCACTGAGCAGCACCGCGCCGAGCGCCGCCAGCAGCACGGCGGCGACCGCGCGGAACACCCCGCCATCGAGCCCGATCGCGAAGCCGACCGTCGCGACGAACAGGCCGATGCCGACAAAGGAGAGCACCAGCCCGGCGGCAAGCGCGATGGTGCCGAAGCGATGCTGCGCCGCCGCGGCGCCGAGAATGAGCGGCAGCAGCGGCAGCACGCAGGGCGACAGGATGGACAGCAGCCCGGCGGCGAAGCCGAGGGCGATGCTGCCCGGTGTCATCAGCCGAGCGTCTTGTCCACCAGCGCCTGGATGCGATGCGGGTCGGTGTCGCCGACCGAGCGGCCGGTCTCCTGCTCGCCGTGGAAAGCGATCAGCGTCGACTGCATCGTCGCCCCCATGGCGCGAACCACGTCCTTCCGCGTGTCGAAATCGACGTTGTAGACGATGAGGTCGCGGAATTGCGGCAGCGTCTCCAGCCGCGCCAGGATCGGCCGCTGCGCCGCACAGGTCGGGCACCAGCTCGCGGTGATGTGGATCAGGATCGGCCGGCCTTCGCGTTGTGCCTGCGTGAAAGCGGCACGGCTGAAGGTCGCGACGGTGGCGGCGTGCGCCGCGAGCGGCAGCGACAGGCAGGCGGCGGCGAGGGCGATCAGCAGCTTCCTGCGCGGCATTGGACACTCCCCTGGAAAAGCGGTCAGGCAAACACGGATTCGACGTTGGGCACTCGGGGTTACCTGCCGCAACGGAGATACGGCGGTTCCGGCACGGCTGCGTAACCGACGCGTGGTGCGGCCGAAGCCATCCTTGCCGTCACGCACGGCGCGGTCGCGGGCAGGGGTCCGCGAGCGAAGTTTGCAACCGCATCAGGCAGGGAAAGCTCGTCGATGAACACCTCCACGCTTCTCGCCGCCGCCATTCTGGCAGCGGCCGCAACGCCGACGCTCGCGCGGGCCGCAGCCTCCGGGCCGGCACCAGTGCCGAGCTATCCGAACGAGAAATGCTACGGCATCGCCGCCATTCATGCGAACGACTGCTCGACCGCGCATCACACCTGCGCCGGACAGAGCTCCGTGCAGCAGGACCCCGGCTCGTGGCTTTACGTGCCGGCCGGTACCTGCATGAAGATCTATGGCGGCAGCCTGACCGCGAAGAGCTGACGCGAGGCCAGGGGCACCGCCCCTGGCCATCCGTCCCCGCCTGCGCCTGATCGGGCGGCGCAATGCCTCGCTATCCGGTCAGCCCGACCACCAGCCCTTCCGCGAACAGCGTGGCGAGGGCTGCCGCGAGGTCGAACGCCGAATCGTGCTGCAGCGCCGCCTCGGCCGCCGCGCCAAGCGTGGCACCGTCGGCGAGGCGCTGGCGAAAATGCCATGCCGGCGGCGCCAGGCGACGCAGCACCAGGTGTTCGCCGGCCACGATCTCGAGCCAGGTGCCGCAGGGATCGGGTGCCACCGGCTCCGGCGCCGCGTCCGCCTGGTGCGCCTGCCAGATCCGATCGACCGGATGCGGCGAGGCGAGATGGGCGCAGCCGGGCTGCAGGGTGAGGCGCAGTCCGGCCGGGTCGGTTGACCCGGCGGCGGCCAGTTGCCCGATGTCGAGTGCAGGCGCGGTCGGGGCGATCGTGACCCGGCTGATCGCCCATTCGAGCCGCGCCATGTCGGGAAGGCAGGGCACGCTCGCCGCGGGCGCGAACCCGGCCAGGAAATCCGCGAAATCGGCACCGTATTGCGACAGGCAGCGCGCCCTGGGCGGATGCCGGCGGATGAAGCTGTGCGCCGCGAAATCGAAGAACCGCTCATCCACCAGGCGGCAGACCACCGGAAACACCGATCGCAGCAACCGCGTCAACGTCAGGAAGGTGGTGTTGCGATAGACGGCGAGCCTCTCGCCCGCGTCGCCGACAATGCCGGCGGGTGGCGCGACGTCGGCGTCGAGGAGACAGCGTCCGAACGCCGTCTGCAGCTCAAGCAGCGGCAGCATGGGCCCCTCCCGCGGCGCCGGCGGCGACCTTGTCCGCCTTCGCCGCCTCGTCCAGCAGAACGTCGAGCGGCGGGATGTCGTTGTCCCACTCGATCAGCGTCGGGGTCGGGCCGAAGCGGGCAATCGCCTGTTCATAGAGACGCCAGACCGGATCGGCGACGCGCGACGCGTGGTCGTCGATCAGCAGCGTCGTGCCGCCGACCGGCCGCGCGGCGTGCCCGGCGAGATGGATCTCCTCCACCGCCGCCGCCGGCAGTGCCTCCACATAGGCGGCGACGTCGTGCCCGACATTGTGCGCACTGACATGGATGTTGTTGACGTCGCACAGCAGGCCGCAGCCGGTGCGGCGGGCGAGTTCGGCAAGGAAGACCGGCTCCGGCATCGCCGCGTTCTCGAAACGCAGGTAGACGGACGGGTTCTCGATCAGGATGCGGCGGCGAAGCACCTGCTGCACCTCATCGACATGCGCGACCATGACGGCCAGCGCCTCCCCGGTGCAGGGCAGCGGCAGCAGATCGTTGAGATAGACGCCGTCGAGGGCGCTCCACGCCATGTGCTCGGAGACCAGGATCGGCTCGAGCAGGGTCACGAGATCGCGCAGGCGGGCCAGATGGTCGCGATCCAGCGCTTCCGCGCCGCCCAGCGACAGGGCGACGCCGTGCAGCGACACCGGATAGGTCTCGCGCAGTCGCAGCAGCGCCGCGCGCGCCGGCGCGTTGTGCATGAAATTCTCGGCATGGACCTCGAGAAAGCCGGTCGCCGCGGGTCGGCCCATGATCTCGCGCAAATGCGGTGCCCTGAGCCCGATCCCCGCCGGCAAGCCGGCACGCCCGCCTGTCGCTCGCATCGACCCGTCCCCATGGTTGGTCCGCCCGGACACCTCGCTGCATCCGGCCCGGCGGTTACATGGGCGGTGCGGACGCGTGGCGATTGCCACGGCCGGGCCGGACCGCCACGCTGCCGCAAGGTGCCCGCCGTCGCCGCGGCGGCGCCCAGTCCGGGGGCCCGAGCATGGCCGCTCTCTCCGCCCGCACCGTCCTGCTGCGCCGCCGCGGCGGCGGGGCGGAGCGCAGCCCGGTCACCAACATCGAGCTGTTCTTCGACCTGGTGTTCGCGTTCGCGATCACCCAGGTGTCGCATTCGCTGCTGACGCATCTCTCGCTGCTCGGCGCGCTGCACGCAGCGCTGTTGTTCGTCGCGGTGTGGTGGGTGTGGATCGACACCTCCTGGGTCACCAACTGGCTCGATCCGGATCGCACGCCGGTGCGGATGTTGCTGTTCGCGCTGATGCTGGCCGGGTTGGTGCTCTCCGCCTCGCTGCCGGAGGCGTTCGGCGAGCGCGGCCTCGCCTTCGCCGGCGCCTACGTGTTCATGCAGGTCGGGCGCAGCCTGTTCATGCTCTGGGCGCTGCACCGCCACGACCGCGGCAATTTCCGCAACTTCCAGCGCATCACCGTGTGGATGGCCGGGGCGGGCGTGTTCTGGCTGCTGGGCGGCGTGCTCGACGGCGCGCCGCGCTTCGGGCTCTGGCTGCTGGCGCTGACGCTGGAGTTCGGCTCGCCGGCGATCGGTTTCCACGTTCCCGGGCTCGGCCGGTCGACGACCGCGGACTGGACGATCGATGGCGGCCACCTGGCGGAACGCTGCTCGGCCTTCATCCTGATCGCGCTCGGCGAGTCGATCACCGTCACCGGCGCTTCGTTCTTCGAGCTGACCTGGACGGCGACCGCAGCGACGGCGTTCGTTGCCGCCTTCGTCGGCAGCGTTGCGCTGTGGTGGATCTATTTCGATATCGGCGCGGAGCGGGCGAGCCGCATCATTGCCCTTTCGGACGATCCCGGTCGGCTCGGGCGGATCGCCTACACCTACATCCTGGCGGTACTCGCCGCCGGCATCGTCGTCTCAGCCGTCGGCGACGAACTCACGCTCGCGCATCCGACCGCGCCGGTCGGGGGCGCCGCGGCCGCCGTGCTGCTCGGCGGACCGCTGCTGGCGCTGGCCGGCAACATCGCCTTCAAGCGGGTCACCGCCGGGCGCGTGCCGCTGTCGCACCTGGTCGGGCTCGCGATCCTGGCCGCGCTGCTGCCGTGCCTGCCTTGGCTCAACCTTCTCAGGCTCGACGCGGCGAGCGCGGCGGCACTGGTGGTGGTCGCAACGTGGGAACGAATGTCGCTCGGCGCCGCCGGCCGGGAAGCCCCGGCGGTGCGGCGGTGAGCCGCTTCGCGCGCCTTCGGGCGTGAGGGTCCCGCTGCGGTGAATCCGCTTCCCTCGGTCCCGTTTGATTTTTTCAGAGCGTGGGTCGCGCCTTCGGTGATTCCACCTGCGGCGATCATGGCCTGGTGCCAGCATTCCCTGAAAGCCGGCACAGGCCAGTTTGCCAAGCATCCGATTGATGCGGCGAAGCGTGGTCGCGACGCGACTCAACGCCTCTCTGCGATCACGATACTACCCGGTATGCGTCACCACGGTGACCACGAAGCGCCGCACCGCCGGTTCGCGCTTGCGCCAGGCCCGTCGGTAGACCAGGACGAGGTTACCCTGCCCCCGCATGCGCACGGTGAACACGAACAGATCGGCCCCGCCAACACCGGGGCCGCCGTCGTCGGCATCGACATAGGCACGGCTCGACAGCGCCAGATCCGGCGTGCTGTTCGGCGCCACGTCCCAGCCATAGCCGGTGCCGCGGTTGGCCGGCAGCCGCACGATCACCGATTGTCCGACACGGGTGTCGATGCGCTCGCCGTTCTGCACCGCGGTCAGGGTGATGGCGGGCGGTGGCTGGGGCGGCGTGGGATCGCAGCCGCCGAGCGCGACGGCGATCAGCAGAACGGCCTGGCAGAGCGGGCGGAGCGGGTGGCGGGGCCGCCCGGGGACGGCGCCTGCCCCGCGCCGGACGCATCGCCTCGACATGACGGATCAGTGCCGAAACACTCGGGTTGCGTCAACAGGGCCGAAGACGGGTTGCGGTGGCGGTCGCGGCGCCGAATATGCGCCGCAGCGTCACGCCGCCGGGTCGGGCCCGGTGCGACAGCAGGGAGACCAGAGGGATGAGCCACGCCAACCTGATCGGCGGAGAATGGGTCCATTCGGGGGAGGCGGCGCCGGACATCAATCCCTCCGACACCAACGACGTGGTGGGTGAATACGATCGCGCGAACGCGGCGCAGGTGCACGATGCGATCACCGCGGCGCGCGCGGCGGCGCCGGGCTGGGCGCGGGCGACGCCGCAGGTGCGCGCCGATCTGCTCGACAAGGTGGGCAGCGAGATTCTGGCGCGCCGCACGGAACTCGCCGATCTGCTGGCGCGCGAGGAGGGCAAGACGCTGGCCGAGGCGGCGGGTGAGGTCGGCCGGGCCGGGCAGATCTTCAAGTTCTTTGCCGGCGAGGCGCTGCGGCTGCAGGGCGAGCGGGTGGCCTCGGTGCGTCCCGGCGTCGAGGTCGAGATCACCCGCGAGCCGGTCGGTGTGGTCGGCCTGATCACGCCGTGGAACTTTCCGATCGCGATCCCGGCCTGGAAGATCGCGCCGGCGCTGGCCTTCGGCAATTGCGTGGTGCTCAAGCCGGCCGAGATCGTGCCGGGCTGCGCCTGGGCGGTGGCGGACATCATTCATCGGGCCGGCGCGCCGGCCGGCGTGTTCAACCTGGTGATGGGACGGGGCTCGGTCGTCGGCGAGGTGCTGGTCGGCGATGACCGCGTCGATGCGATCAGCTTCACCGGTTCCGTGCCGACTGGGCAGGGCGTGCTGCAGCGGGCGGCGAAGCGTGGCGCCAAGGTGCAGCTCGAGATGGGCGGCAAGAACCCGCTGGTCGTGCTCGCGGATGCGGATATGGCGGTGGCAGTACGGTCGGCGCTGGACGGGGCGTTCTTCTCCACCGGGCAGCGCTGCACCGCGTCATCGCGCCTGATCGTCGAGCAGGCGGCGCATGACCGGTTCGTCTCCGGCCTGACCGAGGCGATCCGCAAGCAGGTGGTGGATGATGCGCGCAAGCAGGGGACGACGATCGGGCCGGTGGTCAACCAGGCGCAGCTCGACCAGGACCTGCGCTATGTCGATATCGGCCAGAAGGAGGGCGCGACGCTCGCGATCGGCGGCGAGCGGCTGAATCGCGAGACGCCGGGCTTCTACATGGCGCCGGCGCTGTTCACCGGCACGCGCAATGACATGCAGATCAATCGCGAGGAGATTTTCGGACCCGTGGCTTCAGTGGTTCCGGCGCGCGACTATGACGAGGCGCTGGCGATCGCCAACGACACGCCGTTCGGCCTGTGCGCGGGGATCTGCACGACCTCGCTGAAACATGCGCGGCATTTCCAGCGCAATTCGGAGGCTGGGATGGTGATGGTCAACCTTCCGACCGCGGGGGTCGACTATCACGTGCCATTCGGCGGCCGGAAGGGGTCGAGCTATGGCAGCCGCGAGCAGGGGCGGTATGCGGCCGAGTTCTACACCACGGTGAAGACCGCGTACGTCAACGCGGGCTGACTTTCCTGCTTCGACAAACCGTCTGGGGCGAAGGCATCGCCTTCGACACCGTCGAAGGCGCCCCATGGCGTCTGCTCGAGGTGCGCCCGACGGGGTCGAGCGCACGAACGAGCGCGCCGGTCCTGCGGAAGCCTACGGAGCGGGCGAACCCAGCTCCGGCAAATGAATGCCGCACTCCGTCTTCGGCCGGTTGCGCCAGCGGCCGGCGCGCGGATCCTCGCCCGGGCCGACTTTGTCGGTGCAAGGCAGGCAGCCGATCGAGCGAAAGCCGTGCACTTCCAGCGGATGGCGCGGCAGGCCGGCGGCGGCGAAATGTGCCTCGATCCGGTCGCGACTCCAGCCTGCGAGCGGGTTCAGCTTCACCCGCCCGTCCGGGCCCGCCTGGATGGTCGGCAGATTGCCCCGGAGCCCGCCCTGGAAGCGCTTACGCCCGTTGATCCAGGCGTCGAAGCCCTCGAGCCCCAGCGCCAGCGGCGCCACCTTGCGCAGCGCGCAGCACGCGTCGGGGTCGAAATACCAGAGCTGCCCGTCCGGATCCTGCTCCGCGATCCGGGCAGGTTCGGGTCGCAGGATGCGCAACTCGGTCAGTCCCAGCCGGGCCGCCAACGCGTCACGGTAGCGGAGCGTCTCCTCGAAGAGCTGTCCGGTATCGATGAACAGCACCGGCGTCGCGCGGTCGACCCGCGCCACCAGGTCGAGCAGCACCGCCGATTCCGCGCCGAAGGAGGAGACGAGAGCAATCCGCCCGGCGAATACGTGGCGGACCATCACCTCGAGCAGCCCCTCGGCGTCGAGCCCGCCGTAGCGGCGCCGCAGCGCCTCGACCGGATCGCGTGCCGCGGCCCAGCCGGGCGTGGAGATCCCTGCCTCCGCGTCCGGCTCCAGCAGCACGCCGTCGAACGATGCGTCGGTCACGCCCCGGCTCCAGCGATGGTGGACATGGCGAGATCCCCAGCGAATTCCGGCCGAAGATAAGAAGTTTCTCCGATCAGGCAAGGGAAGCGGCTAAAACAGTAGATTCATCTCTGCCGTCCGCCAGGGTGGGGGATTCCAACTCCCAAACCCGATTTCGCCAGGATGAATCGCTGCGCCGCAGCAGTCGCTGGGAGCCGACGGCTGCGTGGCCGAGGCGGCACACCGGCCGGACGCCCTCGAGCGGGTCTAACCGCGCCCGCGACGGCGGAGGGTGGCTCTGCTCGCGAACCCCATTCGAGAGCAAGACTCTACACAGTCTCGGCGCGAGTGGAGCATGGCATTCTTATTTCCCCAGCGGACTTGCGCTTAGTGGGAAAAATCCTTTTCTTGCTGCAGGAAAGCGGGGCCTTCGGGCGCCGCATGGCATTCAGGAACCTTCGCATGCTGGCAGGGTCCGGCCAGGCCTCCGGGCCGTCCGCTCCGCACACTGCGCGTCCCGACCCGGCCACGGGCCGGTCCGTCGCATGATCCCGCTCGCGCTCAACCCGGCTCTGCCGGGCCTGGCACTCGCCGGCGCGGGAATGCCAGCGTTGCGCCGCATCGCGGCGCTGCGCACCGCCGGTGCCACGGAGCTGGCGGTGTTCGCGCCGGCGCCGGACGCGGCGCTGCGCGAGGCCGCCGCCGGCTCGCTGCGCGAGCGCCTGCCCGACGCCGCCGATCTCGCCACGCTGCGTGTGCTCTGGATCACCGGCCTGCCGGATGACGCGGCCGCTTCGCTCGCGGCGCGCGCCCGCGCCGCCCGCGTGCTGGTCAATGTCGAGGACCGGCCGGCGCTGTGCGATTTCCACAGCGTCGCCGAGGTGCGCCGCGGCGACCTGCTGCTGACCGTGTCCACCAATGGCCGCTCGCCGGCGCTGGCGGCGCGAATCCGCGCCCGCCTGGCGGCGGAGTTCGGACCCGAGTGGCGCGAGCGCCTGCGCGAACTCGGCGAGCGCCGCCTGGCCTGGCGCCGCGAGGGCCGCAGCCTGCCCGAACTGGCGCGCCTCTCCGACCGCGCGATCGACGAGCGGGGCTGGCTCGCATGACCGCGCCCGCCCTTCAGCGCGCCGCGGCGCTGCGCGCGCCGGATTTCGCGCCCGGCAGTGTCTGGCTGGTCGGTGCCGGCCCCGGCGATCCCGGGCTGCTCACGTTGCATGCCGTGCACGCGCTGGCGCTGGCCGACGTGGTGCTGCACGACGCGCTGGTGGCACCCGAGATCCTGGCGCTGGCCGAGGGCGCGCGGCTGGAGCCGGTCGGCAAGCGGGCGGGTCGCTGCCGCACGCGGCAGATGACGATCAACCAGCGCCTGATCGCGCTCGCGCGCGGCGGCGCGCGGGTGGTGCGGCTCAAGGGCGGCGACCCGCTGGTGTTCGGCCGCGGCGGCGAGGAGGCGCTGGCGCTCGCCGCTGCCGGCATTTCCTTCCGCATCGTGCCCGGCATCAGCGCCGGGATCGGCGCCACGGCGGCTGCCGGCATCCCGCTCACGCACCGGCGCTTGGCGCGCAGCGTCGGCTTCGCCACCGGCCATGGCTCCGGCGGCGCACTGCCCGAGGAGGTGGACTGGGCAGCGCTGTCGCGCGGCGCCGAGGTGCTGGTGCTTTACATGGCGCGGCATCGGATCGGCGAGATCGCGGCGCGCCTGCTGGCCGCTGGTCGCGCCGCGGATCAGCCGGTCGCCTTCATCGCCGATGCCACCACCACCCGCCAGCGCGTGCATCTGTCGACGCTCGGCGCCTGCCGCACCGGCGCGCCCGATGGTGTCGACCCGGCCGCGCCGGTGCTGATCGTGATCGGCTCGGTGGCATCGCTCCAGCCGGCCCTCGCCAAATGGCAGCAGACCATGCCGATGCAATCAGCGACCTCGACCGAGCCCGCGCATGCCGACGCGGCCCGCATCCGCGCCTAGGAGAGCCATGATGGCCAGCCTGCCCATGCTGCCCGACACCGCGCCGTTCGCCGCCGAGCAGATCGCGGTGCTGAACAAGGTCATGGTGGCGACGACGCCGGAGCAGCGGAGCTGGCTGTCCGGCTTCCTCGCCGGCTACCAGGCCGCGACCGCCGCGCCCCAGGCGAGCCCGGCGGCGCCGCCCGCGACGCGCCAGCCGCTCTCGATCCTGTTCGCGACCGAGTCCGGCAACAGCGAGGCGCTCGCCGCCAAGGCGCGTCTGGTCGCGACCCGGCTCGGCTTCGCCGCGCGCGCGATCGACATGGCGGACGCGACGCCGGAGGTGATGGCCAAGGCGTCGAACCTGCTGGTTATTGCCAGCACCTGGGGCGAGGGTGACCCGCCGCAGCGCGCGATCGATTTCTACACCGGGCTGATGGCCGACGCCGCGCCGCGCTTCGACGGCGTGCGCTACGCCGTGCTGGCGCTGGGCGATCGCGCCTACGCGAATTTCTGCGAGACCGGCCGGCGCTTCGACGAGCGGCTGGCAGCACTCGGCGGCGCCCGCATCGCCGATCGCATCGAGTGCGACGTCGATTACGAGACCCGCGCGAAGGCGTGGATCGACGGCACGCTCGGCACGCTGCAGGCGCTACTGGCGGAGGCGGCGGATGCGGATCCGGCCGAGCCGGGTGCCGACGTCATCCATGTCGATTTCGCGCGCGGCCCGGCGGAGCAGGCCTGGACCCGCAGCCGCCCGTTCGAGGCGGAGATCACCGAGCGGATCAACCTGAACAGCAGCCGCTCCACCGCCGAGACCTGGCATGTCGAGTTGTCGCTCGCCGGCTCCGGCATCACCTACGAACCCGGCGACGCGCTCGGTTTCGTGCCGACCAACGATCCGGCGCTGGTCGATGAGGTGCTGACTGCCGCCGGGCTCGCCGGCGATGCGACGCTGCACGCCGCACTCGCCGACCGGTTCGACGTCACCACCCTGACCCGGCTGCAGATCGCCGAATTCGGCCGCATGACCGGCGACGCGGCGCTGATCGAGCTTGGCGCCGACGCGGCGCGGGCCGCCGCCTTCATCGAGGGGCGGCAGGTGATCGACCTGCTGGCGGCGGCGCCGCACAGGCTGACGCCGGAGCAGCTCACCGGGCTGCTGCGGCCGCTGCCGCCGCGGCTCTACTCCATCGCGTCCAGCCTGCGCGCGGTGCCGGAGGAGGCGCATCTGCTGATCGGCGCGGTGCGCTTCGAAACCCATGGCCGCGCCCGCAAGGGCGTCGCCTCGGCGGACGTGGCGGAGCGGCGCCGGGTCGGCGAGACGATGAAGGTCTATCTCAAGCCGAACTCGCATTTCCGGCTGCCGGCCGATCCGGCGACCCCGATCGTCATGATCGGCCCCGGCACCGGCATCGCGCCGTTCCGCGCCTTCGTCCAGGACCGCGACGCGACGGGTGCGGCCGGTCGGTCCTGGCTGTTCTTCGGCAACCGGCAATACACGCACGACTTCCTGTACCAGCTCGAATGGCAGGACTTCCTCGCGCGCGGCGCGCTGAGCCGGCTCGACGTCGCCTTCTCCCGCGACCAGCGCGAGAAGGTGTACGTGCAGCACCGGTTGTGGGAGCAGCGGCGCGATCTCTATGCCTGGATGGAGGACGGCGCCGTCGTCTATGTCTGCGGCGACGCCAACGCGATGGCCAAGGACGTGCACGCGACGCTCGCGCGCGTCATCGCCGACCAGGCCAGCGTCGACGCCGAGGCGGCGCAGGCCTATCTCGACCGCATGCGCCGCGCCGGGCGCTACCTTCGGGACGTGTATTGATGGCCGACGAGAAGAAGCTCTCCCGCAACGAGACCATCAAGGAGGAGAGCCGCTTCCTGCGCGGCAGCATCGCCGAGGGGCTGCACCGGGCCGAGACCGGCGCGCTGTCCGAGGACGACACCCAGCTCACCAAGTTCCACGGCATCTACCAGCAGGATGACCGCGACCTGCGCGCCGAGCGCGGCAGGAAGAAGATGGAGAAGGCGTTCAGCTTCATGGCCCGGCTGCGCATTCCGGGCGGCACGCTGACGCCGGCGCAATGGCTGGCGCTGGACGACATCGCGCAAGAGCGCGCCAACGGCACGATCCGGCTGACGACGCGCCAGACCGTGCAGTTCCACGGTATCATCAAGACCAATCTCCGCCCGGCGATCGCCGCGATCAACCGCGCGATGCTCGACACGGTCGCCGCCTGTGGCGACGTCAACCGCAACGTCATCGCGACCTCGAACCCGTACGAGCGGGCGACGCATGGCGCGGTGGTCGCGCTGGCCCGCGCGGTCAGCCTGGCGCTGCTGCCGAAGAGCCGCGCCTATCACGAGATCTGGATCGGCGACGAGCTGGTCGCGGGCGGCGAGGAGGAGGACGAGCCGATCTACGGCCGCACCTACCTGCCGCGCAAGTTCAAGATCGCGATCACCGTGCCGCCGCACAACGACGTCGATGTGTTCGCGCATGATCTCGGCTTCATCGCGATCGTCGAGGACGGGCGGATCGCCGGCTACAACGTCACCGCCGGCGGCGGCATGGGCATGACGCATGGCGAGCCGGACACCTTCCCGCGCACCGGCGACGTGCTCGGCTTCTGCGCGCCGGACCAGGTGATCGCGGTCGCCGAGCAGGTGGTGACGACGCAGCGCGATTTCGGCGACCGCGCCGACCGCAAGCATGCGCGACTGAAATACACCATCGAGCGCATGGGCGTGGACGGCTTCCGCGCCGAGCTCGAGCGCCGGCTTGGCTTCGCGCTGGCGCCGGCGCGGCCGTTCCATCTCGAAGGCAACGGTGACCGCTATGGCTGGCGCGAGGGCGATGACGGGCTCGCGCATTACACGCTGTTCGTCGAGAACGGTCGCATCGCCGACACGGGCACGCGGCGGCTGCTGAGCGGGTTGCGCGCGATCGCCGGCGTGCATGCCGGCACGTTCGTGCTGACCTGCAACCAGAACCTGACCATCGCGCAGGTGGCCCCGGACCGGCGGCCGGCGATCGACGCGCTGCTCGCCGAATACGGGCTGGACGGCGACGTGACCGCGCTGCGTCGCCACGCCATGGCCTGTGTCGCCTTGCCGACCTGCGGCCTCGCGTTGGCCGAAAGCGAGCGCTATCTGCCGAGTCTGGTGACCGAACTCGATGCGGTGATGGCGCGGCTGGGGCTCGCGGAGGACGCGATCACGCTGCGCATGACCGGCTGCCCGAACGGCTGCGCGCGGCCGTATCTGGCGGAGATCGGCCTGGTCGGGCGCGGACCCGGCACCTACAACCTCTATCTCGGCGCCGCCTTCGACGGCTCGCGGCTGAACAAGCTGTACATGAAGGACGTAAGCGACGCCGCGATCGTCGCCGCGTTGACGCCGCTGCTCGAGGAATATGCGCGCGATCGGGAATCGGGCGAGCGGTTCGGCGATTTCGTCATCCGTCGCGGTCATGTGCAGGCGACCGTGGGCGGCAACCGCTTCCACGCCGATCTCGCGCCGGGGCTGGCGGCGTAACGTCCGTCGCACGCGCCGCCGACCGGCGGCGGAGCGCTGCCGGATGCTGCATCCGCCGGGGATCACCGGCCATGCGCCGGCGCGCTTGGGTCGGCTGGGCGGACCCGATGCCTTCCGAGGACGGGCGCTGCCGGGCGTGGCCCGAAGGCGTGGCGGCCGGACGAGCGACTACGGCAGGACGATCGCGCGCTTCGCCTCGATCGTGCGCCGCCAGCGTGCCCGCAGTTCGGCCGGGCGACAGCCGTAGCGCTCGTCCAGAAACGCCGCGTCGCTGATCCGATCCGTCCGGAAATGCCGGAAATCCTGGCGCAGCTCGCACCAGGCGGCGAGCAGCCGCACCGTCTCGGCATAGCCGATGATCGTCGGCCAGATCGTGCGCTCGGTGTCGCGCGCCTGCTCGTCGCGATAGCGGATGCGGATCTTGCGGCCGCTGCGGATCCAGGCGCGGGTCCGGGCGATGTCGAGCCCATCGCGCGCCGTTGCCTGGCGCGGCGGCACGCCGGTGCTCGGCTCGGCGATGAACGGGCGCAGTCGCTCGGGGACGACGGCGGCGATCTTGGCGACCAGATCCCGCGCCGCACCGGCGAGCACGGGATCGCCCTGGTCGGCGACCCATTGCGCGCCGAGCACCGCTGCTTCCAGTTCGTCCGGTGTCAGCATCAGCGGCGGCATGTCGAAGTCGCGGTCGAGCACGTATCCGATGCCCGCCTCGCCGCGGATCGGCACGCGCTGTCCGATCAGCGCGGCGATATCGCGATAGACCGAACGCTGCGACACTTCGAGCTCGGCGGCGAGCCGCACGGCGGTGACCGGGCGGGCTGATCGCCGCAGCACCTGGATGATCTGGAACAGCCGCTCGGCGCGGCGCATGGCGCGCTCCCTGCTGACACTATGCTGTCAGCAGACCTCCGGCACAACGGCACCGCGCCGCATCGCGGCCCGTCACGCGCCAGGAGGACAGGAGGACAGGATGAAGCTCGTTTCGATCCGTATCATCACGGAGGACACCGGGCGCCTCGTCGGCTTCTACGAGGCGATCACCGGCCTCGCGGCCACCTGGTACACCGAGGATTTCGCCGAACTCGCGACACCCGCCGTCACGCTCGCGATCGCCAGCACGCGCACCGTCGCCCTGTTCAAGCCCGGCGCCGCGCATGCCGCCGACAACCACTCGGTGATCATCGAGTGGCGGGTGGACGACGTCGACGCGACCTATCGCCGGCTGGCCGATGGGATCGGCGAAGTCGTGCAGGCGCCGACCACGATGCCCTGGGGCAATCGCTCGCTGCTGTTCCGCGACCCGGACGGCAATCTGGTCAACGTCTTCGCCCCGGTCACGGCCGAGGCGATCCGCCGCCTCGACCGATGAGGTGCCGGGCGTCGCGCGAGATCAGGACCGCGCTCACCCTGCGGGGCGATCCGGTCCGGCCGGTTGCCGCCAGGCGATGACCCGCACTCTCGGCGACGCTACCGCGATATCCGGGGCTACTCCGGCTGCCCCGCCTTGTGTGCGAGCAGCCCCATCAGCCGCCGGTCGCGCCATTCCTGCCGGGAGGCGTGGTCAGCCTCCGGCAGCGCCGCGCGGCGCTCGGCGGTGAGACGCGCCACCAGCTCCTCGCTGACCGCTCGCGGCCGCATCTGCTCCTGCATCTCCAGCAGCGCCTGGGCATAGCGGTCGCAATAATCGGGCAGGCCGCCCGGCGCGTTTAGGTCGATCGTCTCGAACGGGCCCATGAACGACCAGCGCAGCCCGAGCCCGTGCTTCACCGTCGCGTCCACATCGGCCTGGGTGGCAACGCCCTCCTCGACCAGACGGAACGCCTCGCCGAGCAGGGCCGCCTGCAGGCGATTGAGGATGAAGCCCTGCACCTCGCGGCTCACCACCGCCGGCACCATGCCCGCCTCTCGCATCAGCGCCTGCGCGCGGCGCAGCACCTCGGGATCGGTCCAGGGGGCCGGGCACAGCTCGACCAGCGGCAGCAGGTAGGGCGGGTTGACCGGGTGCGCGACGATGCAGCGCTGCCGCGCCGCCAGCGTGCCGGTGAAGCGGCTGATCGGGATGGCGCTGGTCGAGCTGGCAAGTATGGTCTCCGGCCCGACCAGCCGGTCCATGTCGGCGAACAGGTCGCGTTTGACGTCGACCCGCTCCGGCCCGTTTTCCTGGACCCAGATGGCCCCGGCCAGCGCGGCGCCGAACTCCTCGACCGGATGCATCCGGGCACGCACCGCGTCCGGCGGCTCGCCGCGCAGCAGTCCCGCCTGCTGCAGTTCCGGCAGCCGCGCCTCGGCGAAGCGCAATGCCGCCGCGGTCGCCTCCGGCGCCGGGTCCCAGAGTGCGACGTCGAAGCCGGCGCGGGCGAAGACGATCGCCCAGGCGCGACCGATCAGGCCGCTGCCGATGACCGCGAGCTTGCTCATGCGCACCTCCTTAGTGATCTGACCACTCCGGGAGGGGTGCGGGCAACCGGAACCGGGAGCGCGGCCGCGGCTGCGTCGCGGTCATGCGCGTCAGCCAGTGCGGCACGGTCCGTTCCGGCCGGGAGGCCGTGCGGGATCTTCCGAGCACGCCGGATGTCAATCGCCCCGATAGCGCAGTCGTTCGACCAGCAGGGCGAAGGCGGCGGAGGATTGCCGTCGGCTCCGGTAGTAGAGGTGGTAGCCCGAGAAGGGCGGGCACCAGTCCGCGAGCACGCGCACCAGACGCCCGGCATCGAGCAGCGCCGCCGCCTCGTCCTCGAGCACGCAGGCGAGACCGAAGCCGGACAGCGCCGCACGCAGCAGCATCGCGGCATTGTTGAAGGCGAGCCGTCCCTCGACGCGGACCCGCAACTCGCGGCCCGCCTTCGCGAGTTCCCAGGCGTAGAAAGCGCCCGCGGTCGGCAGTCGCAGATTGATGCATTGATGCTGCGCGAGATCCTGCGGAGTGCGCGGTCGCGCCCGGGTCGCGAAGTACGACGGCGCTCCGACCACGGCCACGCGCAGATCGGGCCCGATGCGGACGGCGACCATGTCCCGGGCGACCGCCTCGCCGAGGCGGACGCCGGCGTCGAAGCGTGCGGCAACGATATCGGTGAGACCGGCCGGATCCTCGCGCCGCATTCATGAAGTCCAGGCATAAGTCCATGCGGCTTCCAGGTGCCACTGTGCCGCACGCGCGGCGCCTACTTCGTCTGGGGCAGCGGACGGAGGGTGACCATGGACATCAGACGCAGCGGCTTTCAGGCCTCGGCGACGGGACCGGAGGCCTACTTCACGGGTGCGGTCAGGATCGACGCGCGGTTCCAGGGCGAGGGCGACGCGCGCGTCAGCGGTGCGACGGTCACGTTCGAGCCGGGCGCGCGCACGGCATGGCACACGCATCCGCTCGGCCAGACATTGCTGGTGATGGCCGGGCTCGGACGCGTGCAGCGCGAGGGTGGCCCGGTCGAGGAGATCCGTCCCGGCGACCTGGTCTGGATCGCGCCGGGCGAGAAGCACTGGCACGGCGCCGCGCCGCACTGCGCGATGACCCATATCGCGATCGCGGAGATGCTGGACGGCACGCCCGTCACATGGATGCAGAAGGTGACGGACGAAGAGTACGGGGCCGAGCCCGACCGCCGGTAAAGGCACAACCGAGGGTCCCGACCGACGGGCCCGACGGCAGGATCGCGGCCGGCCAGACCGGACGGCGCGACCCGGCCCTGCTCGCGTGCTGTGAGGCAATGGCTCGCATGCGCGGTGGTTCCAGCTCTGAAGACCCTGGTCAGGCGGAGCGGCGGTTGCGCGCCTGAAGGCGTGGCCTTCCTCCTCTGGACCGCGCGCAGCCGGCGCATCCGAGCCGGCTCAGGGCGATCGCCCATTCCCTCGGCCCGGGCGTGCCGTCGGCGAAGATGCCTGCGGCATGGCGCCGGGCATGCCGGCACGGTGCCGGGCGGTGCCGGGCAGAGCCGACACGGCGCCGGGCCATGCCGGGCGGACCTGCGATCCCGTTCGCGGTGACGAACCCGCTGATCGACGGGAACAGGACGAGCGGCACCACTGGGTCGGGCAAGGTCAGGATGGGTGGCACGCGCAATGGTGACGCAGGCGCGCGGCGAATATCCCCCCCGCGCGAGATCGTGCGACAGGTTTCGATTGCGTTCGGCGTACTCGCGCTGCTTGTTCCGTTATGGCAATTCGATTGGTCTGCACGCTATCCTTCGCCACCTGGCGCCAATCGCGGGAAGCAAAACGGACGGGATGCAACCGCCGGTCGTCGCGGCTGCCATCCTTTTGGCCTGCATCGGCCGCTTCGCATTGGGCTCAATGCCGCTGCGGCTGGTCCAGCCGTTCACGCCGCCAGGCCGCCGTCGACGGCATCGTCTGAAACCCATACCGACCGAGGAGATCGCGATGGCTAAGGGTGGCAAGCCGAACATCCTCATCATCTGGGGGGACGATATCGGCTGGTTCAACATCAGCGCCTACAATCACGGCATCATGGGCTACCGCACGCCCAACATCGATCGCATCGCCCGGGAAGGCGCGATGTTCACCGATTGGTACGGCCAGCAGAGTTGCACCGCCGGCCGCGCCGCCTTCATTACGGGACAGGCTCCGATCCGCACCGGTCTGACGAAGGTCGGCATGCCGGGAGCGAAACTCGGCCTGCAGCCTGAAGACCCGACCATCGCCGACCTGCTCAAGCCGCTAGGGTATGTCACCGGACAGTTCGGCAAGAATCACCTGGGTGACCGGGACGAGTTCCTGCCGACGGTGCACGGCTTCGACGAGTTCTTCGGCAACCTCTACCATTTGAACGCCGAGGAGGAGCCGGAGAACCCCGACTATCCGAAGGACCCGGAATTCAAGCGACGGTTTGGACCGCGCGGCGTCCTCCGCTCCTGGGCGCAGCCGGACGGCACGCAGAAAGTCCAGGATACCGGCCCGCTGACCAGGAAGCGCATGGAGACGATGGACGACGAGATCACCGCCGGTGCGCTCGACTTTATCGAACGCCAGCACAAGGCCGGCAAGCCTTTCTTCTGCTGGTGGAATTCAACCAGGATGCATGTCTTCACGCATTTGAAGCCGGAGTCCGAAGGCAGGACGGGACTGGGTATCTATCCCGACGGCATGGTCGAGCACGATGGCCATGTCGGGCAGCTTCTTGCCAAGCTCGACGAGCTGGGCATCGCCGACGATACCATCGTCATGTACTCGACCGACAACGGCGCCGAGGAGTTGAGCTGGCCGGATGGGGGAACCACGCCGTTCCGCGGCGAAAAGGACACCAACTGGGAAGGCGGGTGGCGGGTGCCGTGTGCGATCCGGTGGCCAGGTGTCATCGAGCCCGGCATGGTCTCGAATGAGATCTTCTCGCATCAGGACATGCTGCCGACATTGCTGGCAGCGGCGGGGGAGCCCGACATCGTCGAAAAGGTGAAGAAGGGACACCAGGCAGGCGCCAAAAGTTTCAAGGTCCATCTCGATGGATTCAACCTCGCTCCCTTCTTCAAGGGTGAAGTGAAGAAGAACCCGCGTCCGGGGTTTCTCTACTGGAGCGACGAAGGCGATCTGATGGCGCTCCGCTACGGCAACTGGAAGGTCCATTTCATCGAGCAACGCGCGGAGGGACTCCTGGCGTGGCAGGAGCCGTTTGTGCCGCTGAGGCTGCCGAAACTCTTCAACCTGCGAACCGATCCCTTCGAGAACGCGGACGTTTCCGGGGATATGTTCTATGGCAAATGGCGAGGTGATCGCCTGTTCCTGCTGCTGCCGGCGGGTGCGCTGGTTCAGCAATGGATCAAGACGCTGGCGGACTTCCCACCAAGGCAGCGCCCGGAGCATTGGAGTGTGGGGAACGTGCTCGAAAAGCTGCAGCAAAACGCGCAGGCATTGCAAGCCGGCTCCGGCGGCGGAGTGAAATAGCGGTCGCCACAGGGTGGCCCGCGAACCGGACGGCGACGCAATGCTGGCGGACAGAGAGATCCGCGGGCAATACGATCGCGGCAGGCGCGCGGGCCATTCATGTCTCCTCGCGGATTGGAGACGTCCGCGGGAAGCGCCTCCTTCGCGTTGTCCGTTCAACGACCGGCGCGACCACGACGCTTCGCCGGGCCGAGGCGCCCGCGTCGGCCGCGTCGATCGCATCGATCGCAAGCGGCGGGCCGCCGTTTGAGCCTGGTCGGTGCTGCGTCGCGCAGGAGCGGCGTGGCGCGCCCCCGCGCCTCGCGTCCTGCGGCCGGTCAGGCGCTGAGGCAGCCGGCGTGCTCCATGGCGGCGATCAGCGCCCGCTGCGGCGGTTGCCAGCCCGGCAGCGCGGGCCCGCCCGCTCGACGCCGGACGTCCATTCCTGGGAACATGGCGAACCAGCCGCGAGCGCTGCCGGACATCGCCGGCGGCAGGTCGATTGCATGGATCATGATCGCCTGAGGCGGAAGCGCAAGGCGTCAACAACGGTTTGAAACAATGGCGAGCTTCGTGCTCAAGGCGGCACCGCCGCCAGAGGGCTCCGACCGGCTGGGGTTCGACGAGAAGACGATGTGGCACGGCAAGGATATCAGCGCCGGCGACGAGGTCTTTCTGTTTGCTGCGGAGCATCACGCCGGGCGCGGACTCTACGCGCGCGGCGTCGTGAGCAAGGCGGTACGCGGCGTAGGCACCCGCGTCAGCGTTACGGTGACGCGCACCGAGGCTGCCAGCCGGCCGCTCGGACGCGCCGAACTGCGCCCGTTTCGCAACCGCCCGGATGCCGGTCCCGCGGCAGAGATCGACCACAAGCTGTACCGCCAGGCGACCAACAAGATCGCCGGCATCTCGGACGCGGCCGCTTCGTTCCTGCGCGGCTTCTTCTGAACCGATCCGCCGCGCGGGACCGGTCTCGGCCGCTGCGCCACCGGCTTGACCGGTTCCGTCCGCTCCCCGACCATCCCGTCGCGGCGAGGGAGGCAGAACATGCGGGGCTGGGCGGTGGTGACCAATGGCGAGCCGCTGCAGGAAATCGAGTTGCCGACGCCCGAACCGACCGGCACCGAGATCGTGCTGGAGGTGACGCATTGCGGCGTCTGCCATTCCGACCTGCACATCTGGGAAGGGTTCTACGACCTCGGCGGGCGCGGCCGGCTGATGATGCGCGACCGCGGCATGCCGCTGCCGCTCGCCATGGGGCATGAGATCGTCGGCCGGGTCACCGAGCTGGGCGCGGATGCCGCAGCAATGGCCGACGCGCCGCCGATCGGCGCCCGGCGGATCGTCTATCCGTGGGTCGGCTGCGGCGTCTGCGATAGATGCCGGGCGGAGGAGGACAATATGTGCCTCACCCCGCGCAGCATCGGCATCTTCCAGCACGGCGGCTACGCGACGCACGTGAAGGTGCCGCATCCGCGCCACCTGGTCGATCCCGGAACGCTCGACCCGGCGCTCGCCGCCACCTACGCCTGCTCCGGCATCACCGTCTTTGCCGCGATCGGCAAGGTGATGCCGCTGCCGCCGGCGGAGCCGGTGGTGGTGGTCGGCGCCGGCGGCCTCGGCCTCTCCGCGATCGGGGTGCTGCGCGCACGCGGCCATGCGCGCATCGTCGTGGTCGACGTCGATGCGGCCAAGCGCGCGGCGGCGATGGCGGCGGGCGCCTCCGACACCGTCGACGCATCCGTCTCCGGCGTCACCGAGCGCATCGTCGAGATCTGCGGCGGCCCGGTCGCCGCCGTGATCGACCTGGTGAACGGCACCGCGACCGCCCGCTTCGCCTTCGACGCGCTGCGCAAGGGCGGCAAGCTGGTGCAGGTCGGGTTGTTCGGCGGCGAACTCGCCCTGCCGCTGCCGCTGATGGCGATGCGGGCGCTGACCGTGCAGGGCAGCTTCGTCGGCAGCCCGAAGGATTTGCGGGCCCTGGTCGCGCTGGCGCAGGCCGGCAAGCTGCCGGCACTGCCGGTGACCACACTGCCGCGGCAGGAGGCGAACGCGGCGCTGATGCGGCTGCGCGATGGCCGCGTCACCGGCCGGCTGGTGCTGCAGGCGGAAGCGGCGTGATGTCCGCGATCCCGGCGATCCGCCGCTCGGTGGTGCTGCGCCGCCGGCCGGGCGGCATGCCCTCGCGCGATGATTTCGAGCTCGTCGAGGACGCGATGCCCACGCCCGCCCGGGGCGAGGTGCTGACCCGGACGATCTGGCTTTCGATCGACCCCTATATGCGCGGCCGCATGAGCGATCGCCGTTCCTATGCGGCGCCGGTCGCGGTGGGCGGCGTGATGACGGGCGTGACGGTGGGCGAGGTGCTGGCCTCGGGCGATGCCGAGTTCCAGCCGGGCGACATCGTGCTCGGGCCGCGCGGCTGGCAGACGCATATCGTCTCGCCGGCGGCCGGGCTCACCCGTATCGACCGGCCGCCCGCGCAGCGGCTCCCCTCGCTCGGCGCCTATCTCGGCGTGCTGGGCATGCCCGGGGTGACGGCGTACACCGGGATGAGGGACATCGGCGAGCCGAAACCCGGCGAGACGGTGGTGATCTCGGCCGCCGCCGGCGCCGTCGGCTCGGTTGCCGGCCAGCTCGCCAAGCGGGCCGGGGCGCGCGTCGTCGGCATCGCCGGCGGCGCCGAGAAATGCCTTTACGTGCAGGAGATGCTCGGCTTCGATGATTGCGTCGACTACCGCGTGCTCGATCTGGACGATGCACTTGCCGCGGCCTGTCCCGACGGCATCGACGTCTATTTCGAGAATGTCGGCGGCGCTGTGCAGGCGGCGGCGTTCGCGCTGCTCAACCCGTTCGCCCGCGTGCCGATGTGCGGCCTGGTCGCGCAGTACAATGAATCCGAGCCGCCGCCCGGGCCCAACCTCGCGTTCGTCGTGGCAAAGCGGGTGAAGATTCAGGGCTTCCTGGTGTTCGACAAGCCGGAACGCGCGGCCGAGTGGCGGGAGTTGGCAACGCCCTGGGTGCTGGACGGCAGCCTGCGCCATCGCGAGGACGTCGTGGACGGGCTGGAGGAGGCGCCGGACGCGCTGGCCGGGCTGCTCGCCGGGCGCAATTTCGGCAAGATGCTGGTGCGGGTGGACGCCGAGCCGGCGTGATGCGACGCCGGCTGCCGGTGCTGGTTTGCGGCGCCCCGCCTTCGGCAGTTCCGCCCCGGCCAGCCCGCTTCAGATCAACCCGGACGGCTTCGCGGTGCCCTGCTTGACGCGGCGCGGATCGAAGCCGCCGATCGGCGGCTCGCGCAGCGCGATCGGCGTCGCGGCGATCGGCGTCAGGGAGGCGCTCGGCACCGGGTGCGCCTGCGCGCCGGCCCGCAACAGCGCGGCGACGAAGCTTCGCCCCCAGCCGATCGGCGAGGCGCCCTCGATCGCCTGCCACATCGCCTGCCAGCGATCCTGCCGCTCGGCCAGCGGCATATGCAGCGCCCGATCCAGCGCCTCGGCGATCTCGTCGGGATCGTGCGGGTTGACGAGAAGCGCCGCGGTGAGCTGCCGCGCCGCGCCGGCGAAGCGCGACAGCACCAGCACGCCCGGATTCTGCGGGTCCTGGGCGGCGACGTATTCCTTGGCGACCAGGTTCATGCCGTCGCGCAGCGGCGTCACCAGCCCGACCCGCGCCTCGCGCATGTAGCCGGCCATGGTGGCGCGCGGGCCGCCGCGTGCGATCACCCGCAGCGGATTCCAGTCGGCCTCGCCCCAGTCGGAATTGATGCTGCCCGCCTCGCGATCGAGTTCGTCGCGCAGCTCGCGGTAGCTCTCCACCTCCTTGCGCGAGACCGGGGCGATCTGCAGCAAGGTGACGTGGCGACGCCATTCCGGCCGGGTCTCCAGCAGGCGCCGGTAGCCGGCCAGGCGCTGCATCAGCCCCTTGGTCGGATCGAGCCGGTCGACGCCGAGGATCAGTTTCTGCCCGTGCAGGCTGCGCCGCAGCCGTTCCGCCCCCGACGTGCGCCACGCCTCCTCCGCCATCACCGCGAGTTCGCGCGGCTCGATCTCGACCGGGAAGGCGCCGATCCGCACCCGGCGCCCGCCTGCCATCAGCAGGTCGGGTGCGAGCCGCGTCGCGCCTGCCAGGCGCTGCGCCGCCAGCGTGAAATTCTCGACGTCATTGTCGGTCTGAAAGCCGAGCAGGTCAGCCGCCAGCAGGTCGCGCAGCAACTGTCCCGCTTCCGGCAGCATGCCGAGCACGTCGGGCGACGGGAACGGGATGTGCAGGAAATAGCCGACCGGGGCGATGACGCCGCGGGCGCGCAACAGCGCCGGCATCGCCATCAGGTGGTAGTCGTGCACCCAGATCATGTCGGTCGGGCGGAGCTGCGGTGCCAGGCACTCGACCAGCCGTTCATTGACGTGCCGGTAGACCGCGCCGTCGCGCCGGTCGTACTGCAACAGCTCCGGCATGGAATGCAGCAGCGGCCATAACACGCTGTTGGAAAAGCCGGTGTAGTAGCGGTCGTGCTCGTCCTGGGTCAGGTCGACGGTGCAGTAGCGCACGCCCTCCGCCTCGGTGACGTGCAGCGTGCCCGGATTGTCGGCGACCTGGCCGCTCCAGCCGAACCATAACCCTCCGTGGCGCTGCATCAGGCCCTCGAGCGCGACCGCGAGCCCGCCCGCCTGGCCGCCCGATCCGGGCACCGGGACGCGGTTGGACACCACAACGAGCCGGTTCATCGAACCTCCAGCAGCGCAACGGGCAGGCCCGCCAGACACTCGGCCACTGGCAGGCGGCCGGCTGCGCTCTTCACTGTCACCCCCGCCGCACCGAGCGCGTCATGTACCGCGCGCCCGGCAAGGTTACGCGGCAGGGTGATTGTCGTTCCCGACCAAACCGTGGCCGGCGCCAAGGGCATCCCGTCGCTCGCGGCCAATCTGGCCGGCAATCTTGTTCCGATGATGACGCAACCACGGCCTTCATGGGTGCGTGCGAACGCAACCACATGGTCAGCCATCCGCCCCTCCGCGCGCAACGGCAGGTACGCGCCCTCACGGAACATTGCAGTCGCGCGGGCGCGAAAACCAAGCGTGCGGGCGATCAGCGCCTGTTTCACGCGTCCGTCGCGCCATGATGCGAGCAGCGCCGCCGGTGCCTCCGCCGCGGCCAGTGCCGCCTCGCGCGCGACGAAATCGACCCGGCGCCGGTTGTCCGGATCGACCAGGCTGAAATCCCAGAATTCGCTGCCCTGGTACAGATCCGGCACGCCCGGGCTGGTCAGCCGCAGCAGCGTCTGCGTCAGCGAATTGATGCAGCCCGGCACCGCGATCCGCGCAGCGAAGCCGGCGATGTCGTCGACCACTCGCGCCGGCCGCGCCGGATCCAGCACGCCGGCGAGGAAATCGCGGCAAGCCTGTTCGTAGGCGGCGTTCGGCGCCGCCCAGCCGGAGCGGCGCTTGGCCTCGCGTACCGCCTTCTCCTGCCAGGCGGCGACGCGCCCGGCGAAGGCGGCGACGCCCGCCTCGTCGTCGGGCGCGAGCTCGAGCGGCCAGGCGGCGACCAGGGTCTGGTACAGCATCAGCTCGTCGGCCGCGTCCGGCGCCGGCCCGTCCTCGATCTCGCGCTTGAGGATCGCGTTGAGCCGCGTCCAGCGGCCGAGGGCTGCCTCCCATTCGCCCGGCAGCTCGCTCAGCACGGCGAGCCGGGCGCGGGTGTCCTCGCCGCGCTTGTGGTCGTGCGTCGCGGTGGCCAGCAGGGCGCGCGGCAGGCGGCGGAGCCGCTCGCGGTTGGCGGCATGGAAGGCAGCCGGCGAGAGCGCGAATTGCGACGGCTCGGTGCCGACCTCGTTGCGCGAGAGCAGGCGGCCGTAGCGGTAGAAGGCGGTATCCTCGATCGACTTCGCCGCGGTCGGAGCGGAGAGCTGTTGGAACCGGACCATGGCGCGCAGCCGCTCCTGCCGCCGCGTGCCGGCCGGGACGCTGCGCAACCCGTCGCCGGCGAGCCACTGCCCGACCAGCTCCAGCAGCGCCTGGTCGGCCGTCCGCACGCTGCGCCGGGCGCGGGCCATTGCCCAGTCCAGCACCCGGCGGTCCGGCTCGGAGATGCCGGCCGGCCCGGCATAGATCCGATAGGCGTGGAAATGGATCAGCAGCTCCGCCAGCACCCAGCGGATCGCGGTCAGCGTGTAGTCCCGCGTGGTGAGATCGCGCCGCGCGACGCGGTGCAGCGCCGCCGAGGTCGCGAACCATTCGCTGGACAGCACCTCGCGCACGATCTGCCGCCGCGCCGCCTCGGACTCGGCCTCGAAATCGCCCGGGCGGCCGGTCTGGGCCGTCCAGAGCGCGGTTAGCGGTGCCTCGCCGGCCGGGTCGTGCAGCAGCCCGGCGACTTCCGCCATGAAATCATAGCCGGTGGTGCCGTCGGTCAGCCAGTCGGCCGGCAGGCGCTCATGCGGCGCCAGGATCTTCTCGACCCAGAGCACCGCCGGCTCCCCGGTCAGGGCCGCCGGCCGCTCGCCGGCCGCGGCCTGCAGCCGGCGGCGCAGCTTGCGGCAGTAGCCGCGCGGATCGGCCAGCCCGTCCACGTGATCGATGCGCACGCCGTCGATCAGCCCGTCGGCATAGAGGCGCAGGACCGTCGCGTGCGTCGCCTCGAACACCTCCGGCACCTCGACGCGCACGCCGGCGAGGCTGTTGATGTCGAAGAAGCGCCGCCAGTTGATCTCGTCCGACGCCGCGCGCCACCAGGCGAGGCGGTAGGCCTGGCGCTCCAGCAGCCGGTGCAGCCGCTCGCGGCCGGCGTCGGTCGCGCCGTCATGCGCGGCGAGCACGGCTTCGATCGCCGCGCGGTGCTCCGGTGCCCACAACGCCTCCCGCGCCGCCTCGGCATGGCGGCGCATCGCCGCGCGGCCGCCCGGCATGGCGGCGAAGCGGGACGCCAGCGCCTCAAGCGCGTCGCCGGCCAGTCGCAGCAGGCCGGGATAGTCGCGCGGGCCGATCGGGAACCGGTGGTCGAAATAGGCGACGAAGAAGCGGCCGTCGTGCTGGTCGAAGCGGAGCGCCAGCTCGCCGCGAGCCAGGCATTCGCCGTAGGCACTGCCGAGAAACGGTGCCAGCAGCCGGTTCTTCAGCAGCGGATCGGGCGGATCCCAGTCGATGTCGAAGAACTCGGCATAGGGGCTGGCCCGGCCCCATTCCAGCACGTCCAGCCACCAGGCGTTGTCGGCGCCGCCGACGCCCATGTGGTTGGGCACGATGTCGAGGATCAGGCCCATGTCGTGGGCGCGTAGCCGCTCGACCAGCCGCTCGAGCGCCGGCATGCCGCCGAGCTCGGGATTGATCGCGTTGTGATCGACGATGTCATAGCCGTGCGTCGAGCCCGGCCGGGCCGTCAGCAGCGGCGAGGCATAGAGATGCGAGATGCCGAGCCGGGCCAGGTACGGCACCAGCGCCGCGCCGTCGTCGAGCCGGAAGTCGCGATGGAACTGCAGCCGCGCGGTCGCGCGCAGCAATGTCATGCGTCCCGCCTCGCGGCATCCAACCCGGCGAGCCGCGCCGCCACGGCCGGATCGTCGAGCAGCGTTGCGGCCGGCCCGGGCAGGCGGCGCTGCCAGTTCGGATGCTCGTGCAGCGTGCCGGGCAGGTTCGGTTGCTCCGCGATCGCCAGCGCGTCCTCGACCGGCAGCAGCGCGAGCCGGCAGGAAGCGCGCCCGACATGTCGGGCGGCGGCGTCGCAGATCCGGTCGCCCGCCTCCGGCGCGGGCTCCTCTCCCTCCGCGGCGCCGCTCTCCCGCATGGCCTGCCAGAGCAGCGTGCGGTCACGTACTCGCTCGGCGCGCTCGCCGGCCTCGTCGCGCAGCAGGTCCAGGCGGGCGCGCCAGTCCAGGTCGCGGCCGCACCACCAGCCCGCAACCGTCGCGAGGTCGTGCGTGCTGGTCATCGCCGCCGCATCGCGCGTCCAGCGCGACGGCGGGCGGAAGCGTTCGCCGTCGCGCTCGAACCACAACACGCGCATGCCGATGATCCCGGCGCGCTGCAGCTGCGCGTGGAATCCCTCCGGCAGCGTGCCGAGGTCCTCGCCCAGCACCACCGCCCGGTGGCGGCGGCTCTCGAGTGCGACCAGGCGCAGCAGGTCCTGCACCGGGAAATGGAGATAGACCCCGTCCTTGGACAGCCAGCCCTCCGGCGCCACCCAGAGCCGCGCCAGTCCCATCGCATGATCGATCCGCACGCCGCCGGCATGGCGCAGGCTGGTGCGGAGCATCTCGAGGAAGGCGCCGTAGCCATGGGCGCGCAGCCCGCGCGGCGAGAAGGCGGTGATGCCCCAGTTCTGCCCCTCGCGACTCAGCAGGTCGGGCGGCGCCCCGATCACCAGGCCGAGCAGCGTCTGGCGCTGCCGGCTCCAGCTATGGCTGCCGCCGGCATCGGTGCCGACGGCGAGATCGGAGATCAGGCCGACCGGCATGCCGGCCGCGCGGGCCGCCTGCTGCGCCTGCCGCAGCCCGCGATCGGCGAGGAACTGGGCGAAGGCGTGGAAATCGACGGCCTCGGCGTGATCGCGCGCGAAGGCGGCGACCGCCGGGTTCGCCGGGTCGCAGAACTCCGCCGGCCAGCCGCGCCAGTTCCAGCGCGTGCGATCGGCGCCGAACAAGGCCTCGTGCAGTGCCTCGAAGCGGGCATGGGTTTCCAGCGTGTCGCCGAGCTCGGCGCGGAAGGCGGCGAGCTCGGCGCGCAGCGCCCCGTCGCCGCGCGCCCGCTCCCAGGCGCGGCGCAGCCTGGCGATGCGGGCGCGCGTCGCCGCCGGCCAGTCGAGCAGCGGCGCTGCCTCCAGGCGCTGTTCTTCGGCGCCTTGCGGATCGGGATCGTACGGGCCGGGATTGCCGCAGAGCACGTTCAGCGCCGCGCGGCTGGAGGGCGCGTAGGGGCTGAACCGGTCGGGGTCGGCGGTGAACTGCGCGTGCACCGGGCTGATCGCGACGGCGGCGGCCCCGTGCGATGCGGCGGCGGGCACGAAGTCTTGCAATGCGGCGAGGTCGCCGAGGCCGCCATCGCCCGCGCGACGCAGCGCGTAGAGCTGCACCGCGAGCCCCCAGGGCCGGCGTCCCGGCGCCGCCTCCTCGAGGCCGAAGCAGGCGCGCGGCGCCACGGCCAGCGTGATCTCGCGATCGCCGAGCGCGAGCCGGTGATAGCCCGGCCGGTCGATCGCGGGCAGCGCCGCGCCGCCCGCCGCCGGCGCCGCCTCGCCCTCCAAGGCGCCGCCTTCCTCGAAGTCGAGGCGGAACCGTCCCGGCGCGACCGGCAGGATCGCCGGCTCGCCGCATTCCGCGGTGACCAGCGGCGGCAGGCTCGTCGCCTCCTGGCGCAATTGCGCGCGGCTGGCTTCGATCTGCGCCTCGCTCGCGGCCGGCAGGCCGAGTGTCGCCAGCACCGCGCGCAGCGTTTCCGGAATCACCTCGTGGTCGGCGCCGAAGGCGTCGCGCCAATGGAGCTGCAGCCCGGCCTCATGCGCCAGTGCGCGAAGCGCCGCGTCGCTCACCGCGGCGGCTCCAGCAATGCGACCGCGCTGCGCGCCGGCAGCACGCCGCCTCGCAACACTTCGCCCGCCTCGCCGGTCGCATACAGCCGCTGGCCGTGCGCGGTCGCGGCGCTGGCCGGCTCAGGGCCGAGATTGAGCGCAATGGTGAGCAGCGCGGCATTGCCAAGGCGCCAGCGCGCCAGCACGGCGGCCTCACCCAGCACCTCGACGCCCTCGCTGCGGCAGCCCGGGATGCCGGGGATGACGTAGTCGCGACGCAGCTCCAGCAGCTCGGCGTAGCGTCGCGCGATGGCCGAATCCGCGTCGTCCGGGATCGAGGCCGCGAAGGTCCCGGGCGCGTTCGGATCAGGGATCTGCTCGCGGCGGTGCGGGTCCTGGAAGGCGGCGAAATGGCGGAACTCGGCGCGGCGCCCGTCGCGCACCAGCTTCGCCAGTGTCTCCTCGTGGCTGGTGAAGTAGAGGAAGGGTCGGGCCGTGCCCCATTCCTCGCCCATGAACACGAGCGGCACGAAGGGCGCGAGCAGCAGCAGCACGGTCGCGGCGTGCAGCGCGTCGGGCTTGGCGAGCGTCGTCAGCCGCTCGCCCAGCGCGCGGTTGCCGATCTGATCGTGGTTCTGCAGGCAGACCACGAAATCGGTGCTCGGCAGATGCGCGCTCGGCTCGCCGCGCGGCTGGCCGCTATGCGGGCTGATTTCGCCCTGATAGGCGAAGCCCTCGGCGAGGCAGCGCGCCAGAAGCCGCGTTGGCTCGCGGAAATCCTCGTAGTAGCCCTCGGTCTCGCCGGTCAGCAGCACGTGCAGGCAATGGTGAAAATCGTCCGCCCATTGCGCGTCGAACCCCGACCCGTCGGGCGTCTGGCGCAAATGGTGCGCGGCATTGCCCTCGTGCTCCAATACGAGATGCACGTGGCGGCTGGGCCCGGTTGCGGCGCGGATCGCGGCCGCCATCTCGTCGAGGAAATCCGGCTCCGAGATCGCGTGCACCGCATCGAAGCGCAGCCCGTCGAAGCGATACTCCTCCAGCCAGTAGAGCGCGTTGACGATGAAGAAATCGCGCACCTCGTGGCGGCGAAAATCGATCGCGGCACCCCAGGGCGTCTCGATGTCGTCGCGGAAGAATGGTGCGGCGTAGGCGTGCAGATAGTTCCCGTCCGGGCCGAAATGATTGTACACGACGTCGAGCAGCACCATCAGCCCGAGCCCGTGCGCCGCATCGATCAGCGCTTTCAACGCCTCGGGCGGGCCGTAGGCGGCATCCGGCGCGAAGGGCAGCACGCCGTCATAGCCCCAGTTGCGCGGCCCCGGGAAATCCGCGACCGGCATCAGCTCGATCGCGGTGAAGCCGAGATCGCGCAGCCGCGGCAGCCGCGCCCGGACGCCGTCGAAGCCGCCCAGCGCGCCGACATGCAGCTCGTTGATCACCGCCTCGTGCCAGGGTCGGCCCTGCCAGTCGGCGTGCTGCCACTGATAGGCGCGGGGATCGACCACCAGGCTTTCGTCGTGCACGTCGCCGGCCTGGGCACGCGAGGCGGGATCGGGCACGCGCAGGCCGCGGGGCAGCCGGTAGGCGTAGCGGCTCCCGGGCGGGGCTGGCGCGGTGGCACTGAACCAGCCACCCGGTTCCGGCTGCATCGCGACCGGTGCCTGGCCCGCGATCTCCAGACTGACGTGCGCGGCCGACGGCGCCCAGAGGCGGAACCGCGTGGCGCCGTCCGGCCGCGGCTCGGCGCCGAAGGGAAGTGCCATGGCGAAGCGGTCGGTCATGCCAGGCTCCGGCCGGGCGCGACCAGGTTCAGGCCGCGCGCAGGATGATGGTTCCAAGCGGTGGCAGCGTCAGTTCCAGCGAGGCCGGCAGATCATGCATCGGCTCCGACACGGCTTCCACCGCCCCGCTGTTGCCGACATTGGACCCGCCATACGTCTCCGCATCGGTGTTGAGCAGCTCCCGCCATGCGCCGCCGCGGGGCACCCCGAGGCGGTAGGCGTAACGCGGCACCGGCGTGAAGTTGCACACGATCAGGACCGGCGGATCGTTTTCCTCGCCAAATCGGAGATAGGCGTAGACGCTTTGGTCGGCGTCGTGCAGCACCACCCAGCGGAACCCCTCCGGCGCCGCGTCGCGCACGTGCAGTGCCCGCTCCTCCCGATAGAGACGGTTGAGATCGCGGATCAGCGCCTGCACGCCGCGATGCCGTGGATCGTCCAGCGCCCACCATTCCGGGCCGGAATCGTGGTTCCACTCGCCGCGCTGGCCGAACTCGCCGCCCATGAACAGCAGCTTCTTGCCCGGATGCGTCCACATGAAGCCGTAATAGGCGCGCAGATTGGCGAATTTCTGCCAGTCATCGCCGGGCATCTTGCCGAGCAGCGAGCCCTTCAGATGCACCACCTCGTCATGCGACAGCGGCAGCACGAAATGCTCGGAGAAGGCGTAGATCAGGCCGAAGGTGATCTCGCCGTGGTGCCAGCGCCGGTGCACCGGGTCTTCTTCCATGTAGTGGAGCGTGTCGTGCATCCACCCCATGTTCCATTTGTACGTGAAGCCGAGCCCGCCTTCCTCGGGCGGCCGGCTGACGCCCGGCCAGGCGGTGGATTCCTCGGCGACCAGGATCGAACCCGGGACGCGCGCGCGCAGCACGTAGCTGAGCTCGCGCAGGAAATCGACCGCCTCCAGGTTTTCCCGCCCGCCATAGCGGTTCGGGATCCACTCGCCGGCCGGCCGCGAATAGTCGCGGTACAGCATCGAGGCGACGGCATCCACGCGCAGCCCGTCGGCGTGGTAGGTCTCGAGCCAGTGCAGCGCGCTGCCGAGCAGGAAATTGCGCACCTCGTTGCGGCCAAGATTGTAGATCAGCGTGTTCCAGTCGCGGTGAAATCCCTCGCGCGGGTCCTCGTGCTCGTAGAGCGCGGTGCCGTCGAAGCGCGCCAGGCCATAGGCATCGGTCGGAAAATGCGCCGGCACCCAGTCGAGGATCACGCCCAGGCCGGCACCGTGGCAGGCATTGACGAAATGCGCGAAATCCTCCGGCGGCCCGAGCCGCGCCGAGGGCGCGAACTGGCCGAGCGGCTGGTAACCCCAGGAGCCGCCGAACGGGTGCTCCATGATCGGCATCAGCTCGATATGGGTGAAGCCGAGCCGCGCCGCGTACGGCACCAGCCGCTCCGCCAGCGCCCGCCAGCCTTCCGGGCCGCGCGCCACCGCCGGCTGCCAGGAGAAGGCGTGCACCTCGTAGATCGAGACCGGCGCGTCATAGGCGGCGCGGGCGCCGCGCTGCGCCATCCAGTCCTGATCGGTCCAGTGCGGCATCCGCCCGGTCGCGACCACCGAGGCGGTGGCCGGCGGCGCCTCGGTCGCCCAGGCGACCGGGTCGGCCTTGACCAGCAGCTCGCCATGCACGCCGAGGATTTCGTATTTGTACACGGCGCCCGCGGTCAGCCGCGGCAGGAAGATTTCCCAGATGCCGGCGCCGTAGCGCAGCCGCATCGGATGCACGCGCCCGTCCCAGCGATTGAAGTCGCCGACGACGGAGACGCGGCGCGCGTTCGGCGCCCAGACCGCGAAGCGCACGCCCGGCACGCCCTCGAGTGTCGTGAGATGGGCGCCGAGCTGCCGCGCATAGTCGTGGTGGCGGCCCTCGCCGAGCAGATGCACGTCGAGATCGCCCAGCGCCGGGCCGAAGGAATACGGGTCCTCGATGTCGTGCGCATCGCCGCCGGAGGCGATGCGCAGCCGGTACGGCGCGCGGCTGTCCACGATGCCGGACCAGAAGCCGGCCGGATGCACACGGGCGAGCTTGCCGATCGGCAGTCCGGTCTGCCGTTCGATCACCGTGACGCTCGATGCCTCCGGCAGGAAGGCGCGGATGGCGCGCCCGGCCGGCGTGTCGTGCGGGCCGAGCAGGCCGAACGGATCGGCGAGGCGGGCCTGCACCAGCGCTTCGACCGCGCCCCAGTCGGGGACGTCCTCAGGCATGCATGCTCTCCGGCGCCATGATGCGGTCAGCGATCTCGGCGAGGCCCCGCAACGGGATGCCGAGCCAGGCGGGGCGGTTGGCGGCCTCGTACCGGATCTCGTACGCGGCTTTCTCCAACAGGAACAAATCGAGCAGCGCCGCCTCGGCGGTGCGCGGCACCCAGCGGCGCGGCGCCTCGTCCAGCACCGCCCGATAGGCGGCGAGGAAGGTGGACGAAGCCTCGGCGCGGAACTGCTCCAGCAGCCGCGCCCGTCGCTCTTCCACCTGCGGCGAGACGGCGACCCGGCCGGATGCCGCCGCCGCCGCGGCATAGTCGAAGGAGCGCAGCAGGCCGGCGACGTCGCGCAGCGGACAGGATTTCGCGCGGCGCTGCTCCAGGCTGCGCGCCGGTTCGCCCTCGAAATCGATGATGTACGCGTCGCCCGAGACGACCAGCACCTGGCCGAGATGGAAATCGCCATGCACGCGCGTGCGCAGCGCGCCGACGCCGCGGCGGGCGAGGCGGGCGATCGTCGCGCGCAGCGCCGGCGCCTGCTCGACGAGCGACGCGGCGCGCGCCTCGGCCGCCTCATCCGGCCAGTCGTGCTGGCGCATGAGCATCGCCAGCGCGTCGTCGAGCTGCTCGATCGCGCCCGATGCCCATTCCTCCAGCGCCATTTCCTCGGCCGGCTCCGGCGCGAAATCGGCCTCCTCGGCGGGCTCGGCCAGCACGGAATGCAGCTCGGCCAGGCGTCGGCCCATGGCGGCAGCGAACATGTTGTATTCGGAAAACGCCTCGGCCGGCGGCTCGTCCTCCGCCGCACCGGTCACCGCCAGTTCCTCGACCGTGCGGCCGAGGAAGTCGAGCGTCCAGCCCCAGCCGTCGCCCTGGTTGCGCACGAAGCCCTGCACCAGGCCGAGCGTGTGCGGCGTGCCGTCCGGCCCGACGCGCACGACCTCGCCGTACAGCGGCGCGATGTTGGGGAAGCCGCGTTCGGTCAACAGGCGCGTCATCTCCGCCTCGGGATGGATGCCGGCCAGCACCTTGCGCACGATTTTCATCACCAGCGTGTCGCCGACGATGAGCGAGGAATTCGACTGTTCCGCCGACAGGCGGCGGATTTCGGCATCCTCCGGCAGCTCGAGCGCGGCGAAGCGCGAGGTCGGACGGAAGCCGATCTCCCCCGCCCCGTCCGGCAGCTCGATCGTCAGCGACCGCAGCATCGCGCCGAGCCAGGCGCGGGCGAGCGCATCCAGCGCGAACGCGTCGGTGAGATGGCCGATGCGCGGCCCGCGCCGCACCCGGGCGAGGGCCAGCGGCTGCACCAGCGGGTCGGAGGGCTCGTCCTCCCAGGCGAGGCCGAGCGGCAGCACGTAGCGCTCGGCGCGGTCGGCGAGCTGCACCTCGATCTCGGTCAGGATCAGCGGCTGCTCCGGCACCGGCACGGCATAGGCGATGCGCACGCCGCGCAGCACCTCGCCCTTGGCGGCGAACCAGCGGCGCTTCGGCAGATAGGCCGGCAGCGCCTCGCCCTCCAGGATGCGCCGGTCGGAGCCGAGCAGGATTTCCGGCAAGTCACGGCGCACCACCAGCGTCGCGAATTCCGGCAGCGGCTCCGGCGCCGGGTTGTGCCAGGCGGGCAGCGCCGCCTCGGTCGCCAGCAGGAACCAGAAGAACCCGTACGGCGGCAGGGTCAGCAGGTAGTTGAGCTGCCCGACCGGCGGGAACACCGAGCCGCCGACGATGTCGACCGGCACGCGGCCGGCAAAGCTGGAGAGCTCGAGCTCCACCGCCTGGGCCGAGCGCGACAGGTTGCTGATGCAGAGAATGGTCTCGTCGCCGCCATCGTTGTTCGGCAGCTCGCGCAGATAGGCGAGGATCTTGCGGTTGCCGGGATAGAGGAAGCGCTGCGTGCCGCGGCCGAAGGCCTGGTGCTGGCGCCGCACCGCCAGCATCCGGCGCATCCAGTTCAGCAGGCTGTGCGGGTCGGCTTCCTGCGCCTCCACGTTCACCGCCTGAAAGCCGTAGATCGGGTCCATGATCGGCGGCAACACCAGCGCCGCGGGATCGGCGCGGGAGAAGCCGCCGTTGCGGTCGATCGACCATTGCATCGGCGTGCGCACGCCGTCGCGGTCGCCAAGATGGATGTTGTCGCCCATGCCGATCTCGTCGCCGTAATAGATCACCGGCGTGCCGGGCATCGAGAGCAGCAGCCCGTTCATCAGCTCGATGCGTCGCCGGTCGCGCTGCAGCAGCGGCGCGAGCCGCCGCCGGATGCCGAGATTGAGGCGCGCCCGCTTGTCCGAGGCGTAGGTCTCCCAGAGATAGTCGCGTTCGGACGAGGTGACCATCTCCAGGGTCAGCTCGTCATGGTTGCGCAGGAAGATCGCCCACTGGCAGTTGATCGGAATGTCGGGCGTCTGGCGCATGATGTCGGTGATCGGAAAACGATCCTCGCGCGCGATCGCCATGTACATGCGCGGCATCAGCGGGAAGTGGAACGACATGTTGCACTCGTCGCCCTCCCCGAAATAGATCTGCGCATCCTCCGGCCATTGATTGGCCTCCGACAGCAGCATCCGGCCGGGCGCGTGCAGGTCCATCTCGGCCCGGATCCGCTTCAGGATCGCGTGCGTCTCGGGTAGGTTCTCGTTGTTGGTGCCCTCGCGCTCCACGAGATACGGCACCGCGTCGAGCCGAAGCCCGTCGATGCCGAGATCGAGCCAGAAGCGCATGATGGAGAACACTTCCTCCATCACCGCCGGGTTGTCGAAATTGAGGTCCGGCTGGTGCGAGTAGAAGCGGTGCCAGAAATACGCCTGCGCCTCGAGGTCCCAGGTCCAGTTCGACTTCTCGGTGTCGATGAAGATGATGCGCGTGCCGGCGTATTTCTGGTCGGTGTCGGACCAGACGTAGAATTCGCGCTCCGGGGAACCGGCCGGCGCCTGGCGCGCGCGCTGGAACCAGGGATGCTGGTCGGAGGTGTGATTGACCACGAGCTCGGTGATGACGCGCAAGCCCCGCGCATGCGCCGCCTCGATCAGCGCCCGCACCTCGGCCAGCGCCCCGTATTCCGGATGCACGCCGCGATAGTCGGCGATGTCGTAGCCGTCATCCCGCCGCGGCGAAGGATAGAACGGCAGCAGCCAGATCGCGGTGACCCCGAGCTCGGCGATGTAGTCGAGCTTCTGGATCAGGCCGCTGAAATCGCCGACGCCGTCATTGTTGCCGTCGAAGAAGGACTTGACGTGCAACTGGTAGATGACGGCGTCCTTGTACCACAGCGGATCGCTGGTCGGCGTCGGGCTCGTCTCGCTCATGATCCTCTCACGGGAACTGGCTTCACGCGGCGGGCCGGACCCGCCAGATGACATACGGGCGATCCGGGGTCAGCCGCAGCCTTTGCGTCTTGCCCTGCCAGGCGAGGCGGCCGCCTCCGACCAGATCCTCGCCTTCGAGCGCGGCGCCGTCGGGCAGGCCCCAGCGCCAGAGCGGCAGCTCGAAATCCGCCTCCTGCGGCTGGTGCGGATCGAGGCTGACCGCGATCAGCACGACGTTCGACCGGTCCGGCGTCGCCTTCTCGTAGTAGAGGATGACATCGTTGAAGGCGTTCAGGAAGGTGACGCCGAGATGCGTCTGCAACGCCGGGTTCAGCGCGCGGACGCGGTTGAGCCGGGTGATCTCCGGCACGATGTTGCCGGGCCGCTGCCAGTCCCAGGCACGGATCTCGTATTTCTCGCTGTCCTGGTACTCCTCGCGCCCCGGCAGGGCGCGGCTTTCGCCCAGCTCGAAGCCGCTGTAGACGCCCCACAGCCCGGACAGGGTCGCCGCCAGCGCGGCGCGGATCAGGAACCCGGCGCGGCCGGAGGATTGCAGGAACACCGGGTTGATGTCCGGCGTGTTGACGAAGAGGTGCGGCCGGAAGAACTCGCGCGGCGGCCCGTCGGCGAGCTCGGTGAAGTAGGCAGCGAGCTCGGCCTTGGTGTTGCGCCAGGTGAAGTACGTGTAGGACTGGGAGAACCCGACCTTCGCCAGCCGGTACATCACCTTCGGCCGAGTGAACGCCTCGGCGAGGAAGATCGCATCAGGGTAGCGTGCGCGGACCTCGCCGATCATCCATTGCCAGAACGGCAGCGGCTTGGTGTGCGGGTTGTCGACACGGAACAGCCGCACCCCCTGCCCGGCCCAGAACAGCACGACGTCGCACAACGCGAGCCAGAGATCCGGGATCGCGTCGTCGGCGTAGAAATCGACGTTGACGATGTCCTCGTATTTCTTCGGCGGGTTCTCGGCGTAGCGCAGCGACCCGTCCGGCCGCCAGTCGAACCAGCCTTTGTGCGCGCGCAGCCAGGGATGGTCGGGCGAGCACTGGATGGCGAAGTCGATCGCGATCTCCAGCCCGTGCTCCGCCGCCGCGGCGATCAGCCGGCGGAAATCCTCGAGCGTGCCGAGCTCGGGGTGCAGCGCATCGTGCCCGCCCTCCTCGCCGCCGATCGCGTACGGGCTGCCGGGATCGTCCGGCCCGGCCCGCAGCGAATTGTTCCGCCCCTTGCGATTGGTGCGGCCGATCGGATGGATCGGCGGGAAATACAGCACGTCGAAATGCATCGCGCGGATGCGCGGCAGATGCCGGATGACGTCGTCGAAATTGCCGTGCCGGTGCGGGTCGTCGCTCATCGAGCGCGGGAAGATCTCGTACCAGCTCGCGGTGCGGGCGGCGGTCCGCTCCGCCTCGACCGCGATCGCCTCGCCGGTCACGGCGAACGGGCGGTCATCCGCCGCCGCCATCAGCGCCGCGGTGTCCTCCGCCAGCAGCTGGTCGCGCCGTCCCGGCTCGCCGGCCACTTCCAGCGCCGACATCAGCCGGCCGAGCGCCTTGTCGCGCGCCGCGGCGCGGGCGACCATCTGCCGGCCTTCTTCGATTTCCAGCGTGGTCGGCACCCCGGCGGCATGCTTCTTCGCCAGCTCGTCGCGGAAGCTTGCGAAGGCGTCGCGCCAGGCCACGACGCGATACCACCAACGGCCGAGATGGCGCAGCGGAAAGCTCGCCTGCCAGCGGTCGTTGCCGAGCGGGCGCATCCGCGCCTCCTGCCAGGCGGTCTCGCCCGGGCCGCGCCATTGCAGCGCCACGCCCAGCTTGTCATGCCCGTCGCAGATCACGTCGGCCTCGACGGCGACCAGCTCGCCGAGCACGCGCTTGACGCCGACCGCGAGCCCCGCGACCCGCGGGGCGATGTCCTCGATCGCGATCCGCGGCGCCCGCGTCGCCTCGGTCGCGCCTTGCCGATCGAGCGGCGCCGCGGCGGCGGCCTGGGTCACCGGCCGCCCGGCGCGGTAGAGCCGCACTTCCCCGGGGGCGAGCCCTAGCTCCGGCGCATCGTCGAGCGAGCCGCCGTCGCCGTCGAGCAGCGGGCGGAAATCGGTGAACTCGCCGCCGATCGCGGACAGCAGTTGCGGCACCGCGACCACCCGCCGGTGCGCCGCATCGGCGTTGGCAAGCAGCAGCGCCGCCTGGCTGGCACGGCGCGCATCCGCCGCGTCGGCGCGGAGCAACGCGAGCGCACCGCCGTCGCTGCCCGCCAGCAGGCGCGGCGGACGGGGCGCCCGCAGCGCCGGCTCCTGCCGGATCGCGGCGTTCAGCCGGGTGATCTCGGCGCAGAAATCGACCGCCGCGCCCTCGCGCAGCGCCTGCGGCAGCACCGGCCCCTCAATGCCGTCCCAGGCCCCGGCGCCGTGGCCGGTCTCGAGCCCCATGGGCAGCATCCAGCCGCTGCCGAGGCCGGCGGCGAAGCGTACCGCGCGACGCAGCTGCCGTTCGCGCAGCACCGGATGGTGCGAGAGCTGCACCATCTCGGGGCCGTCCGGCGCCTGCGGGCAAACCAGCAGCGGTGCGACCTCGCCGAGCAGCTCGATCTCCTGCCACAGCCAGTCGCTGTGCCAGTCCCACCAGGGCAGCGAGGGCACCGCGAAATCGAGACCGGTGCCACCGAGCCCGGCCAGCGCCTCCCAGGCGATCCCGGGCGTCCAGGCGATCAGCATCAGCCCCGGGCAGGCGAGCCGCAGCCCGTCCAGCAACGGGTGCAGTGCCGGCGACGGCACGCGCCGCAATCCCATCAGGCGCAGCCCGGCGACGCCGGATTGCGCCCAGCCGGCGGCCTGCCCGCCCCACCATTCGGCCAGCCGGCGCGCCGCGTCGGGCCCATCCAGTCGGGCGAGGGCGACGTCACCGGTCTCGACCGGGTGGCGCGGATCGGGCAGGGCGACGAGATCGGGCGGCGCGAACAGCTCCGACGCTTCACCGGCCAGCCGGCCATGCGCATCGATCCGGTCGAGCACCACGTCGAGCAGCAGACCGAGGCCACGCGCGCGGGCCCGGCGCGCCAGGTCCGCCAGGGCTTCGCCGGCCGGGCCGGAGCCGACCGCCGGATGCAGGACGGCGGGATCGGCCAGCAGCCGCTCGCCCGCATGGCGGGTCGCCGCGAACGGCACCGGCAGCAGCACATGGTCGAAGCCGAGCCCGGCGGCGTGGTCGAGCCACGAATCGGTCTCGGCACCCGGGGCGAGACGGGCGAGATCGAGGGCATAAATCCTGGGACCGACTCGGGTGGACGGATCGGGCATGGGATCAGGCAATCCCTGCTGTGGTCGGGACGGTGCGGCGTCGCGGCCGGACGGGTCTGGCATCACTGACTCGCGACGGGGATCAGTGGCAAGAGCGCACCGATCCGCGAGCGGTTGCCTGGATCGGTCGGCGTTTGCCGTCCCGACCGCAGGCACCGCGGTCTCAGCCGAGACTGACGCCGCCCGTCACCGCCTGATACGTTGCGATCGCCAGCGCCAGCGGCTCGAACGGCTTGGTGATCACGAAGGCCGGTTCGACCGCCTCCCCGGTGAGCAGCCGCTCGGGGTAGGCGGTGACGAAGATCACGGGTGCGTGATGGATCTTTCCGATCCGCGCCACGGCGGTGCTGCCGTCACCGCCATGACCGAGATTGATGTCGGCCAGGATCAGCCCCGGCCGCGTCCGCCGCGCGAGGTCGATCGCCTCCGGCTCGCTGGATGCGACGCCCACGACGCGGTGGCCGCAGCTCTGCACCAGCTCCTCGATGTCCATGGCGATGATCGGCTCGTCCTCGATGATCAGCACGTCGGTGGCGGCGGCCGCGTGCAGCCGCTCGCGCGCTTCGTGCAGCTCAGCCGCGGCCTGGGCCGGGGCGATCCCGAGAATTGCCGCCGCGTCGTCGAGTGCCACTTCCTCGAGCGTGGTGAGCAGCAGCAATTGCCGCTGACGCATCGACAGCGCTTCCGGACCGGTGGTGGGCAGGGTGCCCTGCCTGCCGGCATCGAACCGGCTCGTGACGGCCTGATAGAGCAGCAGGCGGGGATCGCCCGCGGGACCGGCCTCGATGATCGCGCGCAGGCTGTCCGCCACCAGCCGATCGCCCAGCCCCTGGTTGCCGGTCAGGGCACGGGCATACCGCCGCGCGTAAGGAAGCGCGCGAATCAGCTCTTCGCGGTGGATCGAGCTCATCAGCAACTACCTTCCAGCCAACTACCTTCCAGCCGGCCGCGCGTTGACCCGGCGGCGAGATCAGAGGGTGACATCTTGGGGGCGGGCTCGCGAGAGGATTTCACGCCGGACGATCTGCATGGCGCGATCGCGGCGCTGCTGCCGGATCTGCGCGCCTTCGCGCGCTTCCTGGTCCGCGGCCGCGGCGAGGCGGACGATCTGGTGCAGGATACGTTGGTACGGGCACTGTCGGCGCTGGCGCAGTTCACCCCGGGCACGCATCTCAAAGCCTGGTTGTTCACGATTCTGCGAAACACGTTCTACGAACAGGCACGTCGCCGCCGGCGCGAACATGCAGCGCTGCAACAGCAACGGCCGGCCGAACCGGGGCCGCTGCACCAGGCGGGAGCCGCGGAGATCGCCGAACTGGACCGTCTGCTCTGGCGCCTGCCGCCGGTGCAGCGCGAGGCGCTGGTCCTGGTCGGCGCGCAGGAGCTGACCTACGAGGAGGCGGCAGCGATTTGCGCGGTCCCGGTCGGCACCATGAAGGCGCGGGTCTCGCGCGGCCGCCACCAGCTCGCGCGTCTCGCGGCGGGGGAGGAGGCGCTGCCGGCCGCGGAGCAGTGAGCCCCCTCGGCGCCGCCCCAAGCCGCCTCCCGGCTTCGTGAAGCACGCGAGGCAACCCTTTGCGCCGGCGCGGCATTGCTCGGTCATGGCCATTGGGGACAGGAAATGACGAATACGAGCGATTTCCACGATCAGGTGATCGCGATCTTGCCGAAGCTGCGGGTGCAGGCACTGGCGCTGACGCGAAACCGCGCGGCGGCCGAAGACCTCGTCCAGGATGCCGTCTGCAACGCGCTCTCGGCGCAGGACAGTTTCATCCCGGGCACCAACTTCGCCGCCTGGATGCATCGGATCTTGCGCAACCGCTTCATCTCCAACCTGCGCCGGCGCCGCGACACTGCCGATATCGAGGATGTGCCCGCCTCGGCCTTCGCGACCGAGCCATCGCATGAGAACCGCCTGGCGCTGAAGGAGCTGAGCCGCGCGATGACCGCCCTGCCGGCGGACCAGCGCGAGGCGCTGCTCATGGTGGTGGTGTACGGCATGAGCTACGAGGCCCTGGCGGAATCGACGGGCTGCGCGGTGGGCACCGCGAAGAGCCGCGTATTCCGCGCCCGCCGCCAACTCGAATCCTGGCTGATGGGCGACACGCCCGCGAAGCCGGCAGCGGCGAACGCAGGCAAGGCTCAGGCGCGCCGTGCCGGGACGTCCCATCCGGCCGGCAGCCCGTCAGCGCGGCTGTAGTGGCCGGGCGGTTGTAAATTCGCTCGTCTGCTGTAGGAATGACCGGGAGGTGGTCCAGGATCGTCGGCCGCCACCCGGTCTCGGATTCCGGACATGAAGCATTCGACGATGCCGCCGCGCAAACCCAAGCCACCCCCGGCGCCGCAGCGGAAGGCGGGCGAGTCTGGATCCGCGTTCGATCTGTGGCTGAAGCGCGGCTTGCATGAGCTGTTCGATGACGTGGCGCGCGAGCCGATCCCAGAGGAGTTGATGCGGCTGATCGAGCAGGACCGCGCAGACCGGAAGAAGTGATCGCGCGGCCGCGGGCCCGGGGCGCGGCCATCTCCGAGTGGTGGCAGCAATGGCGGGGGCGGCGGCTCACCACCGTGCGGGCCCGCCTGACCGTACTGCTCGGCCTGGCGGCAGTGCCCGTCGTTGTGCTCGCCGCGGTGATCACGTGGCAGAACTACCAGCTCGTGGTCGATCGCGCCCTGCACGAGGCGGTGTCCGTGCGGACCGCGGAGATCGGCCGCGACCGCGCCACGATCGAGGGACTGGAACAGCTTCTCGCCGCGCTTTCCACGCTGTCACCGCTGCAGAGCGCGAACCGGGCAGCCTGCGATGCTGCGCTCGGCGTGGTGCTGCCGTTGCAGCCGGCCCGGCTGGTCAATCTGATGACGCTGACCCCCGACGGGCGGGTGCGCTGCAGCGCGCTGCCGGCGCCGGACCCGCGGCCCGCGCTACCGCCGGAAGTTCGACGCCGTCTCGGTGCGGGCTCGGAGGATGGCGGGCTGTCCCTTTCGCCACCGGATCGCGAGCCGGTCTCGGGCGAGCTGGCGCTGATCGCGACCTATCCACTGCCCGCCGGCCATGGGCCCGGCGGTACGGTGGCGGCGGCGCTGCGGCTATCGGCGCTGCTGGGAGACAGCCGGAAGGGCGGCACCTTGATCTGGCTCTACCGCGCCGACGGGCGGCCCTGGAGTGCCAAGGGCCAGCCGGCCGGAGCCGAACCCTCCGCGTCGCTGCTGCCGGAGCTGCTGCAGCCGGACGCGGCGACGGTGCAGGGCCGCGCACGCGATCGTCGCATCTTCGCTTATGCCGCCATGCCGCTCAGTCCGGGCCTGTGGCTGGCGACCGGCCACCCGGCGCAGGCGGCGTTGCAGGAGGCGCGCGCCATGCTGCTCGAGCGCATCGTCGTGCTCGGCGTGCTTCTCTCCGCCGGGCTGCTCGCAGTCGCGCTCGGCGCGGATTCCGGCGTGGTGCGACCGATCAAGCAGCTCACCGGCGCGGTGCATGGCTGGCGGGAAAGCGGACGGTTCGAGCCCGGCGACCAGGCGACGATGCCGGCCGAGCTGCGCAGCCTGACCGAGGACTTCGCGGCGGCGACGGCGGCGCTGGCGGTGCAGGAGGACCAGCTTCGCTCGGCGCTGACCCGCCACGGGCTGCTGATGCAGGAAATCCACCACCGGGTGAAGAACAACCTGCAGATCGTCGCCTCGCTGCTGAACCTGCAGGCCAGCCGCATCCGTTCGCCGCAGGCCCGCGCCGAATTCGAATCGGCGCGCGACCGGGTGCGCGCGCTGGCGACGCTGCACCGCCATCTCTATGCCGAGGGCGAGCTGCACACGATCAACATGCGTCACTTTCTCGAGGAGCTCTGCGGTCAGTTGTTTCAGGCCATGGGCGAGCGGGAGGGCAGCCGCATCCGGCTGCTGATCGAGGCGCCGGAGATCCAGATCTCCAGCGACCAGGCCGTGCCGCTGGCCCTGATCGTCACCGAGGCGGTGAGCAACGCGCTGAAATACGCCTTCCCCGGCGGCCGGCACGGACAGATCGCGGTGCGGCTCACCGCGTCGGACGGGGCGGCGGAACTGGTGATCGAGGATGACGGGATCGGCATGCCCGAAGGCCGGCGGGAGACCGAGACCGGCACGCGGGACGGCATCGGGCTGCAGCTCATTCGCGGCTTTGCGCGGCAACTCGGTGCGGGGCTGGACGTCGCGCAGGAGGAGGGCGCCGGCACACGCTACAGGGTGCGGCTGGCGCTGCGCCCGACCGCCGCGTCGGAGCTGGCCGAGCCGGTCGCCGCCGGCCCGGTTTGACCGCCTTGCCTCAGCGTCCGAACGGATCGAGCAGCCCGGTCGGCCCCAGCATGTCGAGCGTGATCGTGGTGCGCGGGCTGGGTCGCAGGAGTGCTGCCACCTTGTCGCGCGCCTCCTCCATCCGCGCCTGCCAGCTTCCGGGGCGACCGCGATGCGGCGAGACGTCGAGCAGGATGCTGTCGGAGCGCCAGGCGAGCAGCGTCGCCCAGGATTCGCGGCGCGCGCGCGGCCCCGGCACGCTGAGCTCGGCGGCGTCGAACACCACGCGCAGGAAGCGGCGGTCGGCGGTCGCGGCGATGCGACCGATGAGGCTTCGCTTGGCGGTCAGGCTGGCCGCTGAGAACGAAAGGATCTCGATATCGAGGACGCGCAATGCCCGGCCGTCCCAGCCGACCAGGGCGGCGAGGCGTTGCTTCACGCCGGCGAGCGCGTCGGCGTCGAACCCGACGCTGAGCAACTGCCGCCCGGCGATCGGCAGCTTCGCCAGCGGCCGCGCCTCGCCCGGGAAGCGGAACACCTCGGTGAACCCGTCGAAGCCGAGCATGGTTTCCTGCGGCCGCAGATCGAACTGGAACGCGACCTCGTCCTCGTCGGGCTTGAGTTTGACGGCGAGCAGCGGCGCCTCCGCCCGCGGCGCGGTATCGGGAGCAAACAAGGCAGGGGCGGCGAGAAGGAGCGGCGCGGCCAGCAGGGTACGGCGGTTTGGCGGCATCCGCGGCGAATCTGCCGCTCGCGTCGCGGCGCCGCAAGGGCGGCCGGGCGCGACCATACCGGCACGCCGTCGAGGCCTGGCGGGCCGCGAGGATCCCGCGCTCTTTGGCGTCTTTTCCGTACCGCCAGTCCCCCCCGGCAGTCGGACCTGGCCGATCGTCGCGGGCGCCTCCGCGGCAGAGCTGGTGGCTGCGGACCCGTTGCCCACCGAAAGCGCCGCCGTCCCGATACGGCGGGCGGCTCGATGCCGCACCCCGTGCTACAGAGCCGCCTGGCGGCGGCATGACGCAGCCGCACATCACGGAGCAGGAAGGTCATGTCGCTGAAGGGCAAAGTCGCGATCGTCACCGGCGGCAACAGCGGGATCGGCAAGGCGATCGCGCTCGGATTGGGCGCCGCCGGCGCCAGCGTCGTCATCGATTACGTCGCCCATGCCGAGGACACCGAGGCAATGCAGCGCGATATGGCGGCACTGGGCGAGAAGGCGGTCGGGGTGAAGGCGGATGTCAGCCGCGTTCCCGAGCTGCAATCCCTGGTGGATACGGCGGTCCAGACATTCGGCCGGCTCGACATCATGGTCAACAATGCGGGCATCGAAACCCGCACCTCCGTGCTCGACACCACGGAGGAGCAGTACGACAAGGTGCTGGCGATCAATCTGCGCAGCGCCTTCTTCGGCACCCAGCTCGCGGCGAAGCAGATGATCCGCCAGGGCGGCGGCGGTCGCATCATCAACATCTCCTCGGTGCACGAGGACTGGCCGATGCCGGGCAATACCGCCTACTGCCTCGCCAAGGGGGGCGTGCGCATGCTGACGCGCACCGCCGGCGTCGAGCTGGCGCCGCACGGCATCCTGGTGGTGGGCGTCGGGCCGGGCGCGGTTGCGACCCCGATCAATCTGTCGACGATGCACGATCCTGCGCTGCTGGCGAAGCTCAACGCCGCGATCCCGCTCGGGCGCATGGCAACGCCGGAGGAGATCGCCAACCTGGTGGTGTTCCTCGCCGGCGATGGTGCGAGCTACATGACCGCGACCACGATCTTTGCCGATGGTGGGATCATGCAGGGAAGCGTGGGATTGTAGCCGCGGTCACGGCTAGGGCAGAGGCACTGCCTCTGCACCCGCCCGGGGGACAGCGCCGGGCGGTCGGCCGTCGGTTCGAAGTGTCGCCAGCCACCGCGATGCCGGATCAAGTGTCGCGGTACTGGCCCGACACAGAACGGTATCGTCGGTGAGCTGGGCGCCGTCGTCGGAGCCAGCGCTCGGTCTCTCAAATCCGATTCCCGGCGGGCCGTTTCCTGGCCCCGGCCAAAGTAGCAGCGGGCGCCTGTCCGTCCTTTCATGCGGCGGAGAGCCGCCAGTGATCCGGGCTTTGACAAACCGGCCACGGCATCGCACCGATGCCTGACGAGACCCGCGCCCGGTCCGGGAGACTCCTCCGGGCGCGGCAACCGGGCGCCGGGCCAGTCTCGGCGGCAGCTTCGGGGTGGGCGGATGGCACGAGCGCGGGGAGTGGCCCGGGACTGGACTCGCGAGCAGTCGCGGCTCGGCCGTGGCCCGGCGGGGCCGGCGATCCTGCTCGGCGGACTCGGCATCCTGCTCGTGATCCCGCAGACTTGGTGCGTCGCCCGGGTGCTGGTGGCGGCTTTGACCCGCAGCGGCATCGCCGTGACCGGTCCACTCGCTGCCTTTGCGGCGCTTGCGCTCGGCCGCAGCGCGATCGGGTATCTGACCGAGCAGCGTGCCTTCGCCGCCGGTGCTGCCGGCCGCCGCCGGGTGCGCAGCGACGTGTTGTCGCGTCTGCTCGCGGCCGGCCCGGCGCTGCTGCGCCGCTACCATTCCGCCGATCTCGCGGCCATCGCGGTGGATCGGGTGGAGGCGTTGGACGGGCTGTTCGGCCGGTGGATTCCGGCGGCGACGCTCGCCGTCGCCGGCCCGATCCTGGTGGCGCTGGCGGTGCTCGCGGTCGATCCCTGGGCGGCTGCGGCGCTGATCGTCGCCGGGTTGTTGGTCCCGGTCGCCATGGCGGTGGCGGGCATCGGCGCCGCCGCCGCCTCGCGCCGCCAGTTCGTGGCACTGGCCCGGCTGCAGGCCCGCTTCCTCGACCGCGTGCGCGGCATCGCGACCATCGTTCTGGCCGGACGCGCCGAGGCCGAGGCGATCGCCCTGACCCGCGCTGCGGACGAGCTGCGTCGCCGCACGATGCGCGTGCTGCGCGTCGCCTTCCTCTCCTCCGCGGCGCTCGACTGCGCCGCGGCGGCAGCGCTGGTGGTCCTGGCACTCCGCTACGGCGCCATGCTCCGGCCTCTGCCGGCTGGGGTGATCCCGCATCGGTTCGGCCCGCAAACCATGCTGTTCGTGCTGCTGCTGGTGCCGGAATTCTTCGCGCCACTGCGCGCCTTCTCCGCCGCCTACCAGGACCGGCTGCACGCCACGGGGGCGGCCGAGGCACTGGCCGGCCTGCCGCCGCTGCCGCCCGCGGCTCCGGACCTGCCGGTACGCACCGTCGCCGCGCGCGGCGTCGGCATCGCCTTCGAAGATGTCCGCTTCACCTGGGATCCGGCGCGTGGGCCGGCGCTCGACGGTCTCAGCTTCCGCGCCCCGGCCGGCGAGACGGTGATCCTGGCCGGTCCGTCCGGCGCCGGGAAATCGACCGTGCTCGAGATCCTGCTCGGCTTCATCCGCCCCGACTCGGGGCGGGTCACGCTCAACGGCGCTGATATCGCGACAATCACGCCACAGGCGCTGTCGCAGCTCGTCGCCTGGATCGGCCAGCGCCCGACGCTGTTTGCCGGCACGATCCGCGACAATATCCGCTTCGCCCGGCCGGACGCGACCGACGAGGAAGTCGATGCCGCTGCCCGGGCAGCCCGCGTCGACGAGTTTGCCGGCGCCCTGCCGCGGGGCCTGGACACCGCAGTCGGCGAGGGCGGGTTCGGCCTCTCCGGCGGCCAGGCGCAGCGCGTCGCGATCGCCCGCGCCTTTCTCAAGGACGCGAAACTGCTGCTGCTGGACGAGCCGACGGCGCATCTCGATCCGGCGACCGAGGCGGAGGTGCTGGAGAGCCTGCGGCGGCTCGCCCTCGGCCGCACCGTCATCCTGGCCAGCCATTCCGCCGCGGCGCATGCCTTTGGCGGACGGCGCGTGGACATCCGCGCCGGCCGCGCCGAGCTCGCACGGGGCGTCGCCTGATGCGCCCGATCCTGCGGATCTTCGGCCTGTGGCGCGGCCGCACCCTCTGGCTCGCCGCGGGGCTGGTGCTGTCGCTCGCCGCGCTGGCGTCGGCGCTGGCGCTGATGGCTGGGGCGGGCGCGATGATCGCCGGCACGCTGATCGGCGCCGGCCTCGCCGCCGGGCTGCTGCTGCGCATCGCCGGCCCGTCCCGCGTGGTGCTGCGCTATTGCGAGCGGCTGGTGACCCACGACGCGACCTTCCGCGCGCTTGCCGATCTGCGCGTGTGGTTCTTTCGCGGCCTGGCGCGGAGTTCGGCCGGTGGGCTCGGTTTCCGCCGCGCCGGCGACATGCTGGCCCGACTCGTGGGCGACGTGGAGGCGCTGGACGGGCTCTATCTGCGCATCCTGGTGCCGCTGGCCGGGGCGGTGCTGATCGTGCCCGCATTGCTCGTGCTGGTCTGGCCGGTCGGGCCGCACGTCTCGGTCACTGTCGCAGTGCTGTTCGCGATCGCCGCCTTCGCCCTGCCGGCAATCGCCGCCCGGATGGCGAGCGGTGCCGGCGACCGGCTTGCCGCCGGCCATGCCGGCTTGCGCATCGCGGCGCTGGACGCACTGTCCGGGCTGCGCGAGGTGCGCGCCTTCGGCGCCGAGGGCCGCGTGCTGGCGCAGGTGCAGGCGCGCGAAGCGACGCTGTTCGCGGCGCAGCGCGCACTGGCCGGGCGCTCGGCGCTGGCCGGGACTGCCGCGTTCCTGTGCGGCCAGGCGGCACTGTTCGCGGTGCTCGTCGCCGCCGGCGCCTCGCCCGAGACGGCGGTCGCCGTGTTCCTGACCGTGGCCGCGTTCGAGACCGCGATGGGCCTGCCGCGCGCCGGCGTGCTCGCCGGTCATGCCGCCGCGGCGGCGCGGCGCGTGCTGGCCGCGGCCGAGGCGCCGCCCCCGGTCGCCGATCCTGTCCGTCCTGCACCGCTGCCGATCGCAACCGCGCTCCGCTTCGACGCGGTGACCTTCCGCTGGCAGCCGGACCGGCCGCCGGTGTTCGAGGGGCTGACGCTGGAGATTCCGCAGGGGACCCGGGTCGCGATCCTTGGCCCCTCGGGCGCGGGCAAGTCGAGCCTGGCGGCGCTGGCGCTGAAGGTCGCGGCGCCGCAATCCGGGCGTATCCTGCTCGGCGGGACCGATATCGCCACGCTGGCCGCGGACGCGGTGCGCTCGCGCGTCGCCTGGCTGTCGCAGGCGACACATCTGTTCGACGATACGATCCGCGCCAACCTGCTGCTCGGCCGACCGGATGCGGACGAGGACGCGCTCTGGGCAGCGCTCGACCAGGCGGCGATCGGCGATGTGGTGCGAGCGCTGCCGGACGGGCTGGACGCGTGGGTCGGCGAAGCCGGCACGCGCTTCTCGGGTGGCCAGGGGCGTCGGCTGGCGCTGGCAAGAACGCTGCTGTCCAACGCGCCGATCCTGATCCTGGACGAGCCGGCGGCCGGGCTCGATTCGGACACCGAGCGCGCCTTTCTGGCGACGCTGAACGATGTCGCGGAGGGGCGCACGGTCATTTTGATTGCGCATCGGCTGACCGGGGTGGAGCGGCTGGACCGGATCTGGCGCCTCTCGGCCGGCCACGCCGTTGCCGCCGCCGCGTGAAGAAAGGTATAGGAAGTGTTCTTTTTTAAAAAAGAACCAAAAAACTTTCATTCGTTTTGCGCCGAGTCTCGGGGCGACGTATTCCAAGATAACGAATAAAAGTCTTTTTGCTTCTTTTTCTTCAGAAAAAGAAGACTCTTTTCTATCTCTTCAGTAACTCCCCGACGCACCAACGCTGCCCAGGAACGGAAACCGCGCCAGCAGCTCGCCGCGCAGCGCCGCCGGCCCGCGCGGCGCGATCGCCAGGTCCGCCGCCAACGTCGCCGGTCGGCCGGACAGCACCAGCACGCGATCCGCAATCGCCAGTGCCTGCGTGAGATCGTGCGTGGTGAGCACCGCGGTGATGTTTCGTCGCTTCACCTCGGCCGCAATGCTGCGGGCGAGCGAGGCTGCGAGTGCCGCGTCCAGGGAGGCGAACGGCTCGTCCAGCACCAGCAGCGCCGGCGTGACGCACAGCGCCCGCGCCAGCGCGACGCGACGCGCCATGCCTAGCGAGAGCTCGCGCGGGTGACGCGACCCGGCGCCAGGCAGCCCGGCCTCGACGAGCACCGCCTCGACCGCCGCATCATCGTGCCCGTCCGGCGCCACCAGCCGCAGATTGTCGGCGACGGTCAGCCAGGGCGCGAGGCGCGGTTCCTGAAACATCATGCCGACGCGGCCGGGCGGTCGGATCACGCGGCCATCGAAATCACGGTCGAGTCCGACGATGATGCGGAGCGCGGTCGTCTTGCCGGTACCGGAGGGAGCGAGCAGCGCCAGCACCTCACCCGGTGCCGCCGAGAAGGCGATGTCGCGCAGGATGGTCTCGCGCCGGCTTCCGCGCCGGAAGCCTTTGGCGCGGATCACGACGTCGAGCGGCGCCTCACGCATCCGCAAGACGCCAGGCGCGCGCCCGCCGCTCCCAGGGCTGCACAAGCGCGGTCTCCACCACCAGCATCACCGCGGCGAAAGCGAGGCCATAGGCGAGAATCCCGGCGACGTTGAAGTTCTGGAAAAACAGATTGAGCGCGAAGCCAACGCCGTTCGGCCGCCCGAGGAGTTCGACGATCAGCACGATCTTCCAGGTGATGGAAAGCCCGCTGCGGCCCGCTGCGGCCAGATAGGGCGCGAGCTGCGGCAGCACGATCCGGCGCAGCCGGCGCAGCGCCGGCACGTGATAGACCGCGGCGAGTTCCTCGAGCCCCGGATCGAGCGCCCGCGCGCCTTCGCGGACCGTCACGACCACGGTCGGCATCTTGGCGACGGTGACGGCGAGCACGGCGGCGACGTCGTTCAGCCCGATCCAGATATAGGCAAGGATCACCACCACCAGCACCGGCAGGTTCAGCGCGATGATCACCCAGGGATCGAGCCAGGCATCGGCGCGACGCGACCGCCCCATCAGATAGCCGACGCTGGCGCCCAGCAGCATCGACAGGGTGAACGCCGCGGCGACACGGGCCAGGGTAAAGGCGATGTTGCGCGGCAGGTCGCCGCTCAGCGTCTGCTGCCAGGCAAAGGCGAGGACGTGCCAGGGACCGGGCAGCAACGACGGCGAATGCGAGGTGCGGGCGAGCAGCCACCAGAGCAGCAGGAAGGCGGCGATCGAGAGGAGGCGGTCGAGACCCGCCGCGCGGCGGCGCGCCGGCTCAGCCGGCCTCATCCGCCGGCGGCCAGAAGATTCCGGGCGGCAGTGCGGCGAGCCCGCCGGTGGCGCGTGCGCCACCGATCTGCAACAGCACCTGGAACAGCCGGGAGGCGGCCTGCTGCTCCGCCGCCGGATCGGGATGGATGATGCCGGCGAGGAAACGGCGGCGCAGCGCCTGGAACAGCCGCTGGTCCGGTGCGTCCATCAGCGGCCGGATTGCGCGCCATTCCGCCTCCGACTGCTGCAGAAGCTGCTGCGCGCTCTCGACCGCGGCAAGGAAGCCGGTGATCGCCGGGCCCTGCCGCGCGGCCCAATCCTCGTGGAACACGAAGCCGACCAGCGCCAGCCGGGCGGGCAGGCCGAGCGTGCGGGCGCAATCGGCGACCGACACCAGCTCGCGATATCCCGCGGCTTCGAGCCGGGCGGCGAAGGTCCAGAACGTCAGGACCGCGTCGAGCTGTCCCTGCTGCAGTTTGGCCGAGAGCAGCGGCGGTGCGCCGTAGACAACGCGGGCGGTGGCGGCGAGGTCGGGACCGCCGGGGCGGGCGCGGGCGGCGGCCTGGACGACGATCCAGGACTTGTCCGTGGGACCGCCGGCGACGCCGAGCCGGCGGCCGGCGAGATCGGCCAGGCTGCGCACCGGCGAGTCGGCCGGGACCATGACGCCGCCCAGCGTCGCGGAGAACGGTGCGAAGCGCAGCCTGGTGCCTCCGGCGCGCGCCGTCGCGACGAACAGCCAGTCGGAGACGACGATATCGGCCGCCCGCGCCATCAGCGCGACACGGCCGGCATCGGTGTTGGCGAGCGTCACCGTGCGGAGCGCGAAATCGTGCGCGGTGTCGAGGTGGTGCCGGGCGATGATATCGGCGATCCATTGCACGGTGCCGAATTGCAGCGTGCCGAGGCGCACTGGTGCCGGTCCGCCTGCCGCGGCACAGGCGATGGATGGCGCGGCAAGGCCGGACAGCAGGACGGCCATCGTCGCGCGTCGGCCGAGGACGGTTCCCAGCCGACCGTGCCCGCGGATCTGGTTGCTCATGGCGGGCACACTGTTGCCCGGTGTCGCCGATGGCAAGCCACGATTCTGCCCCGGCGGGCGGTGCGCTGACGCCGGCCCCGCCCTATGCTGGCGCTTCGCATCGGAGGTTGCCGTGAGAGCTGTCATCCTGGCCCTGATCCTGTCGGCCGGTCCCGCCCTGGCGGCGAGCCCGGGAAGCAGCCTGAACAGGTTCAACGACTATCCGACCTCGGCGCGGGCGGAATACGTGTTCGCCTGCATGAACACCAATGGCGGATCGGCGGAGGCATTGCGGCGCTGCTCCTGCGCGATCGACGTGATCGCTTCCATTCTTCCGTACAGCCAATACGATCAGGCCGAGACGGTGCTGCGCATGCGCAGGATGACCGGAGGCTATCTCGCCGAGGAGTTCCGCACCGCGGCGTCGAACGCGATCCTTCGCTCGCTCGAGGAAGCGCAGGCTGAGGCGGAGGTTCGCTGCTTCTAGCGTCGCGAATCGCATGACCGCCGGCGAACCTGCGAATTGGAGCGCTACTATCGGCGATTGGCGGGCAGCTTGCTCCGAAGTTCGCATCGCGAATCACCGAGGCTGGACACCAGATGGGGATCGCTCCGACCGTGCCGGTCAATCCCGGTCAATCCCGGTCGAGCCCGCTTGTATTCAGTAACGAGGGACATGTCTCAGTAATGCCGATTTCGGCGACTATGACTTGAGCCGGTCAAACCGCCGCCGCCGGAGCGATCCGGGATGACTAAAGCGGGATCACTCTGACTGTGCAGAGCGATCCTGCTCCGGCGATTTGTTTTCGGACCACTCCCCACGCCGACGGCGATTTCACCTGCGGCGATCATGGTCTGGGAGTCGCATCCGCTGCAGCGACCAATTCTCGGGCGCGGCTCGATCAGCAAAGCAGCCAAACCGCTGTTGTGTCCCTCGGCGGCAGCGTGGGAGGCGATCCGCAATCTCCCGTCGTTTGATGTTTTGCGGCGCAAAATGCAATCGCTCGTGCGCGGTCTCGTGGCCGAAAGCGCAGGCGAATTGCGGTCGCGATGTCCATCTGCGGCTACGCTGCAATGCAGCACGACGTGACGCGACCGCTTTGAGTTCGTGACAGAAATGCCTTGGCAGTTTCTGAACTCGGTCCTACGGTGCGCTCGGTCTCCGGCTTCAAGGGTATCCGCTGATCGGAAGGGTGGATAGTTCCTCGAAGACGATCGGAACGGGGCTCGCCTCTCCGAGGCGGCGCCGTGGGCGTTTGCTCCGCGTCCGTCGTCGTGACACGCTGCCGGAAGATATCTTCCTAACCGGAAGGGGGCTGACGTCGTACTAGGTGGGTCTGACGGCACCGCGTCAGCTGTCCTGTCTTTGACGGCGGAGGGAGGGAAAACCGATGTTGAGATGCTCGACCAAAGTCCTGCTGACGGCGGGGCTATTGCTATCCACCGCGCTCGCGACGACGACGGTGCGGGCGCAGACCGATCTCACGAAGATGCAGGCGAATGCATCCGACTGGGTGATGCCGACCGGCACGTACGACAACCACCGGTATTCGGCGCTGGATCAGATCAACACCAGCAATGTCGGCAAGCTGCAGGTCGCGTGGACCTTCTCCACCGGCGTGCTGCGCGGGCACGAAGGCGGCCCGCTGGTGGTCGGCGACGTGATGTACGTGAACGCACCGTTCCCCAACACGGTGTTCGCGCTCGACCTGAACAACGACGGCAAGATCCTGTGGAAATATGAGCCGCAGCAGGATCCGAACGTCATTCCGGTGATGTGCTGCGACACCGTCAACCGCGGTGTCGCCTATGGCGACGGCAAGATCTTCCTGCACCAGGCGGATACTTCGCTGGTCGCCCTCGACGCCAAGACCGGCAAGGTCGTGTGGTCGGTGAAGACCGATGACCCGAGCAAGGGCGCGACCGGCACCGACGCCCCGATGGTGGTCGGGGACAAAGTATTCGTCGGCGTGTCGGGCGGCGAGTTCGGCGTGCGCGGCTGGCTCGCGGCCTATGACGTCAAGGACGGGCACCAGGTCTGGCGCGCCTATTCCGAAGGCACCGACAAGGACCTGCTGGTCGATCCGGAGAAGACCACCGACCTCGGCAAGCCGATCGGCGCCGATTCCAGCCTCAAGACCTGGAAGGGCGACCAGTGGAAGATCGGCGGCGGCGATACCTGGGGCTGGTATTCGTACGATCCGAAGCTGAACCTTATCTATTACGGCTCGGGCAACCCCTCGACCTGGAACCCGAAGCAGCGCCCGGGCGACAACAAATGGTCGATGACCATCTTCGCCCGCGATCCCGACACCGGGATGGCGAAGTGGGTCTACCAGATGACGCCGCACGACCAGTGGGACTATGACGGCGTCAACGAGATGATCCTCGCCGACCTGACCATCGACGGCCAGCAGGTGCCGGCGCTGGTGCATTTCGACCGCAACGGCCTCGCCTATGTGCTGAACCGTGATACCGGCGCGCTGATCAGTGCCTCCAAGTACGACCCGGCGGTGAACTGGACCACCGGCGTCGACATGGACAAGAGCAGCCCGAATTACGGGCGGCCGACCGTGGTGCAGCAATACTCGACCGAGGCTGGCGGCGAGGACGTCAACACCAAGGGCATCTGCCCCGCGGCGCTCGGCACCAAGGACGAGCAGCCGTCGACGTTTGATCCGCAGACCAACCTGTTCTACGTGCCGACCAACCATGTCTGCATGGATTACGAGCCGTATCGCGTCTCCTACACCGCCGGCCAGCCCTATGTCGGCGCGACGCTGTCCATGTATCCCGCCCCCGGCGGCACCAACATGGGCAACTTCATCGCCTTCGACGCCAGCACCGGCAAGATCGTCTGGTCCGATCCGGAACAGTTCTCGGTCTGGTCGGGCGCGCTGTCGACCGCGGGCGGCGTGGTGTTCTACGGCACGCTGGAAGGCTACCTGAAGGCGGTCGACGCCAAGACCGGCAAGGAGCTGTACAGCTTCAAGACGCCGTCCGGCATCATCGGCAACGTGATGACCTACATGCATGACGGCAAGCAGTATGTCGCCGTGCTGTCCGGGGTCGGCGGCTGGGCCGGCATCGGTCTCGCGGCCGGACTGACCGATCCGCATGCGGGTCTCGGCGCGGTCGGCGGCTATGCCGCGCTCAACAGCTACACGGAACTTGGCGGCACGCTGACGGTGTTTGCTCTGCCGCAAAGCTGATACCGCAGAGCCGTGATCTCTGGGCCGGCGTCCGGGATGGCCGGGCGCCGGCTTTTCTATTCCACTGCGAATGAGGAATGAATTGGTGAGAGGCTTCTCGCGCGCGGCGATCGTCGTGGGACTGACAATGACGCTCGGCACGGCCATTGCTCACGCCGACGGATCCGGCAATCCCGCGCCGGTCAGTTCCGACGACGGCAAGTACATGGACAAGAACGGCAACCCGACCTTCAAGATCGGCAAGGACGGGACGGTCGACTGGTACACGTACATCGGCTACCTGCGCTACGCGGGCAACTGCCTGCAATGCCACGGGCCGGACGGGCTCGGCTCGACCTATGCGCCCTCGCTGGTGGCCGCGCTCAAGACGCTGAGCTACGGTGACGTGCTGCAGATCGTGGCCGGCGGCAAGAAGGACGTCTCCACCTCGCAGAATCTGGTGATGCCGGCGCTCGGCACCGACAAGAACGTGATGTGCTACATCGACGCGATCTACGTTTATCTGCGCGCCCGCTCGGACGGTGCGCTTGGCCGGGAGCGGCCGGACAAGCACGAGCCGAGGCCTGCCGGTTGGTCGAAATACGAGGATTCGTGCATGGGCAGCTGACGATGGAGCCGCTGCATTCCTTCTCCGCTGCCCGGCGCGACGACGCCGCGCGGCGCCGCGCGGCCCGGATCGGCCTGGCGCTGGCTGCACTGTTCGGTCTCGCCGTGAGTTCTGCGGCTCGGGCGCAGCAGCCGGGCCTTGGCGCCGCCGTCGAACTCGTCGATCCGAAGGCGTTCCGCGTCTGCGCCGATCCGAGTGATTTGCCGTTCTCGGACCAGGCGGGTCAGGGATTCGAGAACAAGCTCGCGGAACTGTTCGCGGCCAAGCTCGGGCGGCCGGTGACCTACACCTATTTCCCGCAGGTGATCGGCTTCGTGCGCAACACGCTGAACGCGCTGCGCTGCGACGTGATCATGGGCACGTCGCAGGGCGATCCGATCGTGCAGACCACCAATCCCTACTACCACACGGCGTATGCGCTGGTGGTGCGCGCCGGGGAAGGGCTGGATGACGTGCAGTCGCTGGAGGACAAGCGGCTGCAGGGCAAGCATATCGGCGTCGTTGCCCGCACGCCGCCAGCCACGATCATGGCCGAAGACGGGCTGATGGCCGATGCCAAGCCCTATCCGCTCAATGTCGACACCCGCGTCGAGCATCCCGCCGAGCACATGATCGACGACCTGGTGGCGCATCGCATCGACGCCGCTGTCCTGTGGGGGCCGTTCGCCGGGTATTACGCGAAAACGGCATCGACCAAGCTGGTGGTGATCCCGCTGCTGCATGAGCAGGGGGTACCGATGACGTTCGGCATTTCGATGGGCGTGCGCCACACCGACCAGGAGTGGAAGCGGACGCTGAACCGGCTGATCGCGCAGAACCAGGGCGCGATCAACAAGCTGCTCGCCGAGTACGGAGTGCCGCTGCTCGACCGGCACGGCCAGCCGATCACGCCCTGACTAGAAGGCGCCCCGCTGCGGCAGCGACGGGCAAGCTGCCGCAGCAGATGGGCACGTTCGCGGCCGGGACGCGGGCCGTGTAGCCCGCCAGTCCGCGGGTTTGGCCGGCCGTGCTCCGCGGCCCGGCCCGATCTGCCGAGGCAGCCCAGGGGGCGGTCCGCGGCGAGCGAAGCGGCCGGGATTGCGCAGGCCTATGCGAGACGCCAGCTTGGGCGGATGATTCATCTCACCGTTCCTTCCAGCCGTTCGCGGCGGCGATGAACGAGCTGTTCGCCCCGGAAGGCGGCTGGCGCGTGCGCATCCTCGACCTCTCCGCGGCCTCGGAGGATCGCGTGGTCGAGGAGGTGGGCGGGTTTCCCACCTTGATGCAGGCCAATGTCTTTGCCCGCCGCTACGTCCGCGATTCGGTGGAGCGCTGCCGGGTGCCAGGCATGTCGGGCAAGCAGGTGCTGGAGGCCTGGTTCGCGTACGGTGAGGATGCCGAGGTGGCCGATGCCGGCGAGGCCGGCTGGCGCAGTGGCACGGAACTCGGCGATTTCGCCGATCGCGCGGCCGGAGCGGAAGAGCGTGACTGGCGCGCGCTCGATCCGCGACGCGGAGCACGCGAGGCGTGAAGGTCCGCTTCGCGCCCAGCCCGACCGGTTTCCTGCACGTCGGCAACGCCCGGATTGCGCTGGCGAACTATCTGCTGGCGCAGCACGTCCGGGGGCTCGGCGACGAGGCGCAGTTCCAGCTCCGCTTCGATGACACCGACCGCGAGCGCTCGCGCGACGAATTGGCGGCCGCGATCGAGGAGGATCTGCGCTGGCTCGGTCTTGCCTGGGACGAGAGCTTCCGCCAGTCCGATCGCAGCGCACGTTACGAGGCGGCGGCGGAACGGCTGAAGCAGGAAGGTCGGCTCTATCCCTGCTTCGAGAGCGAGGAGGAGCTGCGCGCCAAACGCGAGCAGCGCATCAGACGTGGGCAGGCGCCGGTCTACGACCGCGCGATGCTGCGGCTGACCGCCGCGCAACGCGAGGCGGCGGAGGCCGGCGGCAAGCGCCCGTACTGGCGTTTCCTGCTGTCGGATCGCAGCGTCGCCTGGGAGGATCAAGTGCTGGGGCGGCGGGAGGTGAAGCTGCCCGCGGTGTCCGATCCGGTGCTGATCCGCGCCGACGGCACGCCGCTGTACACCTTCACGTCTGTCGCTGATGATCTCGAGACTGGTGTCACGCATGTCGTGCGCGGCGAGGATCACGTCACCAACACAGGGGTGCAGCTCGATCTGCTGGCGGCGCTTGGCGGCGCGCCGGCGCGGATCGCCTTCGGGCACCTGCCGCTGCTGACCGGTGCGGAAGGGGAGAAACTGTCCAAGCGGCTGGAAAGTCTGTCCCTGCGCAGCCTGCGCCAGGATGGCATCGAGGCCATGGCCCTGACGGGATATCTTGCCCGGCTTGGAAGCAACATGGACCCGGTGCCGCTGCCGCCGGATGTGCTGGCGCGGGATTTCGACCTGCGCCGGTTTTCTCATTCGTCGCCGCGGTTCGATGGCCGTCAGCTCGTGGCCTTGAATCGGCGTGTGTTGCACGAGCTCGCGTTCGAGGCGGTGCGGGATCGTCTGCCGCAGGGGGCGACCCCGGCGTTTTGGCACGCGGTGCGGGGAAATCTCGATCTTCTGTCGGAAGCACGGGGTTGGTGGGAGGTGGTGGCTGGCAGCGTGGTGCCGCCGGTGATCGAGGGTGACGGCGAGTTTTTACGTGCTGCGCTCGAGGCGTTGCCGTCCGAACCCTGGGATGGGGAGGTCTGGTCGGCCTGGACGGCCGCGCTCAAGCGGGCGACTGGCCGGAGCGGTCGAGCGTTGTTCCGTCCGCTGCGTCTTGCCCTCACCGGCGAGGAGCATGGCCCCGAGCTGCGCGATCTGCTGCCGCTGATGGGCCGCGCCCGGGCTGCCGCGCGGCTGCGGCTCGCCGCGGCCTAAGGTTTTGGGGTCTGGGGCCGTACGGCCCCAGCGGGGTTCAGGGGCGGAGCCCCTGACCTTCCCTTGGCGGCGTCCGCCGGTTCGAGGATTGCCATGTCGATCCGGTGTCCGTTGGAATAATCGAGCCCGCGGATCGTCGCCGTCTGTCTCGTCTGCAAGTGCAGCCGCTGCGCCTCTGCCGCGAAGGCCGCCCGCGCCCGCGCGTCCACGCCGACGACCCGGTTCTCTCCGTCCGCCAGGAATCGCGCCGCCGCCGCGCCGTCGGAGAGCCAACGCGTGTTTGTCCCGGCGAGGAACATCAGGCTCGGTTCGTTGTATCCGACGGTCGCGAAGCCGCCTGGATGAGGCGGGAGTGCCGCCGCGATGCGTGGCGAGAGCCAGAGCGGTGCCATGGCTGACAGCTCGAACTGCAGCACGGACCAGTAGAACGGCACGGCGAAGGCGAGTCCGGCGAGCACTGCGCCGGTGCAGGCGCCTCGGCGCAGCCCGATCCAGGCGATGGCGGCGGCGAGCAGGGCCGGCGCCAGGCCGAGCCAGGCGGGTTCTTTCAGCAACGGCGGCAGAGCCAGCGCGCCGGCGGCGAGGACGGTGGCGGCGACGGCGAAGGCGGCGTGGGCGATGGCGGAGAGCCAGCGCGGCGGCGGCAGGCGAAGCGGGTCCAGCAGCCAGCGTGCGGCGAGCAGGAACAGCGCCGGGTAGAGCGGCAGGGTGTAGTGGGGCAGCTTCGTCGGCACGAGCTCGAACACCACCCAGGACGGCACGACCCAGGCGACCAGCAGGCGGGTGACCCCGTCGCGGCGGGCGGAGGCCGGGCCGCGCCAGGCGGCGGGCAGGGCGGAGAGCAGTGCGAGCGAGGCGGGGAAGGCGAGCAGGGGCAGCAGCAGCAGGTGCGAGCCGGGCGGCGCGCCGTGCGCGTCGTCGCCGCCGGTCAGCTTGCGGCCGAGATCGCCGCCGACCGCCTGGGCGAAAAACAGGCCGTGGGTGGCGAAGCCGATCGCGACGAACCAGGGCAGCACCGCGAGCAGCAGCAGCGCGATCCCGGGCACCGGTCGCAGGTGGCGGAGCCAGGCGAGCGGCCGGCGGGCGGCGCGATCCCAGATCGCCAGCGTCAGGCCGGCGAGACCGACCACCATCGGCGTGACGGGGCCTTTCAGCAGGATGCCCGCGGCGATGGCGAGCCAGAACAGGGCGGCGGAGCCGGGGCCGAAGCTGTCCGGCGCCTGGCAGGCGCGGGCGAGCAGCAGCATGGCGAGCGTGGTGGCGCCGAGCAGCGCGCCGTCGGTCGTTGCCATGCCGGTCTCGACCGCGAGGATCACCGAGCCGGCGAGCGTCAGCGCGGCGAGCAGCGCAGCCCGCCGCCCTACGAGCGTCCGGCCGAGCTCGAAGGTGGCGAACACGGCGAGCAGGCCGCCGAGCGCGGAGGGGATGCGGTAGGGCCAGATCGGGTTGGCGCGGGCGAGGCCCAGGTCGCGCGCAAGGGCGGCGAAGGGGAGCTGCAGCCAGTAGATGCCGACCGGCTTGCGGTTGCGCTCCTCGGTGCCGTTCATGATCCGGACGTAGTCGCCGGTCTCCAGCATCTGCTTCGTCGCCTGGGCGAAGCGGCTTTCGTCGCGGTCGAGCGGCGGCAGGGTGAAGAAGCCTGGCGCCCAGGTGACCAGGCAGAACAGCAGGAGCAGGGCGCGCGGCCAGCGCGTGTCCAGCAAGCGTGAGGGGGACGGCATCGGGCGCGGCTTAGAGCCCTTTCAGGCTGACTGTCTCAGCCTGAAAGGGCTCTAAGCCCATTGTCTGAGAGCATGATTGACGCTTCCGGCGGTTCCGCCTCCAGCGGTCATGCTCTAGCACGCGCCCTCCGGTCACGCCATGAAGGGCGGGATGCCCGATCCGACCCGCGATGCCGCCTTTGACCTGCTCACCGCCGTGCTCGACCGGCACCGGCCGCTCGAGGAGGCGCTGGACGCGCTGCCGAGCCTGGAGGCGCGTGATCGCGCGGCGGCGCACCGGCTCGCGGCCACGGTGCTGCGTCGGCTCGGCTCGCTGGACGCGGTGCTGGAGCCGCTGCTGCGCCGGGCGCCGCCCGATCCGGTGCGGCACATCCTGCGGCTGGGCGCGGCGATGCTGCTGCTGCTGGAGACGCCGGCGCATGCGGCGGTCTCGACGGCGGTCTCGCTGGCGCGCGGGCGCGGCTTGGCGCCGTTCGTCGGCCTGGCCAACGCGGTGCTGCGGCGGGTCGCCGCGGGCGGGCCGGCGGCGCTGGCGGGCGTGGACGCGCCGCGGCTGGACACGCCGGCCTGGCTCTGGGCGTCCTGGGGCGCCGACGCGCGGGCGATCGCCACTGCACACCAGCAGGAGGCGCCGCTCGACCTGACGCTGCGGCCTGGCGGGGAGCCGCCGCCGGACGGGGAGGTGCTGCCGACCGGCAGCCTGCGCTTTGCGCCGGGCACACGGGTCACAGAGCTGCCCGGCTACGCTGAGGGCGCATTCTGGGTGCAGGACGCGGCCGCCGCGCTGCCGGCGCGGCTGCTGGCGCCGCTTCCGGGTGAGGCGGTCGCCGATCTCTGCGCCGCGCCGGGCGGCAAGACGGCGCAGCTTGCCGCCGCCGGCGCGCATGTCCGGGCCCTCGAGCGTGATCCGGCGCGGATCCTGCGCCTCAGGGAGAACCTGGCCCGGTTGCGGCTGGAGGCGGAGATCGTCACCGGCGATGCGACACTATGGGCGCCGCCGGCGCCGCTCGATGCCGTGCTGCTGGACGCGCCGTGCAGCGCCACCGGCACGATCCGGCGACATCCCGACATCCCGCATCTGAAGCGCCCGCGCGACCTGCCGGCGCTGACGGCGCAACAGGACCGGCTGCTGGACGCGGCGGCGGCGATGCTGCGCCCGGGCGGGCGGCTGATCTACGCGGTGTGCTCGCTGCAGCCGGAGGAAGGCTGGGGGCGGATCGAGGCGGCAGTGGCGCGCCTCCCGCTCCGGCACGAGCCCTTCGCCACGGCGGAACTGGCCGGGATCGAGGAGGCGTGGAGCGAGGTCGGGACGTTGCGCACCCATCCAGGGTTGTGGGCGGGGCGCGGTGGCATGGACGGGTTCTTCGCGGCGCGGCTGCGGCGCGTCTGAGCGAGCCGGGTCTGCTTGTCTTCGGCCGAGTCGGCACACTAGAACCGCCGGCATGAGCAGCTCAGCGCCGCCGCGGGTCGTCGTTGCCCCCAGCCTGCTCTCGGCCGATTTCGCGCGGCTCAGAGAGGAGGTCGTCGCGATCGAGGCCGCCGGCGCGGACTGGCTCCATCTCGACGTGATGGACGGACACTTCGTGCCGAACATCACGTTCGGGCCGCCGGTCATCAAAGCGCTGCGCCCGCATACGAAGCTGCCGTTCGACGTGCACCTGATGATCGCGCCGGTCGATCCGTATGTCGGCGACTTCGCCGAAGCCGGGGCGGATCACATCCTGGTCCACGCGGAGGCCGGCCCGCACCTGCACCGCTCGCTGCAGCTCGTGCGTGCGCACGGCAAGCGGGCCGGCGTGGTGCTCAACCCGGCGACGCCGGCGGCAGCGGTCGGCATGGTGCTGGACCTGGTGGACAGCATCCTGGTGATGACGGTGAACCCCGGCTTCGGCGGCCAGGCCTTCCTGCCGAGCCAGCTTCCCAAGCTCGCGGAGCTGCGGCGGATGATCGATGCCTCCGGCCGGCGGATCGCGCTCGCGGTCGATGGCGGCATCGATGCGGAGACGGCGCCACGCGTGCAGCGCGCCGGCGCCGATACGATGGTCGCTGGTACAGCGGTGTTCCACGCCCCGGATTACGCGCGGGCGATCGCCGCGCTGCGCGGACCGTTCCCCGCCGCATGATGACACCCGGCCGCTGGATGCGGGACGCGCGGCGCGCGATGGCGCGGCTGCCCTCGCTGCGCATGGGGCGGGTGCCGGACGCGCCGGCACTGCCGGTGCGCGATCCCTGGCCCGGTGACCCGGCCCGCGGCGCCCGTCTGCTGCGCGGCGAGCTCGAGATCGCCGGGGCGATCCGCCCGCTGAAGCCGGGGGCCTGGCAGGATGCGGGCGGCTCCGCCGTGCTGCGCGCCCAGGCGCACGGCTTCACCTGGTTGCGCGACCTGCGCGCGATCGGCACCGATGCCGCCCGGCTGCGGGCCCGGGCGCTGGTCGCGGACTGGATCGCGACGCCGGTGGGCGACGAACTGGCGCACCGGCCGGACGTGGTCGGGGCGCGGCTGACCGCTTGGCTCGGGCATTATGATTTCTTCGCCGCCTCCGCCGACGACGCGTTCCGACAACGGCTGATGGCGCGGCTGGTGTCCGACGCCCGCGCGCTGGCGGCGACGCTGCCGGCGGAGGAGTTGGACGCGCGGGCGCTGACCGCGCTCAAGGGGCTAATCGCCGCCGCGGTGGCGCTGCCCGATCACGCCGCGTTCCTGACCCGCGCGCTGCGCTTCCTGCCACAGGAAATCGGCCGCCAGGTTCTGCCCGACGGCTGTCACGCGGAGCGCAGCCCGGCCGCCCAGCTCGGCGTGCTGCAGGATCTCACCGAGACGCGCGCATTGCTGCAGGCGGCGCAAGCGCAACCGCCGGCCGCCCTCAGCGCCGCGATCGAGCGCATGGCCGGAGCGCTGCGCACCATGCGGCACGGCGACGGCGCGCTCGCCCTGTTCAACGGCAGCAAGGAAGAATCGGCGCAGCTCGTCGAGCTGGCGCTGACCCAGGCCGGGCGCGGCGGCCGCACCCCGGCCTCCCTTCCGGATGGCGGATTCCAGCGGCTGCAGGCCGGGCGCACCGTGCTGCTGGTCGATGCCGGCGCACCACCCCCCGCCGGCATCGATCGGCGCGCGCATGCCGGCACACTGTCGATGGAGCTCTCGATCGGGCGGGAGCGCATGATCGTCAACTGCGGCGCCGCTCCGGCCTCCGGCGCGGAATGGCGCGACGCGACGCGGTCCACCGCGGCGCATTCGACGCTGGTGATCGCCGATACCAACTCCTCCGAGCTGCGCGAGAACGGGCTTGGCCGGCGGCCGGAGAAGGTGGACGCGCAGCGGCAGGAAGCCAACGGCGCGCACTGGCTGGAGGCGACCCATGACGGCTACCTCAAGCCGTTCGGCGCCATCCATCGCCGGCGCCTGTACGTCGCCGAAAGCGGCGAGGACGTGCGTGGCGAAGACGCAGTCGAGGCACCCTCGGGCCAGCCCTTCGCGGTGCGGTTCCATCTCCACCCCAGCGTGACCGCCAGCGTGCAGCAGGACGGGGAATCGGTGCTGCTGCGCCTGCCCGGCGGCAGCGGCTGGCGGCTGCGCGCGGAAGGGGCAGGAACCGCGTTGGAGGAGAGCGTCTATCTCGGCGGGGCGGAGCCGCGACGCAGCGAACAGGTGGTGCTGACCGGCCTGGCGGACGGACCGCAGCAGGTGAAATGGGCGATCACTCGGGTGGGGTAGAAGGCCAGGGCTCCGCCCTGGACCCGGCAAGGGGCTCTGCCCCTTGCATCCCCGCCAGAAGGCAGTCGCCTTCTGGACATCCATTACTTTGGGTCGGAGACAGAGGGGGGCGCAACCGCAGCATTGGGGCAGTCCTCGTCGCGCCCCCCTCTGCCTCCGACCCAGGTAGCGGGTTTCCAAAGGGCGACTGCCCTTTGGCGGGAGTGCAGAGGGCAGAGCCCTCTGCTGGGGTTCGGGGCGAAGCCCCGACCTTCCCCGCCTGAAGATCGTCCACGTCATCAACGTCGATTTCTCGCTGCGTCACTTCCTCGTGCCGTTGATGCGTGGTGCGCGGGCCCGCGGCCATGAGGTGATCGGCGTCTGCGCCGAAGGCCCGCTGTTGGACGCCGTTCGCGCCGAGGGATTTCGTGTGGTCGGCCTGCCGATGGCGCGCAGCCTGTCGCCGGCGGCGCAGTGGCGGTCGTTGCGGGCGCTGGTCGCGTTCCTGCAGGCGGAGCGTCCCGATCTCGTGCATGCGCACATGCCGATCAGCGGTTTTCTCGGGCGCCTGGCGGCGCGGCTGACCGGGGTGAAGCGGGTTGCCTATACCAGCCACGGTTTCCTGTTCAACCAACCGGGTCCGCCGTGGCGGCGCGGGGCGTCGCTGGTGTTGGAATGGGTGGGGGCGCGGCTGACGGATGATTTCTTCACCGTCTCGACGGAGGAGGCGGGTGATGCGCGACGTCTGCTCTGCGCGCGGGGGGCGATCGCGGTCGGCAATGGTCGCGACCCGGCAGTGTTTCATCCCGATCCGGCGGCGCGCGCGCGCATGCGGGCGGAGTTGGGGGTCGCGGCGGATCGGGTTGTGGTGATCGCGGTGTCGCGCCTGGTGCGGCACAAGGGCTATCCGGAGCTGCTGGCGGCGATGCGCGAGGTGCCGGAAGCCGAGCTGTGGGTGGTGGGCGAGCGGCTCGCCTCGGATCACGGCGAGTCGATGGAGCCCTATTTCGCCGGCGGCGGGCTGGGGACGCGGCTACGCCGGCTTGGCTATCGCGCCGATGTCGCGGCGCTGCTGGCGGCCGCCGACATTTTTGCCCTGCCGAGCCATTTCGAGGGGCTGCCGATGTCGGTGATCGAGGCGATGCTGACGGCGCTTCCGGTGGTGGCGACGGATGTGCGGGGGCCGCGCGAGCAGGTGGTGGCGGGCGAGACGGGTCTGCTGGTCCCGCCGCGGACGGTGGCGCAGCTCGCCGCGGCGCTCCGGCGGCTGGCGGCAGATGGCGCATTGCGGGCGGCGATGGGAGCGGCGGGGCGGGCGCGGGCAATGGCGCTGTACGACGAAGCGCGGGTCGTGGCGCGCACGCTGGACCTGCTGCGGCTCTAGGCGTAAGCGGCCCGCGGCCTGACCGAGCGATGGGACGCGAATGATGACCGAAGCCTTGGCCGCCGATGTGGTGCCGATCCGGCGCGCGCTGATCTCGGTGTCCGACAAGACCGGATTGGTGGCGTTGGCGCAGGCGCTGGTGGCGCAGGGGGCGGAGATTTTGTCGACGGGCGGCTCGGCCCGGGCGCTGCGCGAGGCGGGCGTCGTCGTGCGCGAGGTGGCCGAGTACAGCGGCTTTCCCGAGATTCTCGGCGGCCGGGTCAAGACGCTGGTGCCGCAGATCCATGGCGGCATTCTCGGGCGGCGCGACGATGCGGCGCATGTCGCAGAGATGCGTGAGCATGGCATCGCGCCGATCGATCTCGTCGCGGTCAATCTCTACCCGTTCGAGCGCACCGTCGCGGCCAGCGCGCCGCCGGCGGAGTGCATCGAGAACATCGATATCGGCGGCCCGACGCTGATCCGCGCGGCGGCGAAGAATCACGATTTCGTCGCGGTGCTGACGGATCCGGCGCAGTACGAGGAGGTTATCGCGGAGATCGCGGCGCGCGGCGGCACGACGCAGACGACGCGGGCGCGGCTGGCGGGTGAGGCCTATGCGCGGACCGCCGCCTATGATGCGGCGATCGCGGGTTGGTTTGCTGTGCGCGAGGGCATCGCGTTCCCGGCGCGTCTCACGATCGCCGGCACGCGGCGGCAGAGCCTGCGCTACGGCGAGAATCCGCACCAGGTGGCGGCCTTCTACGCCGCCGAGATGGCGGGCGCACCGTCGCAGCCGGGCATCGCGACGGCGGTGCAGGTGCAGGGCAAGGCGCTGTCCTACAACAACCTCAATGACACCGATGCGGCGCTCGCCTGTGTGGCGGAGTTCGAGGGGCCGGCGGTTGTGATCGTCAAGCATGCCAATCCGTGTGGGGTTGCCGAGGCGGCGGATCTCGAGACCGCCTGGCAGGCGGCGCTGCGCTGTGATCCGGTCTCCGCGTTCGGCGGCATCGTCGCGGTGAACCGGACGCTGGACGGCGCGACGGCGGAGCGCATCGCCGCCTTGTTCACCGAGGTGATCGTGGCGCCGGCGGCGGACGAGGCGGCGCGCGCGGTGCTCGCGCGCAAGCGCAATCTGCGGCTGCTGCTGACCGGCGGACTGCCCGATCCGACGGCGCCGGGGCTGGTGTTGCGCAGCCTGGGCGGCGGCTTCCTGGCGCAATCCCGCGATACCGGCCGGGTGAGGCGCGATTCGGTGCGGGTGGTGACGCAGCGCGCGCCGACCGCGGCCGAGCTCGCCGACATGATCTTCGCTTTCCGCGTGTGCAAGCACGTGAAGTCCAATGCGATCGTCTACGCGCGGGGCGGGGCGACGATCGGCATCGGCGCGGGGCAGATGAGCCGGGTGGATGCGGCGCGCATCGCCGCCTGGAAGGCCGGAGAAGCGACGCGGGCGGCGACGGGCGAGGCAGCAGCCGGTGCGGAGGCGCATCCGGCGGCGGGCAGTGTCGCTGCCTCCGACGCGTTCTTTCCGTTCGCCGACGGGCTGGAGGCGACGGCGGAGGCGGGGGCGACCGCGGTGATCCAGCCCGGCGGTTCGGTGCGCGACGCCGAGGTGATTGCCGCGGCGGATGCGGCGGGCCTCGCCATGGTGTTCACGGACATGCGGCATTTCCGCCATTGATGGGCGTGGTGCGCGAGTAGGGTACGGTCCGGAGCCGCCGCGCGCGGCTTCGGTGCAAGTCTGGGGGGCGGGCGGTGTTGGCGATCGGGTGTCTGGTGCCGTTCGTGCTGCTGGCACTGGGTGCGGCGATGGGCGCTGCCTGGGGCGGCACGCATGGGGGTTATCTCGGGGCCGGCATCGGCTTCGCCGCCGGCTGCGCTGCCGCGCTGGCCGCGGCGATCATGCTCGGCCGTTTGCGGCGGGAGTGACGCCGGAACGATGACGTTTCCCGCGGGAGTGCTAGTGATGCGACATGCGACGCATTCGCAGCCATTGCGGGTGCGACTTGATCAGGGCCAGGGCGCCCGCCAGAGTGCCGGGCCATGCGCAGCTTTTCCGATCTGACCGAGCGGGAGATCCTCGCCCTGGCCATCACCAACGAGGAAGAGGACGGCCGCATCTACGCCGACTTCGCCGAGGGTTTGCGGGAGGACTATCCCGACAGTGCCCGGGTCTTCACCGCAATGGCGCAGGAGGAGGACGAGCACCGGCGGCGGCTGCTCGACCTCTATGTCAGCAAGTTCGGCGAGCATATTCCGCTGATCCGGCGCCAGGACGTGCGCGGCTTCGTGCAGCGCCAGCCGGTCTGGCAGGTCCGCCCGCTGGGGATCGACGTGGTGCGCGAGCACGCGCGCCAGATGGAGGCGGAGACCAGCCGCTTCTACCAGCAAGCGGCGGGCCGCAGCTCCGATGCCGCGATCCGCAAGCTGCTCGGCGACCTGGCCGCCGCCGAAACGCAGCACGAGCATACGGCTGAGGAACTGCAGCGCGAGTACCTGACGCCGGCGAAGCGCGAGGCGGAGGATGAAAGCGCGCGGCGCCGGTTCATCCTGCAGGTGGTGCAGCCCGGGCTGGTCGGGCTGATGGACGGATCGGTCTCGACCCTGGCGCCGGTCTTCGCCGCGGCGTTCGCGACGCAGAACACCTGGAACACGTTCCTGGTCGGGCTGGCCGCCTCGGTCGGCGCGGGCATCTCCATGGGATTTGCCGAAGCGCTGTCCGATGACGGCAAGCTGTCCGGTCGCGGCGCGCCGCTCCTGCGCGGCCCGATCTGCGGCCTGATGACCACCGCAGGCGGGATCGGCCACACGCTGCCGTTCCTGCTCCCGAGCTTCTGGACCGCGACGGCCGTCGCCATCGCCGTGGTGATCGTCGAGCTGGCGGCGATCGCCTGGATCCGCTGGCGCTACATGGAAACGCCGCCCTTCTCGGCGGTGTTCCAGGTGATGGTGGGCGGCGCCCTGGTGTTTGCCGCGGGGATCCTGATCGGCAGCAGTTGAGCCGCGCCGGCCTGCCGCGGGAAATCAGGCTTCCGCGGTAACCGGCCGCTGGCCGAGCAGCGCGAGCAGCTCGCGCCGCGTGTCGAAATTGTCGCGGAAGGCGCCGAGCATCCGGCTCGTGGTCATCGTGACACCCGGCTTGTGCGCGCCGCGTGTCGTCATGCATTGATGCGCCGCCTCGACGATCACGGCGACGCCGCGCGGCTGCAGCACGTCGTTGATGGTGTTGGCGATCTGCGCCGTCAGCTTCTCCTGGATCTGCAGGCGGCGGGCATAGGCATCGACGACGCGGGCGAGCTTGCTGATGCCGACGACGCGGCGATGCGGCAGGTAGGCGACGTGCGCGCGGCCGATGATCGGCGCCATGTGGTGCTCGCACATGCTCTCGAGGCGGATGTCGCGCAGCACGACGATCTCGTCATAGCCCTCGACCTCGGCGAAGGTGCGCTGCAGCAGCGCCACCGGGTCGACGGCATAGCCGGCGAACCATTCGCCGTAGGCGCGGGTGACGCGGGCCGGCGTCTCGCGCAGGCCCTCGCGGTCCGGGTCGTCGCCCGCCCAGCGCAGCAGGGTGCGGATCGCGTCCTCCGCTTCCGCAGGGGTGGGGCGGTCGAGGGTCGCCGGCGTCGCCGGGGCGCGCGGCGAGGAAGAGACGACGGTCAAGGGGCGAGCTCCAAGCATCAGGATGGACGCGTGGCGGCGCTGAGGCCCGGTTCACGTTTCTGCCATGTGGGCCGGGGCGGGAACGTGGCAAGGGTCGCCACAGCAGTCTCCCGACACCCGGCGCGATGGAGGGCGTGACCGGCGTCACATCGCCGCCGCCTCCCCCTGGTGCGCCGCTGTCGAGGCTGGGAAAGGAATGCCCCTAGTCCCACCGCTACCGGGTCCCGACCGCTTACGGTCGGAGGCCCGGCAGTCTCCGGTCTTCTGATGCCGAGTGCAAATTCGGAGGGTTTTCGTTACGATTACCGAAGGCAGGGCCTTGCCCATGAGTGCCACGAGGTCCGGCCAAGAGTGCCCCGGCAAGCGACGGTGCTCTTCGCCGCTCGAAGCCGGGCGAGTGGCGCACGGTCTCGCGGCCAGGGGAGGCGGGCACGCTCACGGACCCGCGTCGGTTTACACCACTTCATGCGAGCGCGGGGCCGCCCCTCGCGGCAAAGGCGCGCGATTTGGAGGCGCTGCGGGCCTCCCTGGTCGATGCCTCCGCGGTCAGCGGCACGCTGTGGCTCAGCTACCTGTTTGCGGTTTTTTACTTGCTGGTCGCCATTGGTGGCGTCACCGACAAGGACCTGCTGCTGGAAAGCCCGGTCAAACTGCCGTTCCTCAATGTCGATCTGCCGCTGAAGGGCTTCTTCTGGCTTGGACCGGCGCTGTTTCTGATCCTCCACGCCTACGTCCTGCTGCATTTCGCGATGCTGGCGGGGAAGGCGAACGCCTTCGACACGGAGCTACGCCGGCAGATCCCCGATCGCGACACCCGCGCCCGGCTGCGCCGGCAGCTGCCGATCAGCATCTTCGTGCAGCTTCTTGCCGGGCCAATGGAGGCGCGTACCGGCGCCACGGGCTGGCTGCTTCGCCTGATCGCCGTGATCAGTCTGGTGCTCGGTCCGGTGGCGCTGCTGCTGTTCTTCCTGCTGCAGTTCCTGCCCTATCAGAACGAGCCCATCACCTGGTGGGAGCGGATCGCCGTGCTCCTGGATTTGGGTCTGCTCTGGGCACTGTGGCCGGCGCTCGCCCGACCGGACGTGCAAGGGGCGTGGCGCCATCAGGGGCGGCCGCTGCGCCAGCTCCGGGTGTTCGTGTGGCGCGCCCGCGCCGATTTTCGGTTCGTCGTCGTGCGGTTTCGGGTGCCGTCGCCGGTGCTCGTATGGCCGGAGCGGCTTCGGCGATGGCGGGTGCGGCGCCAGCTTCGCGTGCTCGGTCGGCGGGGCCGCAACCGCCTGCTTTCCGTCGCGGCTCGGCTTCGCCTGATACGGTCGCACTTGTCCGCGTTCGCGCGCGGCCGTTTCGTGCTCCTGCTGCCGAGCGCCGTGGCGCTCCCGCTCGCCGTCCTCGCCACATTCCCGGGCGAGTGGCTGTATGGCGTCGTCTCGGCGCTCCCGATTCTGCAGCCGCTGCGCACCACGCTGTTCGAAGGCGAACCGGACCCTATCCTCCGGCGGCCGGAGAGCCTGTTCTCCAACCGGCTGGTGCTGCCAGAGTTCGACGTCATCGACCACACGAAATTCGACACGAAGGAGAAGGTCGCGGCGCTGCCAGTCACTGCCCGCCTTCGTGGCCGCGACTTGCAACGCGCCGTTCTGATCGGGGCGACCATGCCAAAGGCCGATCTGACCGGCGCGCACCTGCAGGGTGCGTCCCTTGACGAGGCGGACCTGCAGGGTGCGTCCCTTAACTTGGCGCACCTGCAGGGTGCGGTCCTTGACTGGGCGCAGCTGCAGGGTGCGTCCCTTAACTTGGCGCACCTGCAGGGTGCGTCCCTTGACCAGGCGGACCTGCAGGGTGCGTTCCTTATCCAGGCGGACCTGGAGGGTGCAACGCTTGACCGGGCCCTGCTCGAGGCAACGATACTAAACGGCGTATGCGCCTGGCGGGCCGATGGCCGGGGCATTGCAGGCCGAAACGTTTCCGCGCGCGGGCTGTCTGCCGAACGCCCAAACGAGCCAGGTCGTCACTGCGCCTGGGGGGAAGAAGATTTTCGCAAGCTGAAGGAGCAACTGACGCACGAGATACCGGCCGGGACGTTGCGAGACGCGGCGCTTTCCCGGATCGATCCGAGCCTCGATCCGGGCAGGCCGCTCACCGGTGAGACGGAGATGGCGGCGGCATGGGTGCGTCTGCGCGACGGCACTCCGCCGCCTCAGGAGTTTCTCCGGGACTTCGAAACCGTGATCGGGGAGCTCGGCTGCCGCGCCGACGGGGCGCCGTACGTGCTGACAAGGCTGGTGGAAAACCTCGCCGATAGTGGGTTCCGGCATGTCCTGACTATGCCGCGTCTGACTTTGCCGCGCCCGACTTTGCGGCGGCTGGCCCAGCGTTGGCTCGCCCCGGCCTGCGGCGGGGCGCGAGGCCTGCCGGATGACGCGAGGTCGGTTCTGACGAAGTGGGCAGAACCGCAGGCGGCAGGGGGAGGGGGTCACTAGGAAGCAGGGTTGCCGGACGGCGGGTGGCGCCCCGCCGGTCGCCTCCCCGTTGCCTGGGTGCCCCAGGACGGCAGCTCAGCCGCCGCCGCTCCCTCAATGCACCTGCCCGCCCTGGTGCGGGCTGTCGAGGCTGAAGGTCGGGATCGCCACGTCGAACGCCTCGCCGGAGGTCGGCACCACCATGTGATAGGTGCCGGTCATGAAGCCGGACGGCGTGTCGAGCGGCGTGCCGGAGGTGTATTCGAAGCTCTCCCCCGGCTCCAGCAGCGGCTGCTCGCCGATCACCCCCTCGCCGTGCACGTGCTGGGTCCGGCCGCGCGAATCGGTGATGTGCCAGGTGCGGCGCAGCAACTGCACCGGCGCGCGGCCGCCGTTCTCGATCCGCACCCGATAGGCCCAGACATAGTGGCTCTCATCGGGCCGTGACTGGTCGGCGAGATAGAAGGCGCGCACCCGCACCGTGACGCCGCGCGTGGTGCTCGCGTAATCCTCGGTGGAGCCCGGGGATCGGCCGGCGCGACCGGGATGGGCTGGGTCTTCGGCCAATTCCGCCTCCTCTGCCGCCGGACCGGGCCGCACGTCCCGGGCGTCGGGACGTTGCCGCGCAGACAAAACCCGCCGCGCCGCGCTGTCCAGGCAGGATCGGCTTCAGTCGCCGGCGCGCGCCGCGAGCCCGCGGGCGAGATCGTCCTCGAGGTCGCGCGGGTCCTCGAGCCCGACCGAGAGCCGGATGACGCCGTCGGTGATGCCGAGCCGCGCCCGCTCCTCGGCGCCGATCCGCATGTGGGTGGTGGTGGCCGGATGCGTCACCAGCGACTTGCTGTCGCCGAGATTGTTGGACACGGCGATCAGCCGCAGCGCGTTCATCAGCCGGAATGCCGCCGGCTTGCCGCCGGCGACCTCGAACGTGACCATGGTGCCGCCCGCCGCCATCTGCGCCATGGCGAGCGCCTGCTGCGGATGGTCGGCGCGGCTCGGATACCAGACCCGGGCGACGCCGGACTGCGCGGCGAGAAACCCGGCCAGCGTCTCCGCCCCCCGGCAGGCCGCGTCCAGCCGCAGCGCCAGCGTCTCCAGCCCCTTCAGCAGCAGCCAGGCATTGAACGGCGAGATGCTCGGGCCGGTGTTGCGGATATACGGCTGCAGCACCTCCTCGATCCAGGCGCGACGGCCGAGCACGGCGCCGCCCAGCACGCGGCCCTGCCCGTCGATGTGCTTGGTGCAGGAATAGACGACGACATCGGCGCCGAATGCGAGCGGCCGCTGCAGCAGCGGCGTCGCAAACACATTGTCGACGACGACGATCGCGCCGGCGGCATGCGCGAGCTCCGCGATCAGGCGCAGATCGACGATCTCCAGCATCGGATTGGACGGCGTCTCCAGCAGCACGAGCGCGGCGGGCTTCGCCAGGGCCGCGCGCCAGGCGGCGGGATCGGCGCCGTCGACGAATTCGGTCTCGATGCCGAAGCGCGGCAGCAGCGTCGAGACGATCCAGTGGCAGGAGCCGAACAGCGCGCGTGCGGCGACGACGCGGTCGCCGGTGCGCAGGTGGCACATCAACGCCGCATGGACTGCGGCCATGCCGGTCGCGGTGGCGCGGCAGGCCTCGGCGTCCTCGATCTCCGCCAGCCGGGCCTCGAGCATCGCGACGGTCGGATTGCCGAAGCGCGAGTACTGGTAGTGGCGGATGGTGTTGTTGAACGTCGCCTCGGCCTGCTCGGCGCTGTCATAGACGAAGCCGGAGGTGAGGAAGAGCGCCTCGGCGGTCTCGCCGAACTGGGTTCGCGTGACGCCGCCATGGATCAGGCGGGTGGCGGGGCGGTATTCGCTGGTATCGGTCATGGCGGGCCCTTCGCGTCTTGGCCCGGCCGTACGGAGATCCGCGGGGGCGATGCGCCACCCGTGGCCTCTTTAGCGCGCTTGTTTAACCTCGCCGCAAGCCGGCCGGACAAATCGCGAGGGGCGGGCGCGAACGGCTCCCGGCCGCCGGCAAACTACGGGCGGACGCGTTGCGCCGTCAATGTGCCGCGGCTATAAGCGGCGCCCGCGCGGGTGTAGTTCAATGGTAGAACGGCAGCTTCCCAAGCTGCATACGAGGGTTCGATTCCCTTCACCCGCTCCAGCCGCGATCCGGCCCGTCGGCCATTCGGTCCTGACCGGCTTGCGCAGGCGGCAGATGCTCCATGCGGCGGCCGCCCTGAAACAGAAAACGCCAGCGCCGGCCCCATGCGGAGCTGACACTGGCGTTGGCGATGCGATCGGGGAACGCGGACCGTTCCCCGATCATCCGCCAGTCAGATGCGCGGCGTGTAGTTGGCCGAGAACGGCTTCTCCTGAATTTGCGCAAACGCCGTCGCGGGCGGCTGCGTCGGATGCGCCAGCGCATAGGGCACGTACTGCGCGTGTGCCGGGTTCACGCCGGCCAGCGCCTGCGCCTGGGTCGCCGGGTCATAGGCATAGCCAGGATCGGCGCTGGTGGTGATCGGCGGCTGATACATCGAATGCGCGGGGCTGGCGGCGAGCGCGACATTCGTTCCAACCGCCAGCGCAGCGGCGGCGGCGAGCAAAACGGTCTTCATCGGGTCAATCTCCGGGTCGAGCGGTCCGCCCGCAGGGGCGGCCCCGTCTCTGGGTTGGCGTCGGGATCCGGCTCAAGCCGCCCCCTTCATCCGGAGCCTAGATGCGGACGCCACCCGAGACCCGGAACGGGCGTTCATGACATATCATTCATAACCGGCGCCGTCGGTCCGGCGCGGCCGCGCGGCTGGCGTCAGGAAGAGTGGTTCCAGACGTAATCCGCGCTGTACTGCGTCTGACAGGACGGGGTGTTGACCGACATCGCCAGGTGGTTGCCGACGATGCGGCCGTCCAGCCGCGCCGTCCCGATCTCCGCGTGCCAGGTGCCGTCGGGATTGATCGCCGTGTCGAAGATCAGGTCCGGCGTGTACGGGAAGGTCAGGCTGCCGTCGCCGATCTCGATGACGCCGGGGCCGCCGGCCGGGCAGAGCGCGTTGGGCATGGCGCGGACCAGGGTCGACCGACCCTGATAGTTGCCGTCGAAAGCGCCCGAGACGCTGGCCGGCGGCACGTTGTCGCCCGGCGAAAAGGCGTTGCTGAAACCGGAACAGCCGCCGAGTGCGATCGCGAGGCCGAGCGGCGACAGCGCGGCCAGGGCGGCAAGGCGTCGGGGCGTGCGCATCGGGGCTCTCCTGCAGGGCGGCCAGGCGGGACGGCAGCCCCGCCTCCATAGCCCAGCCGCGCCGGCGCTGGAATGACCGGCGCACACGGGCAGGATTATCGCGGGAACGCGACTGGCCTCACCAATCGTGGCGGTGTCTCGCGGGCAGGGAGCCGTTAACCTTCGTATCGCATCCTGAGCCACGTCTCGCCGGGCCAATATGTCCGCGCTTTCGTCTCGATCCTTGCGGCACCGCCCGTGGCGGCAGCGGCACGGATCATCGGGAGAAGCCGATATGGCCGTTCCGCCCCCCGCTGCCCCGCTGCGCCGGCGGAAACTGCTCGCCCTCGGCGCGATGGCCGCGGCCTCCGCGATGCTGGCGCCGCGCGTCCTGCGCGCCCGGCCATCGACGTCGGTGCCGAGCACCACGCCCCGCCCGCCGTCGCCGCTGCCGAGCACCACGCCCCCCCCGCCGTCGCCGCTGCCGAGGATGCCGCGGGCAGAACGCCGCGAATGGGAGGCGTTCAAGCGCCGCTTCATCACTGCGGACGGCAGGGTGGTCGACACCGGCAACAACAACGAGTCGCACAGCGAGGGGCAGGGCTGGGGATTGCTGTTTGCCGTCAGCTTCGACGATGTCGACTGCTTCGACCGCATCCTCGCCTGGACGGGACGCAATCTGTGCGTGCGCGGCGACGCCCTGCATGCCTGGCGCTACCAGCCGGGTGCCGCCAATCCGGTCAGCGATCTCAACAATGCGACCGATGGCGACCTGTTCATCGCCGGCGCCCTGGCGCGGGCGGCGCGACGCTGGGGCCGGCCGGACCATGCCGCGACCGCCAGGGCGATCGGTGTCGATCTGTTGCGGCTGACCGTGCGCCAGGTTGCCGGCCGCACCCTGCTGCTGCCCGGGGCCGAAGGGTTCGAGCATCCCGACCGGGTGGTGATCAACCCATCCTACTATGCCTTCGTCATGCTGGACGAAGTGGCGCGGCTGGTGCCGTCACCGTTGTGGGAAGCGGTGCGCGCCGACGGGCTCGCGCTGATCCAGGAGGGCCGCTTCGGCCCGTGGATGCTGCCGCCGGACTGGCTCTCGGTGTCGCGCGCCGACGGATCGTTGGCGCCGGCCGCAAGCTGGCCGGCGCGCTTTTCCTACGACGCGATCCGCGTGCCGCTCCACCTGGCCTGGGCGCAGGTTACGCCCCCTCTTGTGCATCACGCGTTTGTGAGGTATTGGCAATGCCATGGCATGTCATGCCCGGCCTGGATCGATCTCTATTCGAGCGAGACCGCACCCTATCCGGCCTCGGCCGGCATGGATGCCATCCGTAGTCTCGCCGGCTGGACGCGACAGGCGGTGAGTGCCGCGCGTTTCCCGAGCGTTAATACGGCGTCCGACTATTACTCCGCGTCTCTCGTCATGCTATCGCGCATCGCATGGTATGAAATCAGGGCCGATGGTGACACGATCTACAGCTAAGCGGCGAGGTCGGCGGCGATGAGCGACGACATCGCCAAGGCGCTGGCAGCCTTCGGCGTGCCGCCGATGCCGTATCGGGATTTCACCGCGCCGAGCCGATCCGCCGAGCCGCTCGCCGCAGCCTCCGCGTCGGCGGAGCCCCCGGCGGATTCGGCCGCCGCGCTGTTTCCGCTTCTGGGCGCGGCGGTGGCGGAGGCGGCCGAGGTCAGGCTGGCGTCGTCACTCGCACCGGATGCGCCCGCGGCCGTCGAGCCGGTTTCCGCCGCGCCTATGCATGCCGAGCCGGCCAAGCCCCTGCCATCGCCTGTCGCCGAGCCGCGGCCATTGGCGACCGCCGTGCTGCCGGTCGCAGCCGCGGCGTCATCGCCGCCGGGCCCCGTTGAGCGCGCGGCTCCGCCGCACCCGTTCTGGGAGACGAGCCTGGGCAGCCAGTCCTGGCCGCGGCACGCCGCCGCATCGCCGCCCGGCTTGTGGGGTCGCCAGCGCGAGGCGCCGTTGCCGGAACGGCCGCTGCCGGCAGTCTTCCGCCTCCTGGCGGGACGCGCCGACGGAGTTTCGGCCGCGCTCGCGCCGCGCGGCGAGCTGTTCCGCCGGATCTGACGGGCATCGTCATGCGTCACCGGCCGACCGCCACGCGAGGATGTGGCGTGGCGCGCCGCGCGAGGCGGGCGGGGGCGGTCGCGCCGTGCCGGTGATCACCTTCGCCTCGCCGAAGGGCGGGGTCGGCAAGACCACGCTCGCCGCCAATGTCGCGGCGGCGATCGCCGCGGCGGGCCATCGCGTCGTCGCGCTCGATCTGGACCCGCAGGCGGCACTCGGACTGCATTTCGGCCTCGGCCTGACAGAGACCGCCGCCGCCGATCCGTTCGCGAGCCTGACGCGGTCGCGCGCCACCGCAGCCGCGGTGCATCTGGTCGGACCGGGAAGGCTGTCGATGGAGGCGGCGCTCGCCTGGTCGCATTCCCTGGCCGCCGAGCCCGAGTTGCTGCGCGCGCCGCTCGCCGGATTGCTGGCCGGCGAAGGCGTGTTGGTCGTCGACACCCCGCCGGGACCGTCGCCGGGTCTGGCTGCCCTGCTGCCGCGCACCGACCTGCTGGTCACCGTGTTGCTGGCCGATGCCGCCTCGCTGGCCTTGATCCCCGCGATCGAATCCGGCCTCTGCTACGGCGCTCCCGGCCAGTCGGCGATGCGCGCCGGGCGCGCCGGCTTCGCGCTCAACCAGTGCGACAACCGCACCCGGCTCGGGCAGGCCGCGGCGCAGGCGGCGGCGCGGCATTTCGGACCGCGGCTGCTCGGCGCCGTCTATCGCGACGCGCATGTCGCGGAGGCGCTGGCAGCGCAGCGCCTGGTGCGCGAGCATGCGCCGCAGGCGCGCGCCGGTCACGACATCGCCGTGCTGGCCGGCGCGATCCTGCAGCGCCTCGGCCTCGGCGCGGTGCCGCCGGGCGCGGTGCGGCACGGCACGATGACGGTCGCCGGCGCGGCGCCATGAGGGCGACACCGCTGCGCGCCGATCGCGCCCGTCCGACCCGGCCGGATCTCGTCGGGCGCGCAACGCAGGCGCTGTTGATTCTCGCCGGCGCCGCCTTGTTGCTGGCGGTCGCCTCGGTGCCGCTCGGCGCCGGACAGCAGGCGCTGCTGGCGGTCTTCTGCGCGGCGACCTTCCTGATCGCGAACCGCTTCCGCGGCCGCTTCGTCTCGGTCTGCCTGATCGTGCTCTCGCTCGGCGTGTCGCTGCGCTACATCGTCTGGCGCCTGACGCAGACACTGGAATTCGGCACCCTGCCGGAACTCGTGCTGGGTGGCACCCTGGTCGCCGCGGAGATGTACGCGGTCACCGTGCTCGTGCTCGGCTACGTGCAGACGATCTGGCCGCTGCAGCGCAAGCCGGTGCCGCTGCCGCCCGACCCCGCCGGCTGGCCCACGGTCGACGTCTTCATCCCGACCTACAACGAGGCGCTGTCGGTGGTGCGCGCGACGGTGCTCGCGGCGACCGGGATCGACTGGCCGTCGGACAAGCTGCGCGTGCATCTGCTCGATGACGGCAAGCGCGAGGAGTTCCGCCGCTTTGCCCAGGCGGCCGGCGTCAACTACATCACCCGCCCCGACAACCGCCACGCCAAGGCCGGCAACCTCAATCACGCGCTGACCAGGACGGATGGCGAGTTCATCCTGGTGTTCGACTGCGACCACATCCCGACGCGGGCCTTCCTGCAATTCACCATGGGCTGGCTGGTGCGCGAGAAGAAGCTCGCGATGGTGCAGACGCCGCACCATTTCTACTCGCCCGATCCGTTCCAGCGGAACCTCGCCGCCGGCACACGCGTGCCGCCCGAGGGCAATCTGTTCTACGGCCTGATCCAGGACGGCAACGATTTCTGGAACGCGAGTTTCTTCTGCGGCTCCTGCGCGGTGATCCGGCGCGCGGCACTGGCGACGATCGGCGGCTACGCGGTCGAGACGGTGACCGAAGACGCGCACACCATGCTGAAGCTGCACCGCGCCGGCTGGGACTCCGCCTATCTCGCGATTCCGCTCGCCGCCGGGCTCGCGACCGAGCGGCTGATCCTGCATATCGGCCAGCGCATGCGCTGGGCGCGCGGCATGATCCAGATCTTCCGCATCGACAACCCGCTGCTCGGTCCCGGCCTGACACTGCCGCAACGCATCTGCTACCTGCAGGCCATGGGGCATTTCTTCTTCGCCGTGCCCCGCATCGTCTTCCTCACCTCGCCGCTGATGTACCTGCTGCTCGGGCAGAACATCATCGCGGCTTCACCGCTCGCAATCGTCGCCTACGCGCTGCCGCACATCTTCCATTCCGTCGCGACCAATTCCCGCCTGCAGGGCCATTGGCGGCATTCGTTCTGGAGCGAGATCTACGAGACCGTGCTGGCGTTGTTCCTGGTGCGGGTCACGATCAACACGCTGATCTCGCCGCGGCGCGGCAAGTTCAACGTCACCGACAAGGGCGGCCTGCTCGAGAACGGCTATTTCGATCTCGGCGCGGTCTATCCGAACATCATCCTGGCCGTGGTGCTGGTGCTCGGCATCGGCCGCGGCATCGGCCAGATCCTGCTGGTCCACAATGACGCGCTGACGTTCCAGGCGCTGCTGCTGAACTCAATCTGGGCGCTGTTCAGCCTGCTGACCGTGATGGCGGCGCTGGCGGTCGGGCGCGAGACGCGGCAGATGCGCAACCGCGCGCGCATCCGCGCGGCCCTCTCGGTGGTGATCTACCTGCCGGACGGACGGCTCATCACCGGCACGACGCGCGATCTGTCGCAGGGCGGCGGGCGACTGCTGGCGGCCCGGCCGGAGGGGCTGGCCGACGACGCGGCGCTCGAGATCGAGTTCCAGCTCGCCGGTCAGGTGCTGCTGGTGCCGGCGCAGGCGGTGCGCTGGCAGGGTGACCGGCTGCAGGTCGAGTTCCGTCCCCGCACCATGGCCGAGGAGGCTGCGACCGTGCAGGCGGTGTTCGCCCGCGCCGATGCCTGGGCCGACTGGGCCGACTACCCGAAGGACCGGCCGCTCGCCAGCCTGTGGCGGGTGCTGGTCAGCATCCGCGGCCTGTTCCGGCCGCGCGACCGCCTCTCCGCTGCACCGCCGCGGCCGGACCGGCAGCCGGGCGAGGCGCCGCTGCCGCCGGCGCTGCCCGAGCGCGCGGTCGGCCTGGCGCGGCGCGCCGCGGCGCTCGGGCTGGTGGCGCTGCTCGCCGGCGCCGGTGCTGCGCGAGCCTCGCAGGGCGCCGCGGCGGCCGACCCGGCCTCGCATGCGATGACGGTCCGCCCGGTGCCGACGCCGGTCGTGGAACTGCAGGACGTGCCGATGCCGCCCGCGCCGCCGACGCCGGGCGCGACCGCGCCGGCGCCCGCCGCGCCCGGCACCGCGCCGCCTGCCGCTCCACCGGCAATCGCCGCACCCGGCGCCGTGCCACCGGTGCAGACCGGGTCAGCCGCGACGGCCCCGGCGGCGGGCGAGCGGCGGGTGGTGCTGCCGTTACGCCGGCTCGGCGCCATGGGCCCGCTGACCCTGCGCGGTTCCTCGCCGCTGCAGGGCGTGCAGTTCGGCATCCGTGCCGACGAGGTGGTGACCGGCGCCGAGCTCAGCCTGAACGGGGCGAATTCCCCGGCGCTGCTCCCGGCGTTCAGCAACGTCACCGTGACGCTGAACGAGCAGTATGTCGGCACCATTCCGGTGAACCGGGACCAGCCGCGCTACGACCACCTGGTGATGCCGATCGATCCGGCCTTCTTCCAGGAAGACAACCGGCTGAACTTCCGCTTCACCGGCCGCTACACCGCCGGCTGCAACGACCCGCTGAGCGGGCTGCTCTGGTCGACCGTCTCCGACGGCTCGACACTGACGCTCACCTTGGCGCGGCTGCCGCCGCAGCGCGACCTTTCGCGTCTGCCGCTGCCGTTCTTCGATGCGCATGACCGGCAGCGTCTGCGTCTGCCCTTCGTGCTGCCGCCGGAAGCGAGCGATCAGACGCTGCAGGGCGCAGCCATCGTCGCCTCCTGGTTCGGCGGGCTCGCCGATTACCGCGGCGCGCGTTTCCCGGCGGCGAACTCGGCGCCGGCCGAGGGCAATGCCGTGGTCTTTGCCACCGCCTCGGAACATCCCGGCGGCCTCACTCTGCCGCCGCTCGACGGCCCGACTCTGGCGGAAATCGCCAATCCCAACGATCCCGCCGGATCGCTGCTGCTGGTCGCCGGCCGCACCGGGGAAGAGCTGGTGCAGGCGGCGCAGGCGCTCGCCGCGGGCGGCGCCAGGCTGCTCGGCGGCGACCACGCCGTGGTCGCCGCACCCGACCTGCCGGAGCGCGTGCCCTATGACGCACCTGCCTGGATCCCGAGCGATCGCCCGGTGCGCTTCGGTGAACTCGTCGATGCCGCCGCCCTGCAGGGCGTGGGCTATGCGCCCGGCACGATGCGGGTGCCGTTCCGCACCGCGCCGGATCTCTACACCTGGCGCGGCGCCGGCTTCCCGCTGCATGTCCGCTTCCGCGCGCCGCCGGGGCCGATCGTCGACCTCGCCGCCTCGCGGCTCGATGTCAGCATCAACAACCTCTTCCTTGGCGCAACGCCGCTGGCCGATCGCCCGTCGCTGATCGGTGCCTGGCTCGCGCGCTGGACCGGCGACGACCCGGACGTCGGCGCCGCCCGGTTCAGCATTCCGCCCTACGACGTGTTCGGCCAGAACGACCTGCAGTTCTTCTTCGACACAAGGCCGCTGCATCGCGGCGACTGCCGCGCGGTGCCGGAGGACCTGCACATGGCGGTCGATCCGGACAGTACCGTCGATCTCAGCCGTGCCTGGCGCTTCGCCGAGATGCCGAACCTCGCCTTCTTCGTGAATTCCGGCTTCCCCTTCACCCGCATGGCCGATCTGTCGCAGACCGCGGCCGTACTGCCGGAGCGGCCGGACGCGGCCGAAATCAGCACCTTTTTCGACCTGATGGGGCAGATCGGCGCCTTCACCGGCTATCCGGTGATGCGCATCGCGGTGATCCGGCCGGGCGAGGCGGCGTCGATGGCGGATCGCGACCTGCTGCTGATCGGAACCCTGCCGCATCTCGCCGACGCGGCGCCGCTGCTGCGGGGCAGCCCGGTGCAGTTGCAGAATGGCGTGCTGCGCGTCGCCCTCGGCCATCGCCTGCCGTCGGTGTACCGGCTGTTCGACGATGCCGAAGCCCGCTCGGTCTCGCAGGCCCGGGCGCAGGTGCTGGCGGTCGCCGGCGGCGACGGTGCGCTGCTGGTGGGCGCGCAAAGCCCGCTGCATGCCGGCCGGTCGCTCGTCGCCGTGCTCGGCATGACGCCGCCCGGTCTCGCCGATGCGGTCGCGGTGATGGCGAATTCGACGCAGGCGCCGCACATCCAGGGCGACCTCGCGGTGCTGAGCGGCGGGCGGGCAACCTCCTGGCGTGTCGGCGACAGCTACACGGTGGGCTCGCTGCCGTTCTGGGTCTGGCCCTCCTGGGCGCTGCGCAACGATCCGCTCGGCCTGCTGCTCTGGCTGGTCGGCGGCACGCTGCTGCTGGCCTTTGCCTTCTTCCGCACGCTGCGGCGGCTGGCGCAGCGGCGCGCCGGCGGGCACTGAGATGCCCGATGCCGGTCCTCGCCTGATCCGGCGTGGTGCCGCGATCCTGGCGGCGGCGATCGCGGCCCCGGCCTGGGGTGGCGCCGCACTCGCCCAGCAGGCGCCCGCCGATGCAGGCGCGTTGCCGGGGGCGGCCCCGGCGACCGTTGCGGCGCCGGCCCCTTCCGGGGCGTCCGCCACGCCTGCCGCCCCTGCCGCAGCGCCCGCCGGCAGCACGCCGGCGGCAGACAATCCGGCGATCGCCGCGCTGCTGCGCCAGGCAGGGTTCTGGCGCGACCAGCACCAGCCGGACCGCGCCCTCGCCGCCCTGCGCCGCGTGCTGGGGATCGATCCGCACAACGCCACCGCCCTGGCGATGCAGGCGGAGATCGAGGCGGCCCAGGGGGACGCCGCGTCCGCCCGCGCGACCCTGGCGCGGATCGGCGCCGCGACCGGGGCGACACCCGGGCTGCGCGCCGCCCGCGAGGCGGTGCGCCTGGCCGGCATCGATCCGGAACAGCTTGCGACGGCGCGCCGCCTGGCGTCCGAACACCGCGCCGCCGCGGCCGTTGCGGCCTATCGACAGGCCTTCGCCGGCGGCGCGCCGCCCGATGCGCTCGCCGTCGAGTACTACCAGACGCTGGCCAGCACCGAGGGCGGCTGGGACGCCGCGCGCGCCGGGCTCGCGCAGGCGGTGCGGCACGATCCGGGCAATCTGAAGGCGCAGCTTGCCTATGCCGAGCTGCTGACCTACCGCGAGGCAAGCCGGGCCGAGGGCATCCGCCGGCTGCAGGCGCTCGGCGCCGACCCGTCGGTTGCCGCCGCGGCCGAGAAGGCGCAACGCCAGGCGCTGCTCTGGCTGGCCGACCGGCCGGACAGTGCCGCGGCGATCGGGCAGTTTGCCGCCACGCACCCGGATGATGCGGAGATCGCGCACAAGCTGGCGGCGATCCGCAACCCGCCCAATGCCGCCGTCGACCGGGCCGGCCAGGACCGCGCGGCCGGCTTCGCGGCGCTGAACGCCGGTCACCTCGCCGAAGCCGAGCAGCATTTCTCCGCGGCCCTGATGGCGGCACCGGACGACGCCGACGCGCTGGGCGGGCTCGGCCTGGTGCGGCTGCGCCAGGGCCGGCCGGCGGACGCGCGCCTGCTGCTGCAGCGGGCGATCGCCGCCGATCCGAGCGCCCGGGACAAATGGCAGGCGGCACTGGTCGGCACCGAATCCGGCCAGGACTGGGCCGAGGTGCGCGCGCTCGCGGCGCGCGGCCAGTACCGCGCGGCCGAGGCGAAGCTCACCCGGCTGCTCGGGCGCAGCGACAATCCCGGCGGCCGGCTGCTGCTTGCCGACATCCAGACGCGGGCGGGCGAACTCGCAGCGGCCGAGGCGAGCTATCGCCGCGTGCTGGACCGGCGGCCGGAGGACACCGCCGCGCTGATCGGCCTGGCCGGGCTGCTGTCGCGGCAAGGGCAGGACGAGGAGGCTGCTGCCCTGTATGCCCGGGCGGGCGCATCCGGCGGCGCGCTGGCGGCGACGGCGCGCGCCGCGGCGCTGCGCGACCGCGCCACCCAGGCCGCCGACCCGGCCACCCGCATCGCGCTGTACCGGGCGGCGCTGGCGAGCGACCCGGGCAATGCCTGGATCCGGCTGGATCTGGCGCGTGCCCTGGCCGGGCAGGGACAGCGGGCGGAGGCGCAGCGGCTGATCGACGATGCGATCGCCGGACCGCAGGCGACGCCGGCGGCCCTGCAGGCCGCGGCCTATTTCGACCTGGAAAACGGGAATGCCACCGGCGCTGCCGCGGCGGTGGCGCGGCTGCCGCCGCGACAGCGCACGCCCGAGATGCGCCGCCTCGCGGCCCGGGTCGCGTTCCAGCGCGAGGTCGACGCGGCGGCGGCGTCCGGTCCGGTGGCAGGCCGCGCCCGTCTGATGCGGCTGGCCGTCGGGCCCGATCCCGACGGCACCCGCGGCGCCGCCATCGCCCGGGCGTTCGCCGCGATGCACGACCCGGCGGGGGCACAGGAGGCGATCAATCTGGCGCTCGCGGCCACACCGATGCCAAGCCCGGCGCAGCGTCTCGCCTACGCGGGCGCGATGATGCAGGCGGGCGATGCCGGGGCGGCGGCGCGGCTGTTGGCCGGGATCGACGTGGCGGCGCTGCCGCCAGACGAGGCGGCGGCCGCGGTGCAGCTGCGGGCCGGGCTGGCCGTGCAACGGGCCGACCGCTTGCGCGATGCCGGGCAGCCGGCCGCAGCCTATGACCAGCTCGCGCCGGTGTTGCGGCAGGATCCCGCCAACGCCGATGCCAATCTGGCGCTGGCGCGGCTCTACCAGTCGGCGGATCGACCGCAGCGCGCGCTGGCGGTGACGCAGGCCCTGCTGCAACGCAACCCGAACGACGTGGCGGTGCGCCAGGCGGCGGTGCAGGCGGCCATCGCCGCACGCGCCTGGGGCCAGGCGCAGCAATGGGTGCAGCAGGGGCTGCGTCTCGCCCCCGCTGATCCGCGCTCCTGGATCGCCGCCGCCGATCTGGCGCGGGCGCGCGGCAATGACGGCGAGGCGCTGCGCGATCTGCGCCGGGCGCGCGCGCTGCGCAGTGCCGAGGTCGAAGGTGCGGCGGACAGCGTCGCAGCCACCGAGGCAGCCGCCGCGGCGTCGCCGGACGCCGTACCTGCGGGATTGCTGGCGCCGGATGGCGCGGGCGCGACGGCACCGGATGCGGCGGCCACCGGCGGCACGTCGCCCGCTGCGGCGCCACCGCCGACCGGCCCGGCCCTGGCCGCGTTACCGCCCGGCGGGGGCGGCTCTGCCGCGATTCCGACCGGCGGCGTCTCCGCCTACATGACCACGACCGCGCCGGCGCCGCTGCAGCCGCCCGCACCCGGCAGCAATCCGTTCCGCGCCGGGGCTGCCGCGCCGGCCGATGCCGACGGCACGGCCGATGCCGGGGCTGCGACCGGCGATGCGATGACCGAGAACATCGACCGGCAGATCGCGGCGATGCAGGAGCAGGTGGCGCCGCGGCTGCAGGTCGATACCGGGTTGCGCTTCCGCTCGGGCAGCGAAGGGCTGGACCAGCTCACCGAGGCGATGCTGCCGATGGAGGCGAGCTTTTCCCCGGGCGGCGTCGGCCGGGTCACCTTCCAGGTGACGCCGACCTACGTCACCGCGGGCACGCTCCCCGACACGCCGACCTCGCTGGCGCAATTCGGCACGCTCGCACTGGACGACGGCAGCCCGTCGACTCCCTCTCCGGGCACGGTGCAAAGCTCGGGCGTCGGGCTCGATCTCGGCTACGCGTGGCGCTTCCTGTCGGCGGATGTCGGGGCGACGCCGCTCGGCTTTCGCGTCACCAACCCGGTCGGCGGGATCGAACTGGCACCGGAGATTGCCAATGGCTGGCGGGTGCGCCTGACCGGCGAGGACCGCGCCGTGACCGACAGCGTCCTGTCCTATGCCGGGACGCGCGACCCGCGCACCGGCGAGGTCTGGGGCGGCGTCACCCGCGCCCGCGGCCACATCCAGATCGAGTACGCCGGCGGCCCGGCCAACTTCTATCTCGGCGGCGGCGGCGCCAGCCTGACCGGCAAGAACGTCGAATCCAACTCGGAAGTCGAGTTCGGCGCCGGCGGTTCCTATGCCGTCTACCATTCGGGCGGCGACGAGGCGCGGGTCGGGCTCGACCTCGTGTATTTCGACTATGCGCACAATCTGCGCTTCTTCACCCTCGGCGGTGGCGGCTATTTCAGCCCGCAGAACTATTTCGCGGCGCTGATCCCGGTGAGCTACGCGGAGAAGGATGGCGATCTCACCTGGAACGTCGGCGGCTCGGTCGGCTTTCAGACCTATCACGAGAACAGCTCGCCCTATTTCCCGACCGATCCGGCGGCACAGGCACAGCTCGAGGCGCTGGCGGCCGGCAACCCGCAGCTCGCCGCCTCCACGACCGCGGACAGCGTCTCCGGCCTGGTCGGCGGTGCGCATGGCGCGGTCGAGTACCGCGTCTCGCCGGCCTTCACGCTCGGCGGTCGGGCCAGCTACCAGCGCGCCGGCGACTGGAACGAGGGCGAGGGGCTGCTCTATGCCCGCTATCTCTTCAACGTGGCGCCCTGAGCCGGGCGCGAACGCACGGGGCGGACGATGGACATGCCGCAGACGGTCAGCTTCGGGACGACGGACGGGACGGTCGTGCACTGGCGCAGTTTCCTGCGCGCGCTGGCCGAGGAGGTCGACGCCCGCGCCGGTGCGCCCGAGCGCAACGATTTGCTCCGCTGCATCGGCGCGCGCATGGCGCGACTGCTGCCGCTGCCCGCGGTGCATTCGCTGGAGACGCTGGAGATCGAGATCAACGACGCGCTGGCGGCGATCGGCTGGGGCCAGGCGCGGCTGCTGCTGAACGAGGCCGAGCGGGTGCTCAGCATCGCGCATTCCGGCATGCCGCGCATCGGCTCCGCCGGGTCGCCGCCGGGGACCTGGCTCGCCCCGGCGCTGGAAGGGCTGTACGAGACCTGGCTGGCGCAGCAGCCGGGCAGCGAGCCGGGCCTTCAGGCGCGGCTGCAGCCTTCGTCCGGAGGCGAGACGGTGGTGCTGCGCTACGCGCGCGCCCTGCCGTGACCGCCGCGGCGCGGCACCGACGCCTTTGCCGATTCCCCGCATTCGCGCCAAGGCATGCACCATCGGGCTCGCCGTGACTGTGCCAAGCGATCCCGGTCCAGCTTTCTGATTTCAAGCCGTTCTTCGCGCCGTCGGTGATTCCGCCGCCGGCGATCCCGGTCGGGCGCGCCCGACCCGTGAGGCGCCTTGCCCGAGCCACCCGGGTCCGGCGATCGGGATGTTCTCGGCGCTAGAACGTGCCCTGATCGATATTGCGGCCCATCGCCTGGCCAACGCGATAGCCGATGTCGCGCGCCAGGGCGAGCCCGTCATCCGTCTCGACGGTGCAGCTGATCGAGGCGATCCAGGCGAATTGGGCACCGACGGAATCGAGCACCAGCACGGCGGCGTCGAGCTTGGCGCCGAGCGGTGAGCCGCCCGGCAATGAGGCGGTCGTGCCCATCCAGTGAAAGTCGGAGAAGTTGCCGGTGGAGGCGGGCTGGTTGGTCCCGGGGATGGTCGGCGGGTAGATCGACAGCGCCATCGAGAGCCGGAGCGTGCTTTGCGGATCGACGCTGACTCCCGCCGCCTCGAGTCCGGAGGCGAAGGCGGCGACCGCCTGGTCGGCCTGCGCCGTGTGCGTCACCGGCTGCAATTGCAGGGATACCGCCAGGTGCCGGGGCAGCACCACCATGGTGGAGGTGTCGAGGGCGCCGCGGCAGGAGCGCATGGCGACGGCCGGCCCGGACGCGGCGACGAGCCCGGCAAGGATCAGACCAGCCCGGCCGAGATGCCGGAAGATCGTGTGCCGCATCGGCCACTCCGCTCGTTGCACCGGCGAGGCTAAGCGCCGGCGGTCGCGGCGGCAAGGCGCCGTCGATGACGTATGTATGGTTCGCCGCGCGACAATCCGCGCACGCGATCGCCGTCCGAGACGCGCCGCGCCGATCCGCAGCCCGTGCCGTCAGCGGGCGGACCGACCGCGCCGGCTAGCGCGTCGGTCGCGGCGGGTCCTGCGAATAATCGTAGAATCCGCGGCCGGTCTTGCGCCCGAGCCAGCCGGCCTGGACGTATTTCACCAGCAGCGGACAGGGACGGTACTTGCTGTCGGAAAGCCCCTCGTACAGCACCTGCATGATCGAGAGGCAGGTGTCGAGACCGATGAAATCCGCCAGTTCCAGCGGCCCCATCGGATGATTGGCGCCGAGCCGCATGCCGGTGTCGATGGCGCTGATCGAGCCGACGCCCTCATACAGCGCGTACACCGCCTCGTTGATCATCGGCACCAGGACGCGGTTGACGATGAACGCCGGAAAATCCTCGGCAACGGCGGTGGTCTTGTCGAGCTTCGCCGCCAGCGCCTGGATCGCCTGGAAGGTCGGCTCGTCGGTCGCGATGCCGCGGATCACCTCGACCAGCTTCATCACCGGCACCGGATTCATGAAGTGCATGCCGATGAATTTTTCCGGCCGGTCGGTGCCGGCCCCGAGCCGGGTGATCGGGATCGACGAGGTGTTGGTCGCCAGGATGCAGGAGGGTTTGAGGTGCGGCGTGACCGACTTGTAGATCGCGCGCTTGATGTCCTCCTTCTCGGTCGCCGCCTCGATCACCAGGTCGACGTCGCCCAGGCTCACGGAATCCGTGGTTGGCGTCACCCGCGCCAGCGCCGCCTGCTTGTCCGCTTCGGTGATCAGCTTGCGGCCGATCTGGCGGTCCATGTTGCGCGCCATCGTTGCCATGGCGCGGTCGAGCTGATCGGCCTTGACGTCGACCAGCGTGACGGGCAGGCCGTGCAGCACGCAGACATGGGCAATGCCATTGCCCATCTGTCCGGCGCCGATCACGCCCACCGCCTGGATGGCAGCCGTCGAGGAAAGGGCAGCTTCGCTCGCCGCCCCCGACTTCACGTCGATGTTCATGAGGAGCGCTCCAGTTCTGCCCGCAGTTCGGGCAGGGCGTTGAAAAGGTCCGCGACCAGGCCGTAATCGGCGACCTGGAAGATGGGCGCTTCCTCATCCTTGTTGATCGCCACGATGACCTTGCTGTCCTTCATCCCGGCCAGGTGCTGGATGGCGCCGGAGATGCCGACGGCGATGTAGAGGTCCGGGGCGACGATTTTTCCGGTCTGTCCCACCTGATAGTCGTTGGGGACGAATCCGGCATCCACCGCCGCGCGGGAGGCCCCGACGGCGGCGCCGAGCTTGTCGGCGATCGGCTCGATCAGGGCGAAATTCTCGCCCTTCTGCATGCCACGGCCGCCGGAGATGACGACACGGGCGGCGGTCAGTTCCGGGCGCTCGCTCTTCGAGAGCTCGGCGCCGACGTAGCGCGACAGCGCGGGATCGGCCGGTGTCACGGACACCGGCTCGATCGCGGCACTGCCGCCCTCGGCGGCAACTGGGTCGAAGCTCGCGGCGCGCACCGTGATCACCTTCTTCGCATCCGCCGACTGCACGGTCGCGAGCGCGTTGCCGGCGTAGATCGGACGGATGAAGGTGTCGGGGCCCTCGATGCCGGCGATGTCGCTGATCGGCTGCGCATCGAGCAAGGCGGCGACGCGCGGCATGACGTTCTTGCCGGCCGCCGTCGCCGCCGCCAGCAGATGGTCATAGGCGGGCGCCAGCGCCACCAGCAGTGCGGCCAGCGGTTCGGCCATCGCGTGCGCATAGGCGGCCGCGTCGGCGACGAGCACCTTCGTGACGTCCGGCAGCCGCGCCGCCGCCGCCGCTGCCGCCCCGATCCCGGACCCGGCGACCAGCACGTGCACCTCGCCGAGCTTGCCGGCGGCGGCGACCGCACTCCGCGACGGCTGCTTGATCGCGCCGCCGGGCTCGAATTCGAGCAGAACCAGCGCGGTCACTACGCGATCACCTTGGCTTCGGTGCGCAGCTTCGCCACCAGCTCGGCGACCGTGGCGACCTTCTGTCCCGCCTTGCGCTTGGCCGGCTCCACCACCTTCAGCACTTTCAGCCGCGGCGCCGGATCGACGCCGAGATCGGCCGGCTTCAGCGTCTCGATCGGTTTCTTGCGCGCCTTCATAATGTTGGGCAGCGAGGCGTAGCGCGGCTCGTTCAGCCGCAGATCCGTGGTGACGATCGCCGGCAGGGTGAGCGCCACCGTCTCCAGCCCGCCATCGACCTCGCGCGTCACCGTCGCCGTGTCGCCCTCGATCACCACCTTGCTGGCGAAGGTGCCCTGCGGCCAGCCGAGCAGGGCGGCGAGCATCTGCCCGGTCGCGTTCATGTCGTCGTCGATCGCCTGCTTGCCGAGGATCACCAGCCGCGGCTCCTCCCGCCGCACCAGGGCGGCGAGCAGCTTGGCGACGGCGAGCGGCTGCAGCTCGATATCGGTCTCGACCAGGATGCCACGATCGGCGCCCATCGCGAGCGCGGTGCGGATCGTCTCGGCACACTGGGCGATGCCGAGCGACACGGCGATGATCTCGGTGGCGATGCCCTTCTCGCGCAGCCGGATCGCCTCTTCGACGGCGATCTCGTCGAACGGGTTCATCGACATCTTCACGCCGGCGGTCTCGACGCCGCTCTGATCGGCGCGGACCCGCACCTTGACGTTGTAGTCGACCACCCGCTTGACCGGGACGAGCAGCTTCATCGGCACTCCATGCAGCAGCGAAGGGAACCGGGCGGCAGCGAATAGGTCGCGCCGGCGCGCCAGGCCGGCTTCCCCCCCGATTGGCGCCCGTTTTCGCGGCTGCAATAGACCACTCCGCAGGCGAAGTCACGCCGTTGCCATGATGGCGCGGCATCTGGCGCGGGCGCGGGCGCCCGCGCCGCGGTCAGTGCCCGATCAGGCCGAGCAGCAGCAGGAACAGGAGCAGCGCCACGCCCTGCAGGACGATGCGCCAGCGCATCAGCGCATTGGAACGCCGCGGATCGCCGCCGCCGCGCACCAGTCCGAACATGCCGGCAAACAACACACCGAGCACGCCGGCCATGGACAGCACCAGCAGCACGACCAGGATGACCTTCATGGCCGGAAGATGGGGGCGCGAGACGGGTTTTGGACCGGCCCGCGCCAGGCCGGCGGCGGATTTCGTTCCGCCCCGGCGGATTGACAGGGTTCGCCCCCGCATGCTGCTCGGCGGGCCGATGGTCCGGCCCGTCCATCTGCTGCTGTCGTTGCTGTTCGCGCACCTGCTCGGGGTGCCAGGAGCCGCTTTGGCCCAGGACCTCCCGCGGGGAGGCGCCGCGGCGGCGACTGCGCCGGCACCGCAAGCGGCGGCCGCGCCCGCGCCGCCGCCACCGGTCCTCGGCCGCACGGAAGCCGAGCACCTGATCGGCGTGCTGCAGGATCCCGGGCAGCGGGCGGCGCTGCTCGCCACCCTGGAGGCCCTGGTCCAGGCGACCGCGCCGGGCGGAACGGCGGCCGCGCCGGACAGCGCCACCCGCCACGCGCCGGCGGCGCCACCGGTGCCGGCTGGCGGGACCGCCGGTGCGGCACCGGCAGCTTCGGCAACCCCGACCGCGGGCACGGCCGCGGCGGTTCCCGCCGTCGCCGGCGCCGCGCCACCGGCTGCCGCACCACCGGCCGCCGCGGCGGGAAAGCCTGCGGCGGGTGCGGCCTCGCCGGAGCAGGCGCCCGGCCCGCTCACCCCGGGCAGCCTGGGGGCACAGATCCAGGCCGACGTGTCGAAGTGGCTGGTTGGAATCTCGGCCCGCACCGCCGCGAGCGCGCAGACGCTGCTCGACCTGCCGCTCCTCGCGCGCTGGCTGCAGGAGGTCGCGACCGACCCCTCGATCCGGGCGCCGGTCCTCGAGTCGGCATGGAAGCTCGCCGCCGTTCTGGCGATCGCGCTCGGTGTCGAATGGGCGGTGTGGTGGCTCCTGGCCGGGCTGCGCCGGACGCTGGCACGCGAGGGTCCGACCTCGACACCGCCTCCAGCGGGCGAAACGGCCGGGCCCGAAACGGCGGCACCCGAGGAGGCGGAGATCGAAGCGCCGGGTACGGCCGAACCCGGGACGACCGCCGCGCCGCCGGAGCGCCGCCGCCGCCTGACCAGCGCCTGGGCGGCGCTGCGCCGGCTGCCGCTCGCCGTGGCGCGGCTGCTGCTCGACCTGTTGCCGCTGGTCGCCTTCCTGGCCCTGGGCAACGCACTGCTCGCCACCCCGCTCGGGCAGCCGGGCACGACCCGGCTGGTGATCCTGGAGGCGCTGCAGGCCTATGCCATCCTCCGCACGGTGATGGCGGTGACCCGGGCGCTGATCGACCCCGAGCATCCCGGGCTGCGCCTGCTCCGGGTCTCCGACAGCGGCGCACGGTTCATCGAAAGCTGGATGCGCAGCGTCGTGACGCTGGCGGTGCTCGGCGTCACCTTCGCCGACATCGCCGGTCTGCTCGGCCTCTACGCCGAGGGCCAGATCGCCATCATCAAGCTGGTCGGCCTGGCCGTGCACATCATGCTGGCGGGCGCGATCCTGCGCGCCCGGGTGCGCGTCGCCGCGATCATCGCGCCCCCGGTCGGGGCCCGGGGTACCATCGCCGCGGTGCGCCGGCGGCTCGCCGGCAGCTGGCACTGGATCGCCATCATCTACAATTTCGCGATCTGGCTGGTCTACGCGGTGGAGTTGCGGAACGGCTTCGTGCGGCTGCTGCACGCCTTCCTGACCGTCGCCGCGGTGGCGGTGCTGGCGCGGCTTCTCGGCGTCGTGGTGATGGGGGCGCTCGATCGGGCGCTGCGGCCCGGTCGGGAGCAGGCGACGCGGCACCCCGTGCTGCAGGTGCGGGCCAATCGCTACTATCCGGTGCTGCGGGCGGTGGTCAGCCTCGCGATCGGGATCGGTGCCCTGATCGTGCTGCTCGAGTTCTGGGGTGTCGCCGTCCTGGTCTGGTTCAACCCGGGCGGGCTCGGCCGGCGCATGGCCACGGCGCTGCTGACCATCGGCGTGACCACGGGGATTGCGCTGATCGTCTGGGAGAGCGCCAATTCCAGCCTGGAGATCTCGATCGCCCGGCTATCGAGCGAGGGGCACGTGGCGCGGGCGGTGCGGCTGCGCACATTGCAGCCGATCCTGCGCACCGGCCTGCTCATCACCGTGCTGGTGATCGTGGGTCTCACGGCGCTCACCGAGATCGGCGTCAATATCGGGCCGCTGCTCGCCGGCGCCGGCATCGTCGGCGTGGCAATCGGCTTCGGCTCGCAGAAGCTCGTGCAGGACCTGATCACCGGCCTGTTCCTGCTGCTGGAAAATGCGATGCAGGTCGGCGACTGGGTGACCGTCTCCGGCCTCTCCGGCTCGGTCGAGCATCTCTCGATCCGCACCATCCGGCTGCGCGCCGGCGACGGCTCGGTGCACATCATCCCGTTCAGCGCCGTCACCAGCGTGACCAACACCAATCGCGGCATCGGCAATGCCTCGGTCAGCGTCAGCGTCGCGGCGCGCGAGGACACCGACCGCGTCGCCGCGGTGCTGTCCGAGATCGTCGCCGGGATGCGCCAGGATCCTGAGTTCCGCGACCGGATGCTGAGCGACCTGCAGCTCTGGGGCGTCGACAAGGTCGACGGCTACATGGCGACGATCCTGGGCCAGATCGTCTGCACCGATACCGGCCGCTGGCCGGTGCAGCGGGAGTTCAACCGGCGGATGAAGCGGCGCCTGCAAGAGCTGGGCGTTGCGCTCGCGGCCGGCTCCGAGCCGGTCGTGGTGCAGGAGTTCACCGTGCTGCCGCCTGAGCGCGGGCAGCCGCGCGACGGCGATGCGCCGCCCGCGCTGCCCGGTCCCGCCGCGCCCCAGGCCGGTCTCTGACCCAGCGCCGCAGGCGCGGTCAGCGGGTCGCCTGCGGCCCCTGCAGCATCAGGATGGCGCGGCGCAGCCGCTTGAGACCGGCCGGGACGTGGCCTTCGGCGCAGAGGAACTGGCCCTCGGCGGAGAGCGAGGCGACTCCCGGTGGCGGATGCGCACTCTCGCGGGCGATCTCATGCACCAGCTCATCGCAATAGGATGCGGTGTCGGTGGTGACCGCCAGCGGTCGGTCCGCGGCACCGTCGCCGGCGAGGATCGCTGGGGTCGGCCCGAAGGTCAGGAGCAACCAGACAAAACCGATCATTGCGGAATGCTGCTCCCTTTCGCCCAACGGCGGCCTGTGCGCAAGGTGAACAAGAGGTCAGGCGGCCGGCTCGGCCGCGGCCTGCGGGGCCCTGGCGGAGGGCGGCTGCGCCGCCAGTGTGAAGGTTGCGGACAGGCCCGGATTCCGGTCGGCAAGGCGCAACTCCCCGCCATGCAACGTCGCCACCGCCTGCACCAGGGCAAGACCGAGGCCGGCGCCGGGGGTGTGCCGGGCCTGCTCGCCACGGAAGAAGCGCTCGGTGGCGCGCGCCCGGTCGGCCGCCGGGATGCCGGGTCCCTCGTCGCAGACCGTGATCCGCACGAAGGGCGGTTCCGCCGCCGCCTCCAGCGTTGCGGTCGTGCCCGGCGGCGAGAACTTGACCGCGTTGTCGAGCAGGTTCGCGGCGGCCTGCTGGATCAGCTCGCGGTCACCATAGGCGCGCAGGTGCTCGGGCATCGTCAGGCAGAGCCGCAGGCCCTTCTCCTCCGCCACCGCGCCGTAGAGTTCCGCGAGGTCCGACAGCGGCGGACCGAGATCGATGTCGGAGAAGGCGGAGCGGCGAGCGCCCGCCTCGATCTCAGCGATGCGCAGCAGCGCCTGGAACACCGCGACGACGCCGTCGAGATCGGCGATCGCGCGCTCCACGCCGGCGCGCAGCTCCTCCTCGCGCGTCGCGTTGGCGCCGACATCCTCGAGGCGCGCGCGGGCGCGGGTGATCGGCGTGCGCAGATCGTGCGCGATGGCGTTGGAGACCTGCCGCACCCCGTCCATCAGCCGGGCGATGCGGTCGAGCATGTCGTTGATCGTCTCGGCCAGGCGATCGAACTCGTCGCCGCGGCCGGTCACCCGCACCCGGCGGGTGAGGTCGCCGGCGGAAATCGCCGCCGCGGTCGCCGAGACATTGGCGATCATGCGGTGAAACAGCGAGCGCACCAGCAGCGATCCGAGCACGCCCAGAGCCACCACGATCAGCAGGGCCCAGAACAGCGCGTCGGTCAGCAGGCTGCGCAGCTGCGCGCGCGAGCGCACGTCCCGCCCGACCAGGAGACGGAATCCGTCCGGCAGGTCGTACACGTGTACTCGGGCGAGCGAATGCACGCCGGCGCGTTGCACGGGCAGTTCATACCACATGCTGTCGCTCTGCACCTGCGGTGGCCAGGTCTGCAGGTTGCCGGTGACAATGTTGCCGAGCGGATCGGCCAGCAGATAGATCGCGTCATCGTCGAAATTGGTGAACAGGCGCTCGTGGATGCGGGCCATCAGCCCGGGCAGTCCGTCCGTGCTCCACTGCTCGAGCAGCCCCTGCGCATCGGCGCGGATGGCGACGTCGACCTGGCGGTCGAGCAGCCCGGCGGTCGCCCACCAGATGAACGCGATCAGCACCAGGGCGCTGGCTCCGAACACCAGCGCATAGAGGGCGGCCAGCCGCACGCTGGCGGAGCGGAAGACATGCAGCTCGCGGATCGACGCCATTGCCCGTCACCGCGCCGGCGCGGTCATGCCGCCGGCGGAACCCCGGCCGGCCGCCGCACCGCCGTCACTCCGCGCGCAGCATGTAGCCGGCATTGCGGATGGTATGGATCAGCGGCGTCGGGAAGGGCTTGTCGACCTTCTGCCGCAGCCGCGAGACATGCACGTCGATGACGTTGGTCTGGGGATCGAAGTGATAGTCCCAGACGCCCTCCAGCAGCATGGTGCGCGTGACCACCTGGCCGGCATGGCGCATCAGGTATTCCAGCAGGCGGAACTCCCGCGGCTGCAGGTCGATCTTCTGCGCCGCGCGCCGCACGCTGCGGGACAGCAGGTCCATCTCGAGATCGCCGACTGCGAGCCTGGTCTGCGGCCCCTCGCCCTTGCGGCGCCGGGCGAGCGCCTCGACCCGCGCCAGCAGCTCGGCAAAGGCGAAGGGCTTGGTCAGGTAGTCGTCGCCGCCGGCCTTCAGCCCGCGCACGCGCTCGTCGACCTGGGCCAGCGCCGAGAGGAACAGCACGGGCGTGGTGTTCTCCTGCGCCCGCAGCGTCTCCAGCAGGCGCAGCCCGTCGATGCCGCCCGGCAGCATGCGGTCGAGGATGATCGCGTCGAAACTCTCCGACGCCGCCAGGAACAGGCCGTCACGGCCGTTATCGGCGTGCTCCACCACATGGCCGGCCTCGCGCAGCCCCTTGACCACGAAGCTTGCGACGTCGCGATCGTCCTCGACAACCAGAATGCGCATGCCGGTCCCCTGCCGCCCTCCCGCTCCTGGAGGCCCGATCTCTCTCAACGCCGATATCAGCCGGTGGTCTCCGCCGGGCGCTTGCCGACCACCACGTGGATCTCCAGCGTCCGGTGCTCCCGCCGCACGGTCAGCGTCACCGTGGTGCCCGGCGGCGCCGCGGCGACCGCGCGGATCAGGCCGCGGGCGCTGTCGACATGCGTCGCATTGACCGCCGTCACCACGTCGCCGCTGTGCAGCCCCGAATGCGCCGCCGGACCGTTGCGGTCGACGCTGGCGATCGCAACCCCGCCGCCACTCACCGGTTCGTCGCGCACGGAGACGCCGAGCCAGCCGCGATCGATATGCCCATGCGCGCGGAGCTCGTCCACGATGTGCTCGGCGAGCACGCTCGGAATGGCGAAGCCGATGCCGACCGAGCCGCCGGTCGGCGAGACGATCGCCGTGTTCACCGCGATCACCTGGCCTTCCAGGTTGAAGGTCGGGCCGCCCGAATTGCCGGGATTGATCGGTGCGTCGACCTGCAGGAAGTCGTCGAACGGTCCTTCGCCGATATCGCGGCCGCGGGCCGAGACGATGCCGGCGGTGACCGAGCTGCCGAGGCCGAACGGATTGCCCGCGGCCAGCACCCAGTCGCCCACCTCGACCTTGTTGCTGTCGCCCCAGGACACGTAGGGCAGCGGGTTCGTGGCATTGACCTTGATCACCGCGATATCGGTGAGCGGGTCGGCGCCGATCAGCTTCGCCGGCAGCTCGGTGCCATTCGAGAGCGAGACGACGATCTTGTTGGCGTGTCCGACCACGTGGTTGTTGGTCACGATGATGCCGGACGGGTCGATGATGAAGCCGGAGCCGGCGCCCATCACCTGCTCCCGCCGGTTGCGCAGCCGTTCGCGGAACTGCCGCTCGAACGGCGTGCCGCGCAGCTCGGGCGGGATCTGCGCCACCGCCTCGCCGGTCGAAATGTCCTCGGTGACCGCGATGTTGACCACCGCCGGGACGACTTTCTTGACCAGCGGCGCGAAGCTCATCGGCGCCACCACCCCGGACAGCACCGGCTCCTGCGCGCGGGCGGAGACGGGGGTACAGCCCGGCATGGCGAGCATCCCGAGGAGGGCCCAGGCCAGCAGCGGGGCGCGGGATGGGCGACTCATGGTGTGTCTCCGTCAGGATGGTCCATGCCCGGCCGGCCTGCCGACGCGGGCGTTACGGCGATCTTACGGGGCGGGAGTCGCGGAGGTAAGCGGCGCGCGCGCAATGACCGGCGGGATTCTCGCACCGGGGGTGCCGACCGGGGAGGGGCTTATCGCCGGCGGCGCTCGCCGGCGCCAGGGGCGAGCGGATCCTCCGGCCAGGGATGGCGTGGATAGCGGCCGCGCATGTCCCGTCGCACCTCCGCCCAGCCGCGCTGCCAGAAGCCGGCGAGATCGGCGGTGACCGCGACCGGCCGCCCGGCCGGCGAGAGCAGGGCGAGCTGCACCGGGAGCCGGCCGCCGGCCAGACGCGGCGTCTCCGCCAGGCCGAAGAAGGCCTGGGCGCGGGCGCTCGCCACCGGCACCGGCGCCGTGTAGTCGACCGTGGCCCGCCCGCCCGGCAGGTCGAGATGCGCCGGGAGCGCCCGGTCGAGCCGGCGCGCCTGGTCCGGCGTCAGCATCCCGCGCAGCAGGGCTGCGAGATCGAGTCGCTGCGCCTCGGCAAGGCGGCTCATGCCGTGCAGCGCCGGCGCCAGCCAATCCGAGACGCTGGCCTGCAGGGCGGCGTCCGAGACGTCGGGCCAGCCGGTCTCCGGCTCGATCACGCCCATGCGGGCAATCCGTGCCTGCTGTTGCCGCGCGGCGTCGGTCCAGGGGAGGGCGTCGGGGCGTGCCGCCAGGGCAGCGGCGAGCGCCGCCGCAGTCGCTGCGGGATCGGCGGCGATCGTGCGGTCCTCCAGCACCAGCGCGCCGAGGCGCCGGCGGCGGCGGGTCAGCACCGTGCCTGAAGCCGGGTCGAAACCGCTCTCCACGCTCTCCGTCACCGTCGCGGCAACGCTTTCGGGCAGGCTGGCCGGATCGAGCGATGCGGCGAGGCGGATGCGCGGCGACGCCTTCATCTCCAGCGCCGCGACGGCGAGCAGCGGCGCGCGCGCGAGCGGGTCCGCGACCGAGAGCCGGGCGCCGCCGCCTCCCGCGAGGCGGAAGGATCCGGGCTCGCCGCGGCGCTGGGCGATGCGATCGGGAAAGGCGGCGGCAACCAATGGGGCCGGGTCGCCGGCGGGGCTTGCATCGGGCGGCAGGCCGAGGCGTCGCCGGTACTGGCCGGCAGCGCGACGGATGACGGCGAGGGCGCCGCGATCGGCCGCCGCCTCGCCCGCCAGGGCGGCAAGGCGGAGCCCGATCTCGGCGGGCGCCTCGGCCGCGCCGGCGGGCGGGCGCAAGGGATCGCGTTCCTCCAGCAGGGCCGCGAGATCGGCGGCGAGCGCCGCCTCTTCCGGATCGCGCGCCGCCAGCATCATCGCCGCCAGCCGCGGATGCGCGCCGAGCCGCGCCATGCGCCGGCCTGACCCGGTGATCCGGCCGGAGGTGTCCAGCGCGCCGAGCGATTGCAGCAATACGGTCGCGGCGGCAAGCGCACCGGCCGGCGGCGGGTCGGGGAAGGCCAGGGCCGCGGGCGCCGCGCCCCAGGCGGCGCAGGCCAGCGCCAGGTCGGAGAGCTCGGCTTCCAGGATCTCCGGCCGGTCCTGCGGCGGCAGACCGCGATGCAGCGCCGCCGTCCAGAGCCGGATCGCGACTCCCGGTGCCTCGCGTCCAGCGCGTCCGGCGCGCTGCTCCGCCGCGGCGCGGCTGATCCGCACGGTGGCGAGCCGCGTCAGGCCGGTGCCGGGATCGAGTCGCGGCGTGCGCCGCCACCCACCATCGATCACGATCCGCACGCCCGGGACGGTGAGCGAGGTTTCGGCGATCGAGGTGGCGAGCACGACACGGCGGGCGCCGTCCTCCGCCGGACGCAGCGCCGCATCCTGCGCCGCCTGCGGCAACTCGCCGTGCAGCGGCAGCACGCGGGCGCCGCAATCGAGCAGCGCCGCCTCGACGCGACGGATCTCCGCCATGCCGGGAAGGAAGGCGAGGAGGTCGCCCGGGTGCTGCGCCAGTGCAGCGCGGATCGCGCGGGCGGCGGCGTCGGCCAGGTCGCGCGGGGTGGCGAGATCGCGGGCGGCATGGTGGATCGCAACCGGATGCGCGACGCCAGGACATTCGATGACCGCCGCCTGCATCAGCGCCGCAAGGCGGGCGGTGTCCGGGGTCGCCGACATCGCGAGCAGCCGCAGGTCCGGCCGCAGCCCGCGCTGCAGGTCGAGGCAGAGCGCAAGGGCGAGATCCCCGTCGAGCGAGCGCTCGTGCACCTCGTCGAGGATGACCGCGGCCACACGCTCCAGCCCGGGATCGGATTGCAGCCGGCGGACCAGCAGGCCCTCAGTGACCACTTCGATGCGGGTCGCCTCCGAGACGGCGGCGTCAAGCCGGGTGCGGTAGCCGACCGTGCGACCGACCGGCTCGCCGAGCAGGAAGGCCATGCGGGTTGCGGCCGCACGGGCGGCGAGGCGACGGGGTTCCAGCATCACGATGCGCCCGTCGCCGCGCCACGCGCCCTCCAGCAGGGCCAGCGGCACGGTCGTGGTCTTGCCCGCCCCGGGTGGGGCGACCAGGACCGCATTCGGCTGCCGCTCCAGGGCGGCGAGCAGATCGGGCAGCGCCGGCGTGATCGGCAGGGCGGCGGCAGCGGGGTTCATGGCGTGGCGGATAGCACCGACGCGGCCGCGCGCACGGTTTTTCCCTTCGCGAGTGGCGCGTTGCGGGCGCCTTGGACCGCCTCGAAGACGATCATTGCCGGCGGCCACGGGGCTCGAGGTGCGCTCGACGGTGTCGAGCGCGCTCCATGCGCGCCCGATCGGGCGAATGGAGAGCGGGAAGGATGGTCTTCGGGTGCCGGCCTCTTCCTGCTAGGTGTGCTGCCATGCTCCGTCCTTTTTTCGCCTTGTTGCTGCTTCTGCTCCTGCTGTGCGCGCGGCCGGCGGCGGCGCTGGAAACCGCGCCGGTGATCGGAAGCCATGACACCGCGACGCTGATCACCGACAGCGACTCGGTGCGGCCCGGCCATCCGCTGCATGTGGCCCTCCGCCTGCGCCTCGCGCCGGGCTGGCACACGTATTGGCGCAATCCGGGTGACGCCGGCGCGCCGCCCGACGTCACGCTGACCCTCAGGCCAGCCGCGGCGCGCGCCGGCGACATCGAGTGGCCGGCGCCGGAGCGCCTGCCGGACGGGCCGCTCATGAGCTACGGCTACACTGGCGACGTCGTGCTGCCGCTCACGGTGACCGTGCCCGCAACCGCCGCCCCCGGACCGCTCAGCATCCAGGCGCAGGCGGAGTGGCTGGTCTGCGCGGCGATCTGCATCCCCCGCCAGGGCATTTTCCGGCTCACCGTGCCACCGGGCGACGGCGCGCCCTCGGCCGAGGCGCCGCTCTTCGCCCGCGCCGTCGCGCGCCTGCCGGCTGCCTCGCCCTTCGTCGCCAGCATCAGCCCGGACGCGCGGCTGTTCCTGCGCGGACCCGGCCTGTCGCCGGCCAATGTCAGTCGCGCCTGGTTCTTCCCCGACACGCCGGGGGTGATCGACCAGGACGCACCGCAGCGCCTCGCAGTCCGGTACGGTGTGGTCAGCCTGGCGCTGCATCCCGGTCCCAACTTCCATGCCGCCGCGCCGCTGGCCGGCGTGCTGACCCTGGTGGACGGCCACGGCACGCCCAGCCACCTGACCGTGCTCGCCCGGCCGGGCGCGGCGCCGGCAGACCCCGCCGCACTGCCGCTGCTGCGCATGCTGGGCTTCGCCTTCCTGGGCGGGCTGATCCTGAACCTGATGCCCTGCGTCTTCCCGGTGCTGGCGATGAAGGCGATGGCGATCGCCCGCCTCTCGGGCGCGGAGCGGCGGGAGATCCGGCTGCACGCGCTGTCCTACACCGGCGGCGTGCTGCTGACCTTCGGCGTGATCGGCGGCATGCTGCTGGCCCTGCGCCAGGCCGGCATCGCCGCCGGCTGGGGCTTTCAGTTTCAGTCCCCGGCCTTCGTCGCCGCCATGGCCTGGCTGCTGTTCGCGGTCGGACTCAATCTCTCCGGCGTGTTCAGTTTCGGAAGCGGCGTCGCCGGATTCGGCCAGTCGCTGGCGGTGCGGCCCGGCCATGCCGGCAGCTTCTTCACCGGCACGCTCGCGGTGCTGGTCGCGACCCCCTGCACGGCGCCGTTCATGGCGGCCGCGCTGGCTGCGGCGCTCGCCGCACCGGCCGGCGTGACCGTCGCCGGGTTCCTCGCCATGGGTGCCGGCCTGGCCGCGCCGTCCGCCCTGCTCGCCGCCGCCCCGACGCTGGCCCGCGCGTTGCCGCGGCCGGGCGTCTGGATGGACGTGCTGCGCCAGGCGCTCGCCTTTCCGATGTACGGTGCCTGCGTCTGGCTGCTCTGGGTGGTGAGCCAGGAGGCGGGTCCGACGGGCGTGCTGGCGGCAGCCTCCGGCCTGCTGCTCATCGGCTTCGGCGCCTGGGCGCTGGGCCTCGCCGGCCGCTCGAGCGGCCGCGGCCGGCGCCTCGCCCGGGCCGCCGGGCTGGCCGCCGCCCTGGCCGCGGCCGCGGTGCTGCCCGGCATCCCCACGCTCTCGGCCGGTGCTGGTGCCTCCACGGCCGGCGGCGGCGGCTTGCTGCCCGGCGCGGAGCCCTTCACCACCGCGCGCCTCGCCAGCCTGCGCGCGGCGCAGCGCCCGGTGTTCGTCGACATCACCGCCGCCTGGTGCATCACCTGCCTGGTGAACGAGCGCGTCGCCCTGGCGACCCGGCAGGTCCGAGACGCCTTCGCCGCGCATCGCGTCACCCTGTTGCGCGGCGACTGGACCCGCCAGGATCCGGACGTGACGGAATTCCTGCACCGCCACGACCGCGACGGCGTGCCGCTCTACGTTTATTTCCCGTCCGACGGCCCGCCGCGGACGCTGCCGCAGATCCTGACCGCGACCATGGTGCTGCACGCGCTCGGCAGCGCCGGCGGCTGAGCCGCATCGCCTACGAATGCCGGAGCATCTGGTCCGGCCGCGCCGCAGCCCTGGGCGGCCGGGCAGGCATGCGGCATGGCGCTGATCGGCCTGGCCGTCGCCGCCCTGCTGGCCGGCATCATGAACGCGCTGGCCGGGGGCGGCTCCTTCCTGACCTTCCCGGCGCTGCTGCTGACCGGGCTCGACGCGCGCGCCGCCAACATCACCTCCACCATCGCCCTGTTCCCCGGCCAGATCACCACCGGCCTGGCCGGCCGGCGCTTCGTCAGCGGCGCCGGGCACCTGTCCTTCCGGGTGCTGTTCGCGATCAGCGTGGTCGGCGGCGGCATCGGGGCGGTGCTGCTGTTGCTGACTCCGCCCGCCTTTTTCGCCCGGCTGGTGCCGTGGCTGGTGCTGTTCGCGACCGGCGTGTTCTTCTGGGGCAATTTCCTGCGCCGCCCGAGGCATCCCGGCACCATCGCGATCCGGCCCCGCACCTCGGCCCTGCTGCAGCTCGGGATCGCGATCTACGGCGGCTATTTCGGCGGCGGCATCGGCATCCTGATGCTGGCGGCGCTGACCATGGCGGGGCTGGTGGTGCGGGTCGCCGGCGCCACCAAGAACGTGCTCGCCGGGGTGATCAACAGCGCCGCCGTGGTGATCTTCCTGTTCTCCGGCGAGGTCGCCTGGCGCCAGGCCGGGATCGGGGCCGTCGCCGCCATCGCCGGCGGCCAGCTCGGCGCCTGGATGCTGCAGCGGGTCAATGAGACGCTGCTGCGCGTCGCCATCGTCCTGATCGGGCTGGCGCTGACCATCGGCCTGCTCCTGCGTGCCCCATGAGGCCGCCACAATCCCGCCCCAAAGTGTGTTGCCGGGGCGGGATCGCATGACTAGATCGGACGGAACAAATGCCGAGGAGCTTTTGAGCCATGCTCATCGCCGATGTCCTCAAGGTCAAAGGCGGCGCGGTCGCGCGTATTCTCGCGACCGAGCCGGTCCACGCCGCCGTGCAGCGCCTGGCCGAACGCCGGATCGGCGCCCTGGTGGTCGAGGATGCGTGGATGAAGCCGGTCGGAATCTTTTCTGAGCGCGATCTGGTGAATGCGATCGCACGTCAGGGTGCGGCGGTCCTGGACCACCGCGTCGATGAGCTGATGAGCGCGCCGATCATCGGCTGTCGTTCCGGCGACCGCGTCGATGCCGCGCTGGCGCTCATGACGATGAAGAAGATCCGGCACCTGCCCGTGCTCGATGACGGCGAGCTGGTCGGCATCGTCAGCATCGGCGACCTGGTGAAGCACCGACTGGACGAGAAGGAGCTCGAGGCCAGCGTACTGCTGGAAATCTCCCGCATGCGGGCCTGAATATGACCGTCGTGCCGTCGCCGCTGCCGTTCGAGCCGCGCCGTTTCCGCTCCGCCGCCGCCCACTACCTCCCCGGCCGTCCCGCCTACGCCCCGGCGCTGATCCGGCGCGTGGCGGCGCTGGCCGGGCTCGGCCCTGGCGCGCGCGTGATGGATCTGGGCTGCGGGCCGGGACAGCTCGGCCGCGCCTTCGCGCCCTTCGCGGCCGAAGTGGTGGCGATCGACCCGGAGCCGGAGATGCTGCGCCTCGCGGCGGAGGACGCGCCGCCCACCATGCGCGTGCAGCCAGGCAGTTCCTATGATCTCGGCCCCGCGCTCGGACGGTTCCGGCTGGTGGTGATCGGCCGGGCGTTCCACTGGATGGACCGGGCGGATGCGCTGGCGCGGCTCGACGGGCTGATCGAGCCGGAGGGCTCGGTGGCCCTGTTCGCCGACCGGCACCCGCCGGTGCCGGACAATGCGTGGCGCGAGGCCTGGCGGGCGGTGATCGACACCCACTCGTCCGGCGGCGACGTGCGCAACGCGCGCCGCAGCGGCGCCTGGGTCGAGCACGAGGCGGTGCTGCTCGATTCGCCCTTCGCGCATGTCGAACGGGTGGCGGTGATCGAGCGGCGACACACGCCGGAAGAGGCGCTGATCCAGCGGGCGCTGTCGATGTCCGGCACCTCGCCCAGCCGGATCGGCGACCGGGTGGACGCGCTGACGCGGGAACTGCGCGACGTGCTGGCGCCGCACGTGCGTGAGGGGCTGGTCACCGAGGTGGTGGAGAGCACGGCGCTGCTCGCTTTCCGGCACGATCCGACGGAGTAGCCGGCGGCGGGCGACCCTCGGGCGGTTCCGGGCGCTGCCGACGCCGCGCCCAAGCGCCGGCAGGCGCGTGCATCCCTACGGCTGGTTCACCTGGCCCCTGGGCACGTACATGCGGCAAACCAGCCCTTCCGGCCGGAACTCCACGTTCGTCCCGCCGGGCCCCAGGCCTCGGGCAATGACCGTCTGACCGAAGCCGCTCTTTTCCGGCGCGAGAACGGTGGGGCCGCCATCCTCCTGCCAGACCAGCTCAACCGACTCACCCTTGGGTGATGCCGTGATCGAGATGCGCCCGGTGTCATTGGACAGCGCCCCGTGCTTCACGGCGTTGGTCACGAGCTCGTGGAAAATCAGCCCGAGGGCGACCGCCATGTCGGGTGCGACCCGGACGTTCAGGTGCTGCAGCCGCACCCGGCCGCTGCCGAGCGTGACATAGGGCGCCAGTTCGACGTTGATCAGCTCCTCGAGCGTCAATCCCTCCCACGCGCCCTCGGCGAGAAGATTGTGCGTGGCGGCGAGTGCCTCCAGCCGCCGGCCGAAGGCGATGCGGAACTCGGCGGTATCCCTCGTGGCGGCGATCGTGCGGTTGGCGATCGACATCACCAGGGTGAGGGTGTTGCGCACCCGATGCGTCAGCTCGCCCATCAGCAGCGCCTGGCGCTTCTCGGTCGCCTTCCGCTCGGTGATATCGGCGAGCGTCACGATGCAGCCGCCGATCGCATCGCCGGATTGGCGCAGCGGCCCGGCGCTCAGTTGCAGATCCTGGGTGCGACCGTCCTGGGTCAAGGTCGCTTCGATGCCGCGCACGGCGGTGCCGGCCAGCGCCACGCCGATCAGGTCGCCACCGCCCATCAGCCCCGAGCTCAGGGCGAAGCTCAGCGGAAAGGCCTGGTCGAAGCTCTTTCCGACCACCGAGCCGTCCTGGAAATGGCGCACGCCCGCATTGGCGTGGGTGATCAGCCCGTCACGGTCGCACACCACGACCGCCTCGTTGGAGGAGGCCATGATGGCGCGGCCGATACGGTCGCTCTCGTGCGCGGCCGCGGCCTCGATCCGTTCGGTCACGTCGGTGAAAGTAACTGCACAGCCGTGGCCGAAGCCGAGCGACAACGGTGCGACCGTCACCTCGACATGGGAGATGCCGCCGGCCCGCGGCAGCGCGACCTGCCGGCTCCGGCGGCTGAGCTCCGCCTCGTCGATCAAGTGCTGCACGATGCGGGCGGCACGCTCGCCGAGGGCCGCGGCAATGCCCTGCCGCTGCAGATCCTTGGCGCTGCGGCCGAGCAGCGAGCAGAGCGCCGCATTGGCATAGATCAGCCTGCCGTCGGCATCGAGCGCGGCGGCGCCGATATCCATCGCCTCCATGAAGGTGCGGTAGCTGTCCTGGCCGCCAAGCGCGAACACCTCGTCATGCTCCGAGCCGCGCACGACGAGCGCGTCCACGTCACCCTCGCGAATCGCCCGCAACGTCTCCTCGGCCTCGGCCAGCCGTCGATGCAGATCGGCGTCCGGGTCCTCCGCGCGCGCCGGCTCGGCATGCGCCATCTCAGCGTTCGACCTTGAGATGGATCAGGACCTTTTCGTGGTCCGAGAGATCGCCGATGATCTTCTGAACCGGCACCGGCAGCGATCGCACCAGCGTCGGGATGGCGACGATATTGTGCTCGCGCGCCAGCTGCGGCTGCTGGCGGAGATCGACCACCTCGACCTCGTACCGGTTCGGCATGTGCTCCTCGCACAGCCGCTGCAGATTGCGGATCGCCGCCACTGACTTGGGTGTCTGGCCGGCGACGTAGAGCGTGAGCTTGAGCGGCTCCTCGCCCGGATCCGTCCGCTGTTCCTCGCTCACTCGCTGTCCGCTCCCCGGCCCGCCGCCATCTCCGCCGTATCCGACTTGGCCTGGGCCAGATAGGCCGTCTCCTGGTCGATGATGCTCCTGAGCTCGATCTCGTCGGCCCGGAGGTCCGCATGCAGCGCCTCAATCTGCGCCTCCGTCCGGCGCCGGCGCTGGGCGATCTTCTCCTGCAGCCGTGCGACTTCCGCCCGGCGCGCGACTTCGTCGCGACGCGTGCGCGCTTCCTCGAAGCGGCGGGCCGAGCCGGTGAGTGCGCCGTTCTCGCCGAGAAAGGGCTCTCTCAGGCTGATGCCGGAATCGCTCATCACGAACTCGCGGACCTGGTTCGAGTGCGCAATGCCGCGCGCCTTCAACAGATACAGCTCGCGATTGAATTCCCCGTTGACTTCCCGGTTCAGCAACAGGATCCACGCGTCCATCAGCGACGACAGGCCCGCGTCGGTCTTGGCCTCGCCCTGAATCGACGCCAGATGTGTAAAGACACCGGTAATGCCGCGGCTTTTCAGGAAATCGATCATGCGCAGCAGCATCGACTGCACTTCGAGCTGTTCGCCGGAATCCAGGAACGCGGAAATCGGATCGAGCACCACCAGCTGCGGCCGGAACCGCTGCACCTGGCGCAGCATCACGGCGAGATGCATCTCCAGGCTGTAGAAGGTCGGCCGGGAGGCGACGCATTCGAGCAGGCCGGATTCGATGCTCGGCTGCAGATCCAGGCCGATCGAGCGCATGTTGCGGACCGTCTGCCGGGCCGACTCCTCGAACGAGAAATAGAGCGCCTTCTCGCCCCGTGCGCAGGTTGCTGCGGCGAAGGCGGCCGCGATCGAACTCTTGCCCGATCCGGCGACGCCGCTCAGCAGGATGCTGCTGCCGCGATGAAAGCCCGCGCCCTTCACCATCTCGTCGAGATCGGAAATGCCGGTCGAGATCCGCTCCTCATGCACCTGATGGGCGAGTCCGAGCGAGCTGACCGGCAGCACGCTGAACCCGTCCTCGCCGATCAGAAACGGATATTCATTCGTGCCGTGCGTGGTCCCGCGATACTTGACGATGCGCAGCCGTCGGGTGGAGACTTGGTTGTTGACGCGATGATCGAGCAGGATCACGCAGTCGGAGACGTACTCCTCCAGCCCTTGCCGCGTGAGCGAGCCGTTGCCGCGTTCCCCGGTGATGACGGCGGTGAGCCCCTTTTCCTTCAGCCAGTCGAACAGGCGCCGGATTTCGGCGCGAAGGATGGCCGGGTTTTGAAAGGCGGAGAACAGGCTTTCGATCGTGTCGAGCACGATGCGCCTGGCGCCGATCTCCTCGACCGCGAGGTCGAGGCGCAGGAACAGCGCCTCCAGATCGTAGTCGCCGACCTCCGCCAGCTCGGCCGGGTCGATCGCGATGTGCTCGATATGGATTTGCCGTTGTGCGATCAGCTCGCCCAGGCCGAAGCCGAGCGATGCGACATTGTCGATGATGTCGCGCGGTCGCTCCTCGAACGTCACGAACACGCCGGGCTCGCCCTCGTCGCGGACGCCGTTGACAAGAAACGTCGACGCGAACAAGGTTTTGCCACAGCCGGCCGATCCGCAGACGAGCGTCGGCCGCCCACGCGGCAGCCCACCCAGCGTGAGGTCGTCGAAGCCGTCGATTCCCGTTCGCGCCTTGGCGATGCCGCCCGTCACAATGCCCCGCATCTGATCTGACGGCCCCGATTAGCGCAGCCGTTGACCGGCGGCAATGACCCGGACGAGGCAGCATTCGGGCCGCGACGCGGGGTCAATTTCCTTGGAAGTGCGTTACTCCCGCATGGAGGTCCCGCTCCCCGCCGCATGCGGCGGGTCACCCGTTTCCGCCTTCGACGATCGCTCCCGGCAGCGGACGGGCCGGCTTCTGCCCGGAGGCGATACGCGTCCGATACCTGCGTCCGCCCTTGACTCCGTCGGCCCCGCTCGCGCGGAATTGCGCGGTGCAGCAAGCGAGGGTGCATGCTGGATCACCTGAAGGCCAACAACCGGGCCTGGGCGGCGCGCAAGACTGCCGCCGATCCCGGCTTCTTCCGCCGCCTGGTCGGGCAGCAGGCGCCGGAATATCTCTGGATCGGCTGCTCCGACAGTCGCGTGCCGGCGACCGAGATCGTCGATCTCGACCCGGGCGAGATGTTCGTCCACCGCAACGTCGGCAATCTCGCCCCGCCACAGGACGCAAACTATCTCTCGGTGCTGCAGTTCGCCGTCGATGTGCTGAAGGTCAAGCACATCCTGGTGGTCGGTCATTATGGCTGCGGCGGCGTCGCCGCGGCGGTCGACGGGCAGCGCCGTGGCCTGGTCGATCACTGGCTGCACCCGATCCGCGAGGTCCATCACGCGCACCGCCACGCGCTCGAGGCGATGCTCGATCCGCGCCAGCGGCTCGACCGGCTGTGCGAACTGAACGTGATCCGCCAGGTGCGCAACGTTGCCGCCAACCTGTTCGTGCAGGACGCCTGGGCGCGCGGCCAGCCGCTCAGCGTGCACGGCTGGGTCTATTCGCTGGCGAACGGCCTGGTGCGCGACCTGGAAGTCACCGTCAGCCGGCCGGAGGAGGCGGACCGGCTGACGTGACGCCGGCCTGGGCGAACAGCGCCTCGCCGACGAACCCGCCAGGGGCGACGCCGCCCGGGCAGGCGAAGATCGCGCTGCCGACGTGCGTCGCGTACTGGTTCAGCAGATCAAGCTTGGACATGCGCTCATAGATGCGGATGAAGCCGCCGCGCGGATCGCGCTGGAACGCCATGAAGATCAGCCCGGCATCGTATTCCAGGCCCTGCCGCCAAGGCGGCCAGCGCTCGGCGACGAAGCTCAGCCCGTCATCGTAGGAGTAGCTGCGCCGCAGGATACGTGCGCCGCCATTTGCCGCCGCAGCGCCGAGCCGGACATGCGCATTGTCGGCGATCACCGGATTGCCGTCGGCATCGACCGCGTCGAGGTCGAGCGGCGCGAACTCGCCGCCGCCGGAGAGCGGCGCGCCGCTCGCCTTGCGCCGCCCGATCACCTGCTCCTGGAAGTCGAGCGCCGAGCGATCCCAGTGCTCCAGCGCCAGCCGGATGCGCCGCGTCACCAGGTAGCTACCGCCCCGCATCCAGCCCGGTCCTTCCGTACCAACCCAGACCGCGTCGTCCAGCGTGCCGTTGCCAACCACCCGGCCCTGGCTGCGCTCGGCAGCACCCGGCAGCCCCGGGTTCTGCGTGCCGTCCTTGAAGCCGAGCAGGTTGCGCGGCGTCTCGCCCGCCGGCGTCCTGGGCAGGAATCCGGCCTGCAGCCAGCGCAGCACGGCGGTGCCGCGCTTCGCATCGGTCGCGGCGGTGGCTCCCGCCGGCTTGCCGCCGTAGCCGGCGCCGGCATCGTCCGGGGCGGCGATGCGGGCGAGCTGGCGGATGGCGTGGAATGCCACCTGCGGGTCGTCGGCGCAGGCCTGGATGCAGAGATCGCCGCCGCTGCGCGCCGCCTCGAGCTGGTCGCCGTTGAAGCGCGGCAGGTCGACCAGCGCCGCCGGACGCTGCGCCTTGAGCCCGTAACGATCCTGCCCGTCGCGCTCGAACAGGCCGGGGCCGAAGCCGAAGGTCAGCGTCAGGCGGGACGGCGACAGGCCAAGCACCTCGCCACTGTCGGCCGGCGGCCGGTCCGGATTGGCATGCGGCGGCCGGTCCGGATTGGCATGCGGCAGGGCAGGCCGGCCCGCGGTCAGGCGGGACGCGGCCTCGGTCCAGGCGCGCAGCGTGCGCGCGACGGCACCGGCATCCGCGGCGGTGAGATCGAAGGACGCGAGCAGCACATGCGTCTGCTGCGGCGTCGCGATGCCAGCCTGGTGCGGGCCGTGGAACGGGACCGTATCGTACGTTGCCCCGGTGCCTCCGGCCGCATCGTCGCTGCCCCGGGCGGACGCGCTGCCGGCCAGCGTGGAGGCGGTGAGCGCCGCTCCGGCGGCGCCGAGGAAGCCGCGCCGCGAGGCGAAGGGGCAGCCCGCCATGCGCGTTGCCGCCGGTTCAGCGGGCCAGGACGAGCGTGTTCACGTCGTCCTGCACGTAGTAAATGCCGTCGCCTGAGGGGGTCAGGGCGATGCCGAACAGGTCGCCGCTGCCCGGCGGCTGCTGCGCGCGGTCATTGTCCAGCCAGCGCGCGCCGATCTGCCGCCCGGTCGCCGGATCGATCTCCACCGCCTGGCCGTTCAGCCCGTTGGTGACAACGAGATGGCCGTTCGGCGCCATGGCCAGCGCCAGCGGCCGCTGCAGCATGCCGTCGCCGGTCACCGCCCGCCCGGTGCCGGCGCTGTCGGCACGAGTCGCAGCCTCGGGGATCGCGACGATACGGTTGCCGATCGCGTCCGACACGTAGAGCGTCCCGTCGGCGCCGAGCGCGAGCCCGGTCGGGCCGATGATGAACACGCCCTTGTCGGCCTGCGCGCCGAACCCGTCGGCGACCACGGTCTCGCCGGCCAGCACCGGCGGCTTGCCCGAAGGGATGGTGAGGTCGAGGCGCACGACGTTGGCGCGGTGCACCACCGGCGTGTCGTCCAGCGGGGCGCCGACGCCGAAGCCGACATTGCTGACGAACAGCGTCGCGGTGGCGCCGTGGTCGATCTCCGCCATGTTGCCCCACGGCCCGTCGATCTGCGGCCCGGCGATGGTGCCGGCGACCTCGCCCTGGCTGTCGAGCACGATCAGGCAGCCCTGGCCCTTGGTCGCCGTGGTGCCGTCGCGGCTCGGCAGGCTGCCGACGATCACCCAGCCGGAGCGCAGCACCGCCATCGCCGTGGTCAGGCCGACGCCGCCCGGACAGTGCGGCAGGTCGCGCGGCAGTGATGCGAACAGCGACAGTTTTCCGATCGCGGGGCGGTAGTCGACGATCGTCGTGCCGAGCCCCTGCAGGTTCTTGCGGTCGTTGAAGTTGTCGACCAGCACGTCGCCGGCCTGGAGCTTGCCGGCGGAGACCGGAGCGACCGCGATCGCGTACGGGTTCTGGTCGCCGTTCCCCGGCACGGTCGAGCTCAGCATGGTGTGCCGCCGCAGGCCTTGCAGGAACCCGTCCGGTGCCGCGGCAAGCGCCACGCCCATCGCCCCTGGGATCGCCGCGAGGCCCAGCGCCAGGGCCGCCACCGTCCGCCGGCAAGTCCTGCTGTTCCGTCCCATCCGTCCCCCTTGTCGCCCGCGCGTCCATGCAATTGCGAATGACTCGCATTAGCAGGGATGGTGCCCGCCTGCAAGGGGAGGCGCCGTCAGAACGTCACGGCGGTGCGCAGGCCGAGAATGGTTTCGTTGCCGATCCGCTTGCCCGGCGCTTCCGGGTTGGGAATGCCGCCGCCCGGCATGAAGATGTACTGAACGTCCGGCTGCAACGTCCACCAGGGCGCCGCCTGAAACACGTAGGTGGCCTCGATGAACGTCTCCGCGCCGCGCACCGGGTACGGCATGCCGCCGAACGCCGCCATGTCGCGATCGAGCGCGCTGGCGGCGCCGCTGATCCTGGCGAAGCCGATGCCGATTCCGGCGCTGTCATTGTCGCGACCGGGCAGCGGCGCGGTCATCGTCAGCCCGGCATCGGCGCTGAAGACGAGCAGGTTGCGCGCGCCGGGCGCTCCCATGGCGCGCAGGAAGCCGCTCACTGCGCGCGCGCCCTGCGGATCCGGCCGCCAGAGCATCTGGTCGGCCAGCCCATAGACGCTGGCATTGCCGTGATGCGTGGCCGGCACGCCATTGCTGGCGGGACTGGCGAGCGAGACGCCCTGCGTGTCGAAACGCTGATCCGGAAAAGCGCCGGTGTCGTACCAGAAACCGAGCTTGTAGGTGCCGGGCAGACCGGACTGCGTCCCGCCGGATTGTCCGTTCCCGGAGGAGGACAGGTTCGTCGCGAACTGCAGCTCGGCGATGAACAGCGCGCCGGTGTCGAGGTTGAACAGCGTGCCGGTCCGCTCGGCGCCGCGCAGCTGCGAATCGGCATCGAACGCGCCGCCGGGTGGATTGTCGTCGAACACACCGGCCAGCACGGTCAGCGCATCGGTCGGCCGGGCGCGCAGGCGGATGCCGAGTGAGGAGAGCGGATAGGTCGGGCCGCCGGCATAGAGATCGGCGGCCGGCAGCGCCGGCCAGCCCATCGCGGTATTCATGAACAGCGCGGAGGTGGCACTGACCATGAATTCCTGGTCGATGCTCTGCTGCCCCAGTTTCACGTCGATACGGCCGCCCGGCAGCGCCTGCTGATACCAGAGTTCCCACAGGCGGGTGGCGCGGTCTGCCGAAATGCCGCTCGGCCCCTGCAGCGCCTCGAGATTGTCGCTGTCGAGGTTGCGCCCGTGGATCTGCAGCAGGCTGACATTGAAGGTCCCGCCCTTCCAGCCGAACGCGAGCTGCGTATCGAGCCCGAGGCTCAGCTCGGTGAGCCCGTCGTAATCGGCCCCCTGATGCACGCCGCCGGTGACGTTGCCGAGGACTTCGCTGGTTTCCGTGAGTCCGAGCGAGATGCCGTATTGCCCCAGCACGGTGCGCGCGCCGCCGATCCCGTCGAACAGGTTGCTGCGCGCCCACAATCCACTGTCGGCCGGCAGACTCGCCGTCCCGCCCGGGGCCGTCGCGGTGGATGCGGATTGCGCCCGCGCCGGGGCAGCCGCGGCGAGGACCGCCAGCGTCAGGGCTGCCAGACCGGCGACGCTGGCCACCCGTCGCGCGTACAGGTGCACGTGTCACACCTCCGAATCCGGCGCTCGCGCTCATGCGGGAGCCATGGGGTTGGGCGGCCGCGCATCGCCGTCATTCCGACCGCGGTCCCGGTCGTCACCCGATCGGGGCCTCGGCGGCCGGAAAGGCGACGACCTCGCCTTCGACGCTGACCGCGACCTCGGTGCCCGGCGGCGGGCTGACATGGCCGGCGACGCGGGCGATCAGGGTCTGCGGCTCGGCACCGAGCAGCAGCAATCGCACGCTGGCATCGTGGCCGTAGAACGTCACGTCGGTGACCCGCGCGCGCCGGCCCGCCGCGTCATGGCCGAGGCGGATCTGCTCCGGCCGGACCAGTACCTCGACCGCGCCTGGCGCCACCGGTGCGGCGAGCGGCAACTCGCCGAGCACGCAGGTCACCCGGCCCGCCGCGGCGCGGCCTGGCAGCAGCACCGCCTCGCCGACGAAGCGCGCCAGCTCCGGATCACCCGGCCGGCGATACAGCGTCACCGGATCGGCGACCTGCACCAGCGCGCCGTCGCGCAGCACCGCGACCTCGTGGCCCATCGACAGCGCCTCGCCCTGGTCGTGCGTGACCAGCAGGGCGGTGGCGCCGGACCCGGAGAGTGCGGCCGCCACCGCCTCGCGCGTCTCGATGCGCAGCGCTGCGTCGAGGGCCGAGAACGGCTCGTCGAGCAGCACGAGCTTCGGCGCCGGGGCCAGGGCGCGGGCGAGCGCCACGCGCTGCTGCTCGCCGCCGGACAGCGCCTGCGGCGGCCGGTCGGCGAAGCCGGCGGGAAGTCCCACCAATGCCAGCAATTCTTCCACCCGGTGACGCGCCCGGCGCAGCCGCCGCGGCAGACCGAAGGTGATGTTGTCGGCGACCGAGAGATGCGGGAACAGCGCACCCTCCTGCGCGACGTAGCCGACCTGCCGCCGCTCTGCCGGCAGGTGGACGCCGGGTCCGCTGACGATGCGCCCGTCGATCGCGATCGTGCCCGCATCGGCACGCTCGAAGCCGCAGATCAGGCGCAGCAGCGTCGTCTTGCCGCTGCCCGAGGCGCCGAGAATCGCCACCAGCTCGCCCGAGGACACGGCAAGGCTGACATCGCGCAGGATCACCTGGCCGCCGAAGGCCTTCCGCAGCCCGTCGATGCGCAGATCCGCCATCGGTTCAGGTCGTGGCGCACAGGTTGCCGCGCCCGGGGCGCCTCGGGCGGGAGTCGAGTCGATCCATGCTACAGCGCCGCGACGGCGAAGCGGCGCGCCAGGAGCCAGGTCGAGAGCAGCGACAGCACCGCCATCAGCGCAGCGTATGGCGCGGCCGCGGCGAAGGCGAGGGTCGAGGTGTCGGCCCAGACCTGCGTCGCCAGCGTCTGGGTGCCGATCGGCGCGAGCAGCAGCGTCGCGGTGAGCTCAGTCACGATCGAGACGAACACCAGTGCTGCCGCCGCACCCACGCCGGGGCCGGCCACCGGCAGCACGACGCGCCAGGCGACCGCGACCCAGCCGAGACCGAGCGAACGGCCCGCTTCCTCGAGCCCGCGCTGCGCCTGCACCAGCGCCGCGCGCACGCTGACCAGCGCCAGGGGCAGGAAGACGATCGCATAGGCGGCGATCAGCAGCGCCGCCGTCTGGTAGAGCGGATGCAACGCGCGGATCGTCATCGCGATCAGCGCCAGTGCCACGACGATCCCCGGCACGCCCTGGGCCAGGAAGGCGGCCCGCTCGAGCAGGGTGACGAAGCGGCCGCGATAGCGGGCGGTGAGGAAGCCGAGCGGCAGCGCGAGCGCCACCGTGGTGGCGGCGCCGGCCAGGCCGAGCCAGACCGAGGCAAAGGTCGCCTGCAGCAGCAGGCCGGCCGAGACCTCGACCGGCGAAATGGCGGCGGTGCCATGCCGGGTCAGCCAATACACAATCATGCCGAGCGGCACGCCGCAGGTCGCGGCGACCAGGCCGGCGAATCCCGCGAGCACGGGCAGCGTCGCCCAGCCGAGCGGATGCCGGCCGGCGCGGCGACGGGTGCCGCGACCGATCCGTGCATACGATGCGCCGCCGCGTATCCGCAGCTCCAGCCCGAGGCAGGCGAGGCAAAGCAGCAGCAGCACGACGGCGATCAGCGCTGCCTCGCCGCCGTTGAAGCCGGTGCGGTACTCGACATAGAGCGCGGTGGTGAAAGTGCGGAACCGCAGCAGGCTGAAGGCGCCGAATTCGACGAGCACGTTCAGCGCCACCAGCAGCATGCCGCCGAGCAGGGCGGGCCGCAGCTGCGGCAGCACGATGCGGAAGAAGCATCGCCACGGTCCCTGGCCGAGCGACCGCCCGGTCTCCTCGAGGGTCGGGTCCATGCCGCGCAGCGAAGCGGCGACCGGCAGGTAGACCAGCGGATAGTAGGAGCAGGTGACGACGATCCAGGCGCCGACGAAATCCTGCAGCGCCGGACTGAGCGAAATCCAGGCATAGGAGCTGACGAAGGGCGGGATGGCGAGCGGCATGGCCGCCAGTACGGCCCAGGCACCGCGCGCCGGCAGGGCGGTGCGCTCGACGAGCCAGGCCGCCGCGGTGCCGATCAGCGCCGCCGTCGCGGTGGTCGCCAGCACCAGCCCGACCGTGTTCAGCAGCAGCTCGCCGACCAGCGGTCGGAACAGCAGCGCCACGGCGCGGCCCGGCGGGACCCGCGCCGCCTCCAGCAGCGTGAAGCCGAGCGGCAACAGCACCAGCACCGGGCCGATCGCGGCGGCGCCGAGCAGCGCCGCCGGCGGACGGGGGCGCACGGCAAGCCGGGCCGGGCCGGCCGGAAGCGCCGCCGCCTCTGCCATCAGATCAGGCCGGCCTCACGCAGCAGCTCGGCCGCTTCCCGGTCGTCACCAAGCTGCGCCACGGTCAGCTTCGGCGGCTGCAGCGTGTCGAACGGCTTCAGCAGCGGATTGGCCGCGACACCCTTGGCCAGCGGGTATTCGAAATCGATCTCGCCCTTGGCCAGCATCTCCTGCGTCGGCCGCGACACCAGGAAGGCGAGGAAGCGCTGTGCCTCCTGCTGGTGCTTGGAGGATCGCAGCACCGCGGCACCGGAGATGTTGATCAAGCCGCCGACATCGCCGTCGGCGAAGTGGTGGATGCGGCTATGCGTGTGATCCGCCCCCTGCTCGGTGCGCAGCCGCGCCCAGTAGTAGTTGTTGATGATCCCGGTGGCGACGGCGCCGCGATCGACTGCCGCCACCACGCCTTCGTCATCGTCGAAGATCTGGGCGTTGCGCTTCAGCCCGCGCAGCCAGGCGAGTGCGGTGTCCTTTCCCTTCAGCGCCACCACGGCGGTGACCAGCGGCAGGAAATCCGCATCACTCGGCGCGATCGCGACCTTGCCCTTCCAGTCCGGCCCCGCCAGGTCGAGCAGCGAAGCCGGAAGCTCGCTCTCCCGGATCATCGCAGGATTGAACGCCAGCACGTTCTCGCGCGCCAGCACCCCCACCCAGTCGCCATCCCTGGCGCTGTATTGCGGCGGGACCTCGGCCAGCGTGGCCGGATCGACCTTGGCCAGCAGGCCCTTTTCGTCGAGCAGCACGAGTTCCGGCGAATTCTCGGTGAAGTAGACATCGGCCGGGGAGGCGGCGCCTTCCTGCGCGAGCTGGTTGGCGATTTCCGGTGCCTCGCCGGAATGCACCCGGACGCGGATGCCGGTCTGGCTGGTGAAGGCCTGGGTCAGCAGGTTGACCATCTGCTGGTGCTGGGCGCTGTAGAGGGTGAGCGTGACCGGCTCCGCCGCCCGGACCGGGGCGGCGCCGGCCGCCCCCAGCAGCAGGATCAGCGCCGCGCCGCGAAGCAGTGTGCGGCGGCGGGCACATGGGCGGGGCAGGCGGCTGGCCTGGGGCATGGGCGAGGTGTCCCGGAGCTGAGTGTTGCGAACGGTTCTCATTCGCAGGGTGGTTACGCCGCCTGGCGCGACCGGTCAATTGGCTGCCGGCGCCGCGGGTGCGGGAGCGCTCCTGGCGGCGGTGATTAACGGGCCACCCCGGTCGTGGCATCCCGCTGTTCAAGCGCATTTGCGATCTCGCCGCTGAGCACCGGTCAGAGATGGCGCCCGTCCCAACGCCGATCGGACAAGCGGGACCGATCCGACGAGGATTCGTTGCGATGTCGCCTGGTCAGGTCGGTGTTGAAAGGGCGTGACGTTCCGGAGGCGACGCGCAACGTCTCGGACGGTGGCTCTCGGCCGAGGAGAAGTTGCGATCCCAACGTTCCAGTGCTTGCCGCGCAGCGCCGTTCGCGCGGCGTCGCGTCAGTTCGTCGCGCATGCGCACGCCGACCGTCCAGGAGGGCGCCCGCGAGCCCGTCCGCCTCGCGCGGCTCGGTCCCGACCGCCCGACAGGAGCGCAGTCGAGCGCAGCCGCACCGCTTCCGTGGTGATCTGGAACGCACGCTGATGTCCGCTTCGTTGATCTCGGCGTCGGCAAATGAGCGATTCGTGTCTTACTCATTGCGGATGGCCGATGGTTGGCGACGTATCTGACTTGCAGACCGGCATCGCGCGAACGAATGGCAATCGCGGGCAGACGTTGGTCGGCGCACGGCTTTGGCTGTAACCGCGCCGTTACAGTCCGGCAGATGCGCCCGCCCTAACCCTTTGCAAAGGCGTGCTGGCATACCTGTTGCAACCTCTGTGTTTACGATAGCCTTCCCACACGGAGAGGAACACAATGGCGAGTAGATTTCTTTTGGCAGGGGCTGCGATTTTTGCAGCGATCACCTGCGGTGCGACAGCCGGACATGCGACCGTCTTCGGCGGAACCGCGAGCTTCACGGATAACGGGCCGCCCAACAATGGCGTCACCTTCTCCGCAACCAATCTCACCAACCCATTTGCGACCTCGTCCCTGGGCGCAGGCCAGAGCTACGTCTTCACGGATTTCGCGACCATTCTCGGCACCGACAACGGTTCGGGCTTCCTTGGGTCGAACCAGTCCTACACGGACAGCGTGTCGCTGAACCTGTCCTTCACCATGCCGTCGAACGGGTCGGACAACCAGTCCGGCAGCGGAAACGAGCAGACCTACAATACCTTCTTCGGCATCGGCGCCGAGATCTCTTCCGGCACGATCACCTGGAACGGAACGCAGATCACGGACGGAACCGGAACGTATACGCGCGACCTCGTATCGTTCGACGATGGCGCGTCGGCCTATGTCGACATCTATAACGCCACGCTGACCCAGGTCGGCGGCTACAGCTCCGACAGCGTGAGCGGAAACGTCAAGGTGCGGATCACGGATGTTGCGGACCCCGTTGCTGCGCCTGAGCCGGGCTCGCTCGCCCTGCTCGGCACCGGACTGATCGGCTTCGGCTTCATCGGACGGCGCCGCCGTCGCCAAGGCTGAGTCTGTCGTCGCGACGATTGCGGGGAGTGCGGTGCATGCACTCCCCGACTTCGTGCGCCGCCGTGGCTGTCCCGCGCCGGGCCTGACTCGCTGCTCGCTGCCGGTACTCGCCGAGCCGTTCGACGGCGATGCGGCACATCCGCGACCTTCCCGTCCCGCACGGTCTCCTGCGTCGCCATCCGCGGGCGATGCGGCGGATCCATGCCGGCGGCCGGACGCTGGCGATGCGGGCGGGCACATCGGACGTTTCGCACGCGAGCAGTGGAGCTCAACGGGGCGGCTCTGCGGTCGGTCAGCGGCACCGGGTGACTCACGCCCCTGGCCAAGCGGCATTCGCCGCCGGATTTGTCGACCGATCGCCGGCCGTCTGAAGAATGAGCCGTCGGTTCGATCTGCTAAATCAATCCCCTGGCGGAGGGAGTGGATTCGCATTCGATGCGGAATAGAATGTAAGTTGCAACTTACAGCGGCGGGTCTGGCAGTAGGCTAGCCTGTTCAAAGTCCACACTGGAACGAGGATTGCATGGAGCGCGGCTAAAGCCCGTTGGTTGGGGGGAGGAAGCATGACGCTTCGATGGATTATCCCTGCTCTGGCGCTTCTCGGCGCGGTGCTCGGCCAGCCAGACGGTGCCCGCGCAACTATCACCTACGTCTTTACGCCGACCACGGCGACCACCTACGGCCAGCCCGTGCCAGCGTCAGCCGTCCCAAGTTTTGCAATTACCCTCCAGGATTCCGCCACGAGCGACGGCTTTTACTTGGATGGCGGTGGGTACAGTTATGATGCTCTCCCCAATTGGATGGGAGACATATCGGACTTCGTAAGCCTTGTATTTCTGAACTCCGGGGGATTTGACGACGTATACCCCGACCATCTTTTGGGAACATTAGACCTTAGTCTTAATCATATTAAGTTTCTAGGAACTATCACAGAATTAGATATTTCAATGTCCGGAAACTATTTCAGCGGGTACTTTGGATCTGACACAGATTACTGCAACAACTCTGCATTATCTCAGCAGTGCTTCGAATCCGGTACTATTTCGCAGGTTTTACCTGAGCCGTCGTCTCTCTCGATCTACTCAATCGGAGTGTTGGTGCTAGTTTGCTCTCTCCTTGTGGGCCAAACCGCGCCTTCATCCAATCGCCGAGTTGGCCCCGTGAACCGTAACCAATATAATCCGACTCCAGTGATGGCGGATAGCAGACCAAAGCTGAGCGCTGGGTGGCGCCGGGTATTAAAGATGGGTCAGACTTCAGGTCAGAACGCGCCGTGATCTCGGCCTTATTTCCCGTCCTGGAACGTCCCCTTCCGTCCCGACTATTTCGCGAGGGCGGAGGCCGGGCAACCGCCGGTTGGATAAAACTTCCCCACCTCCCGCCCCCCCCATGGGGGGAAGAGCCGCGACTCGACTACAACCATATGTAGAGGGGGCGTGATTGGTGGTCCCATCACGGTTTTTTCCTGTCGTTCACTCGGGCGACTGCGGCATTGGCGGCGGTCGCTTCCTTTTCTCGACGTGCTCGACCGCCTCCAACCGCTCCACGGCCTGCTCCGGCAGCATTGCGATCAGGAGTTCGCGGTTCCAGACCGGCCGAGTGTAGCCCAGGTGGAATGACGGGCGAGGCAGTTTGCCCTCGGCTGCCCGACGTTTGACCTGTTCAGGCGTCAGACCCATAGCACGTGCTACGACCTCAAGCTCGACCCACTGTCGCGGCGTTGCAATCATCCTGGCGGTCTCCATGGAAGTGCCGCCGATGCCAGAAAGACACGCTCTGGCGAAAATCTTCGGTCGCATCGAGCGTCGCTAAACGGCCGGCTCTCAAAGAGTTCCCGGACCAAACCTGCCATCCGGCGGCCATTCCTTACAACCAACCTTACAGTCCTGCAACCATATGTTGTGTCGGCCATTGTGATTTCGCCATACATGCATACAGTGGCGGGGCTGCCTTGGGGGGTCAGACGCCATCGCGGCGACGAACGATCGCGAGGCCAAGGGACGGAAGAAATGAGCAGTGCCGTATATCCGCTCTCGCTGGATCGGCGATGGCGGCATGTCGAACATCGTTCCAGGAAGGATATGCTGTTGGGCGTATTGGTATATCTTCGGCTTCCGCCCCGCAAAGAAGTGTGGCTTTTAGGGAGAATCGAGGGGCTTGTTCGGAGCATGCCCTTCGAGGACGCCGTATATTTCTCTCTGCGGGAGATGGAGTATTCGGATCGTACGGCGCGACTGGCTATTCTGACCGGAAGGCGCACGGATGCCGGCGACGGGCGGAATGATCGTGCGTTACGGGATGCCTCGCGACGGCTTCAGGCATTGCGGGCTCGTTGACGCTGCCCTGCTACGACATGTGAGGCGCGCTCGCCGATCCGGTCGCCTACGCGGTGGAGCTGCTGCAGGTTGTCGCCGAAGACCCATGATGAGGCCGAGCTATCGCGTGCGGGCGCGGCGACATCTCGCGCGGCTCGCGCCCCGGAGCCGGTGGGGTGTGTGGAGGATGAGTGATCGCCGCCTGACGAGCGCGCGCAGCTGAAAGGATGCCTATTCTCGCACCGTACGGTAGCCGCGGTGGTAGCGGACATGACCGGCGGTGTGCCACTGTTCCGAACAGGATTTTAGGCCAATGGGCTGTCGGCATGCACTGGCGCTCCCTGTTTCTGATTCTCGTATTCACGGCAGTGCTTGGCGAGTCTGGTCTCGCCCAGAACACATTCTATCATGTTCGGACTGCGACACAGGGATGTGAGAATCCGAGAGCTATAAGGGCGCTCAGCAACCCGGACGATCCAAGGCGATCTGATCCACGATGGGTCGACTACGTCCAGCGGGATGGACGATGTGTTCGGGTTACTCCGGCTAGCCGATGGTCCACCGTCGAACTTGCCGGCAACTTGGCCCTAATGCGCTATGTCGGGCCGACTTTACCCGCGGTTACTGTCTGGGTGCTGCGGAATCAGCTCTTTAGCGAGGCGGGGCTCCATCCCGGGGAAACGCCACTAGCGGAGGGTAAGCCCGGGCCGATCGAATTGCTGCCGCCCGACGCGCTAGATGCCACGCATACCGGGCAGCCAGCGCCTCCGCCGGCCGCGGTTGCTCCGGAGGCCTCGGCAGCCCCTGCTGACCAACCCACTGTCGTCGCCGCCGCCAATCAGGGGCAGGCGGCCCGATCTCCGTCCACGTCGGCCGAAGTGGCAGCCAGCTCCGACCAAGCGCAACCGGAATCAATCCCATCTTCGCCGCCGGAAACTGACGACGGCGATTCGGGCATTGCCGTCCCGCTTATTATCGTCGCGTTTGTGGCTATCTTTGGGATTCCGCTACTCGTGGTGACGAGCCGCCACAAGCGCAGCCAAACGGCGCTGAACATTGCTATCACAGAAATCGAGGCACAAAAGCAGAATCTCCGCATCAGAAAGATGCAGCTCGTCCAGAAAGACATTTACGGCACCATCAATCTTGGAAAATGGCACAAGGAGATTAACCATTTTTCCTCGACACGAATTCATACACGCCTATCGCTTGAGGGAGTTTCCGATCTCTATCGGCCTTTGCTGCCGACCTTTCTAGAGATGATCGACGCGGCCGCCGATGCGGCAGCGGCGAATGACCCCTACACCTGCCCACCTCGGTTCGTAAGCGACCCTCACCACTTCCACCCTGAGATGACCCCTACTGACTACGAAATCTATTGCGTGCTCCAGCTCGGGAAGGCGGGCTGGTCCGCTCGAACGACTGTCGTCACCGGCGACCAAGGCGCCGATATCGTTGCCGAGATGGGCGGCACCAGGCTGGTCGTGCAGTGCAAGCTGTATTCAGGGTCAGTCGGGAATGATGCGGTCCAGCAGGTTAGTGCTGCGAGAGTCTTTCAGCGCGCGCATGTTGCGGCGGTCGTGTCCAATGCTCCGTTCACCAAGTCAGCCAGGCAACTCGCCGGTGCCACGAAAGTCTTTCTCCTCCACCATGAGCAACTGGCCGACTTTCGGCCGGCTCGGGACGCCGTTGGAATGTGAGGTGCTGGCGAATTCCCGATTGAAACCTCTCTCGACATGATCATTCCCGCTTGACCACCGCCGCTCTGCGGGCGCAGCGTTCCAAGCGTCTCGACAGCTTCCTCAGGCCTTAATCGCTGGCGCTCTCCGTCGCGTCCTGGTCGCGGGAAAAGATCGAGGCGGCGGTCGACATGCTGATCGATCTGCTGGATGCGGCGGACGCGCCGGGCCGGGATCTCGAGCCGGAACTAAAATGCGGGCGTGGCGAGGGATTGATGGGCGACCCGCAGGACGCGGACTAAGCCTTGGTTCTGCGCTTCGTTACGTTTCCCAGGCGCCCAGCCAAGGCATTCAGCTTGTGCAGCAAGAGAGCACGGGATGACACGCGGCCGGGGAGTGACGGCGATGTGAATCGCACAGGCAATTGGATGCACGGCGCAATGCGATCAGCGGCCAAAAACGCTTCAATGGAAAGTCAGGCTCGATAGCTAGCGCGGGTCCGACAGGAGAGTTCCCCCGCGCACTATGCCAGGCGGTTCTGGCTTCACGTCAGCGACGAGGCACCTATTGCCACGTTTCTGGCCAATCGCTCTCCCTGCCGAGAGCCCGGGGGCCTGTGGTTTATACCCTGTGGGTTTTACCGGATCGGATTATGCGAAGCTTAAGCTTCAAGGGAACCTCCTTTCAGTTTACGCGGCGCGCGCCACAGAACGCGGGAAACGGGCTATGATTGTCAAGTTCGGCGTCCTGGCGCACCGGTCGAGAGGCATTCCGTGCCGGATTGCGCGCGGCGAGCGGGCGCGAATGATTACAGGGGCGAGCTGCTCAGCATCGCAAGCGATGCGCTGGCGGCGGATACGTGCAGGCCGCCGAGCACGGACGACGCTGGTGGGCATGGAGCGAGGATTCGGATGCGGCGCCCCAGGTTCAACAGATAGGGATGGGTGCCTGCCAATCGCGACCAGCCTGGGCTGACCGATCGCGGGAGCCTACATCAATTTGTGGTCTGATTTGTGGACCAACTCTGGGCCTCCTCGGAAAAGCGACGCTATATCAAGCTTCTCCGGTTCCCCCCTGGCGGAGGGAGTGGGATTCGAACCCACGGTACGCTTGCACGTACACACGCTTTCCAAGCGTGCGCCTTAAGCCGCTCGGCCATCCCTCCGACGTCCGCCCGATATACTGGCGGCACCGGCACCCGTCCAGTTCGCCCAACCAAGCCCCGGCCCGCCCCTCCACCAGGCCTGCCTCACGCGTCCATCTTCAGCGCCGCGAGGAAGGCGCTCTGCGGGATCTCCACCTTGCCGAACTGGCGCATCCGCTTCTTACCCTCCTTCTGCTTCTCCAGCAGCTTGCGCTTGCGCGTGATGTCGCCACCATAGCACTTCGCGGTCACGTCCTTGGACAAGGCGCCGATCGTCTCCCGCGCGATGACCCGCCCGCCGATTGCCGCCTGAACCGCGATCTTGAACAGCTGGCGCGGAATCAGCTCCTTCAGCCGCGCGCAGATCGCCCGGCCCCGGCTCTCCGCCGCACTCCGATGGGCAATGAAGGCGAGCGCATCCACCGGATCGCCATTCACCAGGATCGAGATGCGCACCAGATCGCCCTCCTGATAGACGTCCATCTGATAGTCGAAGCTGGCATAGCCGCGCGAAACGCTCTTCAGCCGGTCGTAGAAGTCGAACACCACCTCATTCAGCGGCAGCCGGTACACCGCCATCGCGCGATTGCCGACATAGGTCAGATCCACCTGCTGCCCGCGCCGCTCGTTGCACAGCGCGAGTACATTGCCGAGATAGTCGTCCGGCACCAGGATCGTCGCCCGGATCCACGGCTCCTCGATGTGGTCGATCACGCTGCCGTCCGGCATGTCGGCCGGATTGTGCAGCTCCTCCATCTGCCCGTTGGTGCGATACAACCGGTAAACGACGGACGGCGCGGTGGCGATCAGGTCGAGGCCGAACTCACGCGTCAGCCGCTCCTGCACGATTTCCAGATGCAGCAGGCCGAGAAAGCCGCAGCGAAAGCCGAAGCCGAGCGCCGCCGACGTCTCCGGATCGTAATGGAAGCTCGCATCGTTGAGCCGCAGCTTCGCCAGGCTCTCGCGCAGCTTCTCGAAATCATCGGCATCCGTCGGATAGAGTCCGCACCAGACGACCGGCACCGAAGGCTTGAACCCGGGCAGCGGCTCGGCCGCAGGCGTGCGGTCATCGGTGATCGTGTCGCCGACGCGGCAATCGGCGACGGTCTTGATCGATGCGGTGATGTAGCCGATCTCGCCCGGCCCCAGATCATCCGCCGGCACCATCTTGGGCGAGAACACGCCCACCTGCTCCACCGCATGCACCGCACCGGTCGACATCATCCGGATCCGCTGGCCACGCCGCAGCCGCCCGTCGCGCACCCGCACGAGGATCACGACGCCGAGATACTGGTCATACCAGCTATCCACCAGCAGCGCCTTCAGCGGCGCCGCCCCGTCCCCGCGCGGCGGTGGCAGCCGCGCCACCAGCGCTTCCAGCACCCCCTCGATGTTGAGGCCCGTCTTGGCACTGATCATCACCGCATCATCGGCGGGCAGCCCGACCACATCCTCGATCTGCTGGCGCACCCGGTCCGGCTCGGCCGCCGGCAGATCGATCTTGTTCAGAACCGGCACGATCTCATGCCCGGCATCGATCGCCTGGTACACATTCGCCAGGGTCTGCGCCTCAACCCCCTGGGACGCGTCCACCACCAGTAGACTGCCTTCACAGGCGGCCAGGCTCCGGCTGACCTCATAGGCGAAATCCACATGGCCGGGCGTGTCCATCAGGTTCAGCTCGTAAACCTGCCCGTCCTTCGCCCGGTAGGTCAGGCGCACGGTCTGCGCCTTGATCGTGATCCCCCGCTCGCGCTCCAGCTCCATGCTGTCGAGCACCTGATTCGTCATCTCGCGATCCGACAAAGCCCCGGTCGCCTGGATCAGCCGGTCGGCCAGCGTCGACTTACCGTGGTCGATATGGGCGATGATCGCAAAATTGCGGATGTGGTCGATCGGGGTGTCGGTCATGGCGCACGACATAGGCAAGGGCGGGGCGACTGTCAGCCGGAAAGAAAAGCAAGGCCAGGAGGGCTCCGCCCTCCTGGACCTCCCGCCAGGGCCGGCGGCCCTGCACCGGCATTCCTTCGGGCCTCGATGACGGGGCCGCTTTACGCCATGCCGGCTGACGGCCGCGCGACCACGCTGCCGGATCAGCTCGGCGGCGTGGTGAAGAACCAGGGATGCCCATCGGGATCGCGCGCGGTATAGGTGCGGCCGTACGCCTCATCGTGCGGCGCCTGCACGATCTCGGCCCCTTCCCGTGCGGCCCGGGCGTGATGCGCATCGACGTCGTCGAGATAGATGAACACACCCATCGTCGCCATGCCGGCTTCCCGCGGGCTCACCATGCCCCAGGATGTCGCACCCTGGCCCATCATGATGCGCCGGCCGCCGAACAGCATCTGGCCGTGCATGCCGCCGTTCGGCGTGCCGGTGCGCATCTCCTCGACGAAACCGAAGGCACGCGACAGCCAGTCGAGCGCGGACGGCACGTCGCGGTAGAACAGGTAGGGGATGATCTCGGTCGCGGTCGGCATCAGGGTGGCTCCTCGCCGGTTCGGTTGCGAGAAAATCCGTAGGCGCGGCGCGGATCGGCGTCTTGAAGCTTTGTTACCCGTCTGGTCAATCCACGAAGCCGCCATCGTCCGGCAGGCGATGGCGCAGAAACTCCGTCGGCGCGCTGCCGGCGAAAGCGCGGAACTCCCGCGCCAGATGTGCCTGGTCGGCATAGCCGCATTCGGCCGCCAGCGCCGCCCAACCGGTGAAAGCGCCGCTCTGGATGCGTCCCAACGCCGCTCGGAAGCGCAGGATGCGACCGAGCAGCTTCGGCGTGATGCCAAATTCGTGGCGGAAGCCGACGGCCAGATGCTTTCGGCTGCAGCCAAGTTCCGCCGCGAGCGCGCCGATCCGCACCCGGCCGCCGCCGGCCTCGATCCGCCGCCACGCCCAGACCAGTTCGCGCCTGACCGGGATGCCCTGCGCGAACCGCCGCTCCAGGGCTGCCTCCATCATCACGAGTCGCTCCGCGGGTGAGCGTGCCTCGCCGAGCCGGCCGGCGATTTCGCCGGCGGCATTGCCCAGCACCTCGCCGGGCGGCGTCAGCCCATCGCCGATCGCGCCGAGCGGTCGGCCGAGCAGGGCGCGCGCACCGAGCAGGGTCAGCATCACCTGCACCCCTTCCTGCGCGCCGTCCGTTTCCGAGACTGCGTAGTTCGGGCTTGGCCCGCTGTAGAAGCCGCTGCCGGCCGCGAACCGGCTGCGCGTCGGCCGCGGATGCTCGATGCGCAGCTCGGGCCCGAGATTGAAGATCAGCACCGCATCGCCGATCGGCAATTCCCGTCGGCGCGAGAATGGCGTCCCGGATTCGGCGTAGGCGTAGACCTGCCGCACGAACGGGGCCATCCGGGCCGTCGGTGTCAGCGAATCCACGCGCCACGTGCCATGCGCCGAGGAATGGGCGGCAACCCTGATCCGCTCGTGCTGCCGCCCCATCATGCGGAATGCCTTCGCCGATCCCGATCCGGCGGCCAGGACCTGCCCGTCCGCAAGCTTGCGGCGGCACGTCCTCGCAACGCCTTGCCTCCGTCGCTACGCCGGAACCCGAGCGGCACCGTCCACAGACCGGCGGCCGGCACCGGCTCCTGCCTCACGCCGGCCGCCTGGCCCGCACGGCGGCGGCGAGCGTGCCGTCATCCAGCACGTCCAGCGCGCCGCCGATCGGCACGCCCTGGGCCAGGCGCGTCACCGCAACACCGCTGCCGGCCAGTCGATCGGCCAGGAAATGCGCCGTGGTCGCCCCGTCCACCGTGGCGCTCAACGCCAGGATCACCTCGGAAACGCCACCCTGCTCCAGCCGGCGGAACAGCGGCGCCAGGTTCAGATCCTCGGGCCCGGTGCCGCCAAGCGCCGAAAGCGTGCCGCCCAGCACGTGATACCGCCCCCGATACACGCCGGCGCGCTCCAGCGCCCACAGATCGCCCACCGTCTCGACGACGCAGACCAGGGCGGCGTCGCGCTCGGGATCGGCGCAGATCGTGCACGGATCGTGGCTGTCCAGGTTGCCGCAGAGCGAACAGCTCCGCGTCGCCCGTGCGGCATCCTGCAGCGCCGTGGCCAGCGGCAGCATGCGCGCCTCCGGCTGCTGCAGCAGGCGCAGCGCGACCCGCCGCGCACTCCGCGGGCCGAGCCCCGGCAGCTTGGCCAGCAGCCCGATCAGGTGCTCGATCTCCGGTCCGCCCATGGCTGCGATATGGCATCACCGGCGCCGGCGCGGCCAGGGCCGGCGCGTCGGCGGCCCGGCTAGACGGGCGGCAGCGCCGCGGCGATGCCGCGCACCGCCTCGGCGACCGCTGTGCCGAGCGCGCGGTGCTGCGCCGCCTCGAAATGAATGCCGTCGACGTCGCTCGACTCGATCACCAGCCCGGCATCGAGGAACGACACGCCGAACCCGGCGGCGACCTCGCGGTAGAGGCCGCCGAAGCGCAGTGCCTTCTCGGTGCCGCCGCCGAACATCGCGGCAAGCAGCTCGAGTCGCGCCAGCGGCGGCGGCGCCACCAGCAGCACCCGCGGCGCGCTGCGCCCCGGACCGGCCTCCGACCGGCGGATGCGATCGACCAGCACGCCGGCGCCGGCGGCGATGTCCTCCGCCGGCAGGCCGAAGCGCGCCTTGAGATCGTTGGTGCCGAGCATGAGCACGACGACGTCGACCGGCCGGTGGCTCTCCAGGCAGGGCAGCAGATAGGCGAGCCCGTTCTTGTGCGCACCCTCGATCGGGTCGCTATGCACCGTGGTGCGGCCGGGCAGTCCTTCCTCGATGACGAGATGCCCCGCGCCGAGCGCGGCGCGCATCACGCCCGGCCAGCGCTCCTCCGGGCCGAAGCGGCGGTCATCGTCCATGTGCGTCATCGGCACGGTGCCGTGCGTGTTGCTGTCGCCGTAGCAGAGCACGGTGATGTCGGACATGGCGCGGCCTCCACCCTCAGAACGGCAGTTTCAGGCCCGGCGGCAGATCGATCCCGCCGGTCATCTTTTGCATCTCCTCCGTCGCCGCCGCCTCGATCTTGCGCCGGGCGTCGGCGTGCGCCGCGACGATCAGATCCTCCAGCATCTCCATCTCCGCCGGATCGGCGAGCTTGGGGTCGATCTTCACCCGCCGCATCTCGCCCTTGCCGTTCAGGGTCACGGTGACCATGCCGGCGCCGGAATTGCCTTCGAGCTGCATCGCCTCGAGCTTGGCCTGCATCTCCTGCATCTTTGCCTGCATCTGGCTTGCCTGCTTCATCAGGCCGGACAGGTTCTTCATCGCATCACTCCTCGATCGGGTCGTCGGCAAACCCCGCATCCGGCGGGGCGAAATCGGGCATCTCCGGCTCGGCCAGCGCGAAGGCGTCCTGTGTCTCGACGCTCTCCGGCGGCAGGCCATACCGGTCGAGCCGGCTGTCCTGCACCGCGTCGATCCGCGCACCCGGGAAGGCATCGAGGATCGCCCGCACCAGCGGGTGCTCCGCCGCCTCGGCGCGGCGGGCGGCATCGGCGGCGTCGGCCTGCGCCGCCAGCGTCGGCTCGCCCGCAGCGGTCGAGAGCGCGATGGTCCAGCGCCGGCCGGTCGCCGCCAGCAGCACCGCGGCAAGGCGCGGCGCCAGGTCGCGCGGCGCATCCGGCTCCGGCCGCAGCTCGATCACCGGCGGGGCGAAGCGCACGAGGTGCGCCGAATGAACCAGATGCGCGTGCAGCAGCGCCTCCCGCCGGCTCGCGACCAGCGCCGCCAGCTCGCGGAACGAAGCCGGCGCCGGCATTGCCTCAGCCTCGAGCTCGGCCGAGGCGGCGGCGAGCGGTTCGACCGGGCGGGGTACCTCTACGCGGGCCAGGGCGGTGGCGGTGGCTGGCGCCGCTGGGCGGGCGGCGGCGGGTGGCGTCGGATCCGAAGCCGCAACCGCGATGTCAGGCCGCGCCCCAGGCGCGGCGCCGCCGTTCGCGGCAAGGCGGCGCACCAGGTCGCCCGGGGGCGGCAGGTCCGCGACATGGCAGAGGCGGATCAGCACCATCTCCGCGGCAGCGCGACGGTCGGGCGCGGTTTCGACTTCGCCCACGCCCTTGAGCAGCATCTGCCACAGCCGCGCCAGCACCGGCACCGAGGCGCGCTCGGCCAGCGCCGCGCCGCGGGTGCGCTCGGCCTCGGGCAGGTCAGGGCTGTGGCGCAGCGCGGGGATCGCCTTCAGCCGGCTCAGCGTGTGCGCGAGGTCCAGCAGGTCGCCGAGCAGCAGGCCGAGATCGGTGCCGCGCGCATGCGCCGCGTCGGTAATCGCCAGTGCCGCGGCCGGGCGCCCGTCCAGCACCGCCTCCAGCAGGTCGAACACCGTCCCGCGATCGGCGAGGCCCAGCATGTCGGTGACCGCCGCGGCGGTGATCTGCGCCGCGCCATCAGCCGCCCCGCCGGTCCCCGGCCCTAGTGCGATCGCCTGGTCGAGCAGCGACAGCCCGTCACGCACCGAACCATCCGCGGCGCGGGCGATCAGTTCCAGTGCAGCGGGCTCGATCGCCGCCTGCTCGCGTGCCGCGATGCCGGCGAAATGCGCGGTGAGCTCGGCCATCGACACGCGCCGCAGGTCGAAGCGCTGGCAGCGCGACAGCACCGTCACCGGCACCTTGCGGATTTCGGTGGTGGCAAAGATGAAGCTGACGTGCGGCGGCGGCTCCTCCAACGTCTTCAGCAGCGCGTTGAACGCGTTGCGCGACAGCATGTGGACTTCGTCGACGATGAACACCTTCCGCCGCGCCTGCAGCGGGCGGAAGCGCGTCGCCTCGATGATCTCACGCACGTCCTCGACGCCGGTGCGCGAGGCGGCATCCATCTCCACCACGTCCGGGTGGCGGTCGGCGAGGATCGCGGTGCAGTTCGGGCAGACGCCGCACGGGTCGGGTGTCGGCCCGCCCCTGCCGTCGGGGCCGACGCAGTTGAGGCAGCGGGCGATGATGCGGGCGGTGGTGGTCTTGCCCACGCCGCGCACGCCGGTGAGCATGAAGGCGTGCGCCACTCGGCTGAGCGCGAAAGCGTTGCGCAGGATGCGCACCATCGCCTCCTGCCCGATCAGGTCGGCGAAGCCGGCGGGCCGGTACTTGCGCGCCAGCACGCGGTAGGCGGTCGCCGGCGCCGGGGCGCTGGCGGGCGCGTCCCCGAACAGGCCGGGGCCGCCCGCGGGCGGATCGGGGAGGGTGGTGTCCTCGGAGAGGCCAGACATGCGCGGCTGCGTTCTCCGGCCGCCGCGGCGGCCCTGCTCGGCCCAAAATGTGCTTGGCCCGGTTGCGCTTGGCCCGGATTGGCTTGACCGGAATCCGCTTGGTCCAGGGGCAGCATCCGGGGTGGGAGGCCGGGCAACAACCCGGGCGGAAACTCGTTGCGGCTGCTTCCTTCCGGACCTGACCGGGTTGGCGAGGCGCCCGTCCGCCGCCGACCTCCCGGCCGGACCATATCATGCATCGCGTCAGGGGATACAAGCCGGCCGGTTGGCTCGACACGGCGGCGGAGGGCTGCAAGCCGGATGCCGGCGCAGGCCGCACGGCGTCCGGCCGGTTCAAGTCCGTCGGGACCGCTGTCGCGCTCCGGGTGAGGCCCGGCGATGCCGGGCCGGGCGACCGATGCAGGCTGCCCGGCCCGGTACCGGCCCCGATCCTATGCCCGGATGAATTCCAGCAGGTCGGCGTTGATCGTCTCCGCCTCGGTCGTCGGCATGCCGTGCGGGAATCCCTTGTAGCTCTTGAGCGTGCCGTTCCGCAGCAGCTTCGCCGACAGCGGACCGGCATCGGCGTACGGCACGATCTGATCGTCATCGCCATGCATCACCAGCACCGGCACCGAGATCTGCTTCAGGTCCTCGGTGAAGTCGGTCTGGGAGAAGGCGATGATGCCGTCGTAGTGGGCCTTCGCCCCGCCCATCATGCCCTGGCGCCACCAGTTCCAGATCACCGCCTGTGACGGCTTCGCGCCCGGCCGGTTGTAGCCATAGAACGGGCCGGCCGGCAGGTCGTAGTAGAATTGCGCCCGGCCGGCCGCGAGCTGCGCCTGCAGCCCGTCGAACACCTCCTTCGCCAGCCCGCCCGGGTTGGCTTCGGTCTTCAGCATCAGCGGCGGCACCGCGGAGATGATCGCGGCCTTGGCGACCCGGCTTTCGCCGTGCCGTGCCAGGTAGTGCACGACCTCGCCGCCGCCGGTGGAATGCCCGACATGCACCGCGTCATGCAGGTCGAGATGCGCGGTCAGCGCCGCCAGGTCGTCGGCGTAATGGTCCATGTCATGCCCGTCGCCCGTCTGGGTCGAGCGGCCATGGCCGCGGCGATCGTGGGCGATCACGCGGAAGCCGTGGCCCAGGAAAAACAGCATCTGCGCGTCCCAGTCGTCGGCGGAGAGCGGCCAGCCATGGCTGAACACGATCGGCTGGCCGGCGCCCCAGTCCTTGTAGAAAATCTCGATGCCATCCTTGGTCGTGACGGTCGGCATGGGCCGGATCCTTTCTTGCTGGGTGGTCGCCGCGTGCGCCGGGGAAGGCAGGCAGGGCCGATCCGGCGGACGAGGAAACGGGTGAAGGATGACGGAGTCCGAGGTGCCGCCGACGCCGCCGACCGATGACGTTCGACCGGGTATCGGGTCTGTCGCCCGACTGCCGCCCGTCACCGTGCGCGTCTATCGCCGGCCCGGTCTCCTCGGAACTCAGTCCGAAGCCACGTAGCGCGTCCCGCTACGCGCCGTGCGCCGCCACCGCCGTACGCGCGGCATCGCGCCGCGCCCGTTCGCTCGCCGCGCGCGCGGCCTCGGTCACCTGGAACATCTCCAGCGTGTCGAGCTCTTCTCCGGTGACCGGCGTCAGCGCCGTATCCATGTACTCGCGCCGCCGCGGATCGGATTTGATCGCGCGCCGCACCCGCCCCATGCGCCAGACCATGCGCGCGATGCGCAGGTGCTTGGCCACCAGTTCCGCCGCGTATTTCGGATAGAACACCAGCGGGTTCTCGATCGGAAAACCCGGCCGGCGGTCGATGCGCACCTTGCGGCGCAGATACCCACCCTGCAGCGGATGCACGCGCTCGATCGTGACGCAGCCCCAGAACCACATCAGCAGGAACATCATCTTGCCGGGCGAAATCCCCGTCGCGGCGGCGCGGCGCATCACCACCGCCATGTGCTCCGGCGTGTAATACGTCTCCCAGGCGAGCTGGTAGGCGCGCTCCCAATCCGATTTCGACATCATCGGATGCGCCGTCACCGCGTGCTCGAGATCGTACTTGTTCATGTCCGGGTCCATCGCCACCCCGGCCAGATGCAGCTTCTTGTGATCCTCCGATCCCGGCAGCGGCGTCAGGAAGAAGAACTCCAGCAGATCGAGCGGCAGCTCGCGCTGGATGATGCGGATGTCGCGGACGATCGTCTCAGGCGTGTCGGTCGGGAAGCCGAGGATGTAGCCGGCATAGGTGAAGCAGCGCACCCGCTTCCATTCCAGCAACATCTTGCGGTACTCGGAGATCCGGTTCTGCCGCTTCTTCGCCCCGAGCAGGCTGTCCGGATTGATGTTCTCGAGCCCGAGGAACACGCGTGTCACCCCGGCGCGCGCCGCCTTCTCGATGAAGCCGGGGATCTTGTGGCAGAGCGTGTCGACCTGGATGACGAAGCGGAAGAACAACCCCTCCTGCTCGCGCATCGCGATCAGCCGGTCGAAGATCGCCTCCCAGTTGCGGTTGCGCGCCAGATTGTCGTCGGTGATGAAGAAATGATCGATCCCCTGCGCCAGGTTGGCGCGGATGATCGCCTCCACGTCCTCGGCCGAGCGATAGCGCGACTTGCGCCCCTGCACGTTGATGATGGTGCAGAACGAACACTGGAACGGACAGCCGCGCCCGGCATCGAAACTGGTGAGCCGGCCGCCGGTGCGCGCGATGCGCAGCGCCGGCAGCATCGGCGGCGGCGCACCCTCCAGCCCGGGCAGATCGTCCATGTGGTTATAGATCGGCCGCAGCGCGCCCGCGAGCGCGTCCTGCAGCACCGTCTCGAGCCGCCCCTCCGCCTCGCCCGCGAACAGCGAAATGCCCATGTCGAGTGCCTGCCGCAGATCCGCCGGCAGCTCGGGCAGCATGGCAATGCAACCGGAGACGTGAAATCCGCCGACCGCGACCGGCAGGCCCGCCGCGCGCAGCGGCCGCGCGATGTCGAGCGCGCGGGGAAACTGGTTGGATTGCACGCCGACAATCGCGACCAGGCCAGGATCGCCGTCGGCGAAGGCGCGGATGATGCGCTCGGGGCGGACGCGGCTGTTGGTCTCGTCCTGCGAGACAATCTCGAGTGCCACGTCCGGCCCGAGCACCTGGCGTTCGCGGCAGTCCAACGCCAGGCCATACAGCGCCGCCAGGGTGTTGGACGGAATCGCCGAGCGGTACCATTGGATCACGTAGCCGTCATCGTCGTAGTGGGACGGCTTGATCAGAAACAATCGGAAACGGCGCGAGAGCGGCACGGGCGACTCCGTCGATCCGGAAGCGCAGCCGTAGCATAAGAGAAAGAAAAGGTCAGGGCTCCGCCCTGAAACCCGCCGGGGCCTGAGGCCCCGGACCCCCCTTACTATCCTTCCAGGAGGTGGCCGAAGGCACGGAGTGGGCGCAGCCGGTCGCTCACGATCTTGATCACGGCCAGCACGGGCACGGCGAGAACCGCTCCCGGCACGCCCCACATCCAGAACCAGAACGTCAGCGACAGCATCACGGCGACCGGGTTGATGGTGAAACGACGCGCCAGCAGCAGTGGCGTGATCACCTCGCCCTCGGCGACGTGGATGGCGAGATAGAGGCCCGCCGGCAGCAGCGCCACCCAGGTCAGGCCCTTCACGATGCCGCCCACCACCAGGAACAGCAGCACGCCGAAGAACGGGCCCAGATAGGGAATGAAGTTGAGGCAGAAGGCGGCAACCCCCCAGAGCGGCGGGCCGGGCACGCCGCAGACCCACATCACCAGCGCCGCGGCGCATCCCACCACCGCATTGATCGCGGTGATGGTGACGAGATAGGCGGACAGGTCGCGCTCGACGTGCAGCGACAGCTCGACCGCCTCGCGCTTGTCCTGAAACCGCGGCAGGATCTCCACCGTGCGACGCAGGAAAGTCTCGCCGAAGACCAGCAGGTAATAGAGGATCACCAGCGTCTCCAGCAGCCGCGCGGCGACGGCCCCGGTGCCGCCCAGCACGACGGTCACGATCGAGGACGGCTGGAACGGCAGCGCCCCGCCCGAACCACCGATATGCACCCCGATATGGCCCGCCAGTCCCTGCAGCCGGCGCACTGCGCCGCTGACCGATGCCAGGTGCTCCTGCAGCTTCGGCCATTCCTGCGGCAGCTGCTTCGCCCAGGCGGCGGCCGGACCGCTCAGGATCGAGCCGAGCCCGCCGAGTACCGCAAGCACGAGCAGCACGGCGGCGAGCGCGCCGAGGCCGCGCGGCACGTGGATCCGCTCGAGCAGCCGCACCACCGGCTGCAGCAGCAGCTTCAGCATCACCGCCAGCACCACGGGCAGCACGAAGTCGCGCGCCACGTACAGGCAGGCGAGCAGGGCAAGCAGGAACAGGCCGCCGAGGAAGATCGTGTTCCAGTGCCGCGGCAGCGGCATCTCGACGCGCTCGTCCGACGAGCGGCCGTCGGCGACGAGCGCGGTGCCGTCGCCCGTCTTCCACTCCTGCTCCTGCACGCTGCGCTGGTTCGGGGCTTCGATCGCCGGCCCGGCCATGCTCGGTCTCCGCCTTTCGGGTCGCGCCGGACTCGAACACCCCGGCCGGTGCCCTGCGCGACGGTTGTAGGGCGACCGGTCGTTGCCGCAAGCCGCTCCCTCCGCATCCGGTCCGGCGCTGGCGAGCGAGGGGGATTAACGCGGCGGGGAGCAAGGGTTCCCACGGCATTTCGGTCGCCGGGCGGCGTGAGCCCCGCCGGGGGGCGGTCAGGCGATCGGCTGCTTGCCGATTTCGCGCAGCAGCTTGCGCCGCATCGCCTCGGCGAAGGCGGGATAGTCGGGGCAGGCCACGGCGAAGGCGCCCGGGCCGCCGATCACCTCGCGCTCGTAGCTCTGCACCAGATCCGGCTCCTCGTGCAGGATGCAGAGGCCGTTGATGGTGACGCCGGCCTCGACCATACGGTCGCGCACCGGCCCGGGCGCGATGCCCTGGTTCGATCTGCCGTCGCCCACCACGTCCACCACCTGCCGCCGCGACGCGGACGGCGCCTCGGCCAGCAGCTTGAGGCTGGCGATCAGCGCCTCGCCGATCGCGGTCTCGCCGGCCGGCACGGTGCGCGGCACGTTCTCGACCGCGTCGGCAAAGGCCTCGGCCTGCTCGCGGGTGGCGATGCGGGTCCAGTTCACCATCACCTCCTGCGCGCCGCTGCCCGACCAGAGCAGCAGGGCAGCGAGGCTGGCACCGTGCGGGCCGCCGATCAGCCCGGCCACCACCTGCCTGTCGCGCAGCGCCGCACCCATGCCGCCGGCGATCAGGTTGAACTCGTCATAGGTGACGCTCGCGGAGCCATCGAGCGCCAGCACCAGCGCCAGATCGACCAGACGTGCCGGCTCAGCCATCACTCTTGCCCGTCATCGCCGCCGCGCCCGAAACTGTCGATCCTTGGCCGGGTAGATATCATGCCGGGAGGCGGCGGGCCGGGTCCGCGCGCGCCGCTGGGCCGGCCGGCCAGGGGGGAGGGGGTTGATGCCGGGAGTGCGAGGCACCTCGATCAGAGACGGTTGCTGCCAGCGTGCGTCGGAATCGGCGCATCCGATCGCCGGACCCGCCGGTGACGCGGGCTGATCCCCCCGCTTTCGCGCCCGCCGGCAACCGGGCCGCGGGGCGGGTCGTGGCCGAGATCGAGGACGGAGTCGGGCTGATCACCTTCGACCATCCGGAGCGGCAGAACGCGCTGACCGTCGCGATGTGGGAGGCCCTTGGGCGGACGCTCGAGAGCTGGCGCGACGATCCGGCGCTGCGCGTCGTCGTGCTGACCGGCTGCGGCAGCCGGGCGTTCAGCGCCGGCGCCGATCTCGGCGCGGCCGGAGACGCCCGCGACAATGGCGAGGCATGGCAGCAATACGATCGGCTGACCCAGGCGCCGCGGCAGCTCCTGGCAAAATTTCCACGGCCGGTGATCGCCCGGATCCGCGGCTGCTGCCTGGGCATCGGCCTGGCGGTCGCGTTGCAGGCGGATCTGCGCATCGCCGGGAAGGACTCGGAATTCGGCGTGCCGGCGGTGCGGCTCGGCATGGGATGCGGCCCGGCGCTGGTGCGTCAGCTCGTCGACCTGGTCGGGCCGGCGCAAGCGCGCATGTTGCTGCTGACCGGCACGCGCATTGACGCGGCCGAGGCAGTGCGCATCGGTCTGGTGAACCAGGTGGTCGCGGACGAGGAGCTGTCCGACACGGTGGTCGACCTGGCCCGGACCATCGCCGACAACGCGCCGCTCGCCGTGCGCGCCGTGCGCCTCGCCATCGACCGGGCCACGGGCGATCCGGCGGCGCGCGACGACGAAGCGGTGGACGGGGCGATTCGGGACTGCTTCGCCAGCGACGATTGCCGCGAGGGCCACGCCGCGGCCCTCGAGCAGCGCCCGCCGCGGTTCCGCGGCCGGTAGGCGTCGCCGGCTCGCCGCCGTCTCCCGCCGCCGGCGAAACCAGGCCGTCGGCGCCGCGGCCGGCCCGCCGTCGCCGGATCGATGATTTTTTCCGGCTTCCGTGGCGGCCTGCGTCCGCAAACCTTACAGCAACCTTACAAGACGGACACGGCGGAGGGGCAAAAGCCTGCGGCGACAGGTAGTTACGGTTGCGGCACGGCCATTGCATGACCCGGTGCGTCGAGCATCCGCGTGAGCAGCCGGCGGTCGGCGGGCGCTTGCTCCGGCACGGTGGGGCGGGCGTGGGATCGTGCTGACTATGAGGACAGGGCTGCAGCGGCTAGAGCGGCGGGGCATCCGCCCTTGCGCCCA
>DATJSJ010000121.1:0-3693 GCA_035504175.1 Acetobacteraceae bacterium
CGGCGCCGTCGGCATCGTCGGCGAAAGCGGCTCCGGCAAATCCACACTGATCGCCGCGGCGATGCGGCTGCTGCCGGACAATGCCGCGATCCGCACCGGGCGGATCGGCTTCGAGGGCAGCGACGTGCTGGCGTTGCGCGGCCGGGCGCTGCGTGATCTGCGCGGCCGGCGGATCGCGATGGTGTTCCAGGACCCGATGACCGCACTCAACCCGGTGCTGACCATCGGCCGGCAGATGACCGACATCCAGTACCGCGACCGCATCTCCGGCCGTGCCCGGCGTGCCCGCGCGGCGGAGATGCTGCGCCGGGTCGGCATCCCGGACGCCGCGTCGCGGCTCGCCGCCTATCCGCACCAGTTCAGCGGCGGCATGCGGCAGCGGATCTGCATCGCCATGGCGCTGCTCGGCGCGCCGGCGCTGCTGATCGCCGACGAGCCGACGACCGCGCTCGACGTCACCACCGAAGCGCAGATCATCCATCTGCTGCGCGCGCTGCAGGCGGGCTCCGGCACCGCGCTGCTGTTCATCTCGCACAATCTCGGCCTGGTCGCGGAACTGGCCGAGACGGTCGTTATCCTTTACGCCGGCGAGGTGGTCGAGCGCGGCCCGGTGCGCGCGATCTTCCACGACGCGCGGCATCCCTACACGCAGGCGCTGCTGGTCTGCGACCCGGCCCTCGTCGCCGCGCCGGAGGGCGACGGGGCCGCGCCGCCCTTGCCGACGATCGGCGGCGAGCCGCCGGACCTGCGGCACATCCCGGGCGGCTGCATCTTCGCCGCGCGCTGCCCGCGGCGCATTCCGCGCTGCCTCGCGGAGCGGCCGGCGCTGCGCCGGATCGCGCCGGGGCACGAGGCCGCCTGCCACCTCGCCATGCCGGACGCGACCGCATGACGGCGCTGCTGGAAGTCGAGCGCGTTTCCGTCCGCTACGAAGCTGCCGGCGGTGCGCTGGGACGGATGGTCGGACGGCGGCCGGTCGATGCGGTGCTCGACGCGTCGTTCGCCCTGCCGCAAGGCGGCACGCTGGCGCTGATCGGCGAGAGCGGCTCCGGCAAGAGCACGCTTGCCCGCGCCGTGATGGGACTGACGCCGTACCAGGCCGGCGCCGTGCGTTTCCTCGGCCGCGCGCCGGAGGGGCGCGGCGACGCCGCGTTCCGGCCGTGGCGGCGGCGGATCGGGATGATGTTCCAGGATCCGGTCGCCTCGCTCAGCCCGCGCCTGACGGTGCGCGCACTGCTCGCCGAACCGTTCCGCATCCACGGCCGGGACGGGAGCGCCGACGGGCGCGACGCCGGGGCGGCGTGCGAACGACTGCTGGCACTGGTCGGGCTGCCGGCGGATTTCGCCGCGCGCTATCCGCACCAGTTGAGCGGCGGCCAGGCGCGGCGCGTGGCGCTCGCGCGCGCCCTCGCCTTGTCGCCGCTGCTGCTGATCGCCGACGAGCCGACCGCCGGGCTCGATGTTTCGGTGCAGGGCGAGATCCTGAACCTGCTCGCGCGCATCCGCGCCGGATCCGGCCTCGCCGCGCTGATCATCACCCACAATCTCGCGGTCGTGCCGCATGTGAGCGAGCGCGTCGCGGTGATGTACATGGGCCAGCTCGTCGAGCAGGGGCCGACCCGCGCGGTGTTGGCGCGACCGGCGCATCCGTACACCGACGGCCTGCTCGCGGCGCAGCCTCGCCCTGACCCCGATCAGCGCCGTCCGGGCGTGACGCTCGAAGGCGAGGTGCCGAGCCTGGCGCGGCGGCCGCCCGGCTGCGCCTTTCACACGCGCTGCCCGCGCGCCGCGCCGCGGTGCCGCGTGGAGCCGCCGGCCGAGCGCGCGCTCGCCGGTCGCCTGCTGCGCTGCCACTACCCGCTGATCGAGGCCGGCGCCGAGGAGCGGCCGGCCTGACCGGCCGGCTCAGCCGAGCGCGAATTCCCAGAGCAGCGGGCGCCCGTCCGGCAGCAGCGCCGGGCGGATGCCGGCGCGCACGATGGAGGGCGTCGCACCGTTGGTGATGAAGGTGTAGGCGGCGGATTCCTCCATCAGATCCTGCATGTGCCGGTACATCGCGCCCCGCTTCGCGTCGTCGCGCTCGAGCAGCGCCGCGGCGTTGAGCTTGCCGTATTCCGGGCTGTTCCAGCGCTCCCAGTTCCAGACGCCGATCTGCTGCGGCGTGAACCAGGCGGTGGCCCAGGAGGGATCGGGCTCCATGGTAAAGCGGCTGATGAAAATCTGCAGCTCCTTCCAGCCATTGCCCTTCTTCTGGTCGCCCAGCGTCCAGAACGTGCCGGAATCGTACGGCTTGATCTGCGCCTGGATGCCGACATCGGCGAGATTGGCCTGGATCACCTGCGCCGCACTCGTGCGTTCGGTCGTGTTGAGGCAGGAGATCGTGGTTGCAAGCCCGCTCTTGCCCGCCTCGGCCAGCAGGCGCTTGGACGCGGCCGGATCATAGGCGTAGAGGTTCTTCTCGCGATGCCCGAGCAGGCTCGGCGCGATGATGCCGGTCGCGCGCTGCGCCTGGCCGAAATAGGCGGCGTCGAGCACCGCGCCCATGTCGACCGCCTGCTGCACCGCGCGCCGCACCCGCTGATCGGTGAAGTTCGGGTGTTGCGTGTTGATGCCCATCCAGGTGAAGGCGAGCGACGGGCGCTCGACCAGCGCCGCGTGCGCGGGCGGCGTTTTCTTGTATTTCGCGAGCCCGTCCAGGCTGATCCAGGTGTAGTCGATGTCGCCGGCGTCGAAGGCGATCTCGGCGGATTTCACGTCCTCGATGGGCAGGATCTCGATCGCATCGAAGGCCGGCGCCGGCCCGGACCAGTCCGGGTTGCGCGCCAGCACCGTCTTCTGCTTCGGCACCCACTGCGCCAGGCAGTAAGGGCCGGAAACGGCGGGGAAGCTGGTGGTGAAGCGCTTGCCGGGCAGCGCTTCCACCGCCTTGCGGCAGACGATCTGCCCGGACGCCTCGGGCAGCGTGCTGGTCCAGAGCGGCGCGAAATACTGCTTGAGAACGATCGTCCCCTCGTGCGGCCCGTGCACGTCGACATGGTCGAGGGCGGACCAGTCCTCCGCGTACGGCGATTTGTTGGCCGGATCGGCGATACGCTCGAAGGAGAACTTCACGTCGTCGGCCGTGATCTCGCCGAAGCCGCCGGACCAGCGCTGGCCCGGCTTCAGGCGGAAATGGATGTGCGTGTCATCGACCTGCTTCACCTCTTCCGCCGCATCCGGCTCCCAGTCCCAGCTCGTGCCCGGCTTGTGGCGGATCAGCTTGTTGAGGCAGCAGGCGGCGATATCGGCGTCCGGCTGGGACACCCAGTCGAGCGGATCGAGCACCTGCAGGTCCGCGTACGACCGGGCGCGCAGGGTCTTGGACGCGGCGCGGCCGGGCTGCCAGGCCGCCGCGGCGAGGGTGAGACCGCCCAGGCCCTGCAGGGCCTGGCGCCGCCCGATGGTGAGTGTTGCCACGTGTTCTGATCTCCCTGCCTTGGTGCGGTTCGCTCCGCCGCAGCCGCAAGGGTAGAGCAAACCTGGGGGGACAGGAATCAGGCCTGGTCGCCTGGTCCGAAGGCCAGGGGCTCTGCCCCCTGGACCCCCGGCAAAGGCGCAGCCTTTGCAATCCTTGTAGCCGGAGCAAAACCCTGGGGCGGGGAGCGATTTTTTGGTTCCTGCGACGCGGCGGGTTCTGATTCAACCTGGATGTGG
>DATJSJ010000122.1:0-38996 GCA_035504175.1 Acetobacteraceae bacterium
CGCCGCCGGCTTCACGCCGAGCGAGGCGGATGCGCTGCGCCGCTCGATGGCGACGTTCAAGATGACCGGCGGCGTGCACCGCTTCCGCGACAAGCTGATCGAGGGCATGGTGGCGCGCGGCTACTCGCAGGATTTCGCCGAGCGCACCTTCCGCCAGATCGAGGGGTTCGGCAGCTACGGCTTCCCGGAAAGCCATGCGGCGAGCTTTGCGCTGATCGCCTATGCCAGTTCCTGGATGAAGTGCCACCACCCGGAGGTGTTCGCCTGCGCGCTGCTCAACGCGCAGCCGATGGGGTTCTACGCGCCGGCGCAGATCGTGCGCGACGCGCGCGAGCACGGGGTCACGGTGCGGCCGCCCTGCGTCAACGCCTCGCGCTGGGACTGCACGCTGGAGGCGGAGGCCGCCTGCCAGCCGGAGGCCGGCTGCCAACCGGAGAAAGGCGCCCGGCTGGCGCTGCGGCTGGGGTTGCGCATGGCGAAGGGCCTCGCGAATGCCGATGCCGGGCACATCATCGCCGTGCGCGGCGCGCGCACCTTTGGCAGCGTGGAGGAGGTGTGGCGGCGCAGCGGCGTGCCGGTGGCGGCGCTGGCGCGGCTCGCCGAGGCGGACGGGTTCCGCGGCCTCGGCCTCGACCGGCGGGCGGCGCTCTGGGCGGTGCGGGGGCTGCGCGATGCGCCGCTGCCGCTGTTTGCCGCGGCGGATCGCGGCCTGGCGGCGCCGGAGATCGTGGAGCCGGCGGTGCCGCTCGCGCCGATGGGCGAAGGGCGGGAGGTGGTGGAGGATTACCGCAGCATCGGCCTCAGCCTGCGCCGCCATCCCGTCGCCTTCCTGCGCGGCGAGCTCGACGCGATGCGGATGTGCCCGGCAGGGGAGCTGGCGGCGGTGCGCGATGGCGGGCGGGTCGCGATCGCCGGGCTGGTGCTGGTGCGCCAGCGCCCGGGCAGCGCGAAAGGCGTGCTGTTCATCACGATCGAGGACGAGACCGGCCAGGCCAACCTGATCGTCTGGCCGGACGTATTCGAGCGCTACCGCCGCCTGGTGCTCTCCGCCAGCATGATCGCCTGCCACGGCCGGCTGCAGCGCGAGGGGATCGTCACGCATGTCGTGGTGGAACGGCTGGTGGACCTTTCCGCCCTGCTGCGCAGCGTCGGCGAGCGCACGGGCGATTTCCCGCTGCCGCATGGCCGCGGCGACGAGGCGCGGCACAATGGCGGGCCGGACCCGCGGGAGAGGATCGGGCGAAAGCCGCGCGACATCTACGTCCCCGACCTGCCGCGCAAGCCGGTGCCGGACGGGGCGGAGATCCGGGTCAGGACACGGGATTTCCGCTGACCGCGGCGGCGCTCGCGGCCGCGCCCCGATCCGGCGGCTGCGTCTGCCGCTGGCGATCGCAGCCTCGGAACGCGCCGTGCTGCCGGACGGCCGCGACCGCGCAGCCGGCCGTCGCGTGCTACAGCTCCTCCTCCTCGAGGCCGGTGATGATCCGCTCGACCTCCTCGATCGTCGTCTGCCGCGGGTCGATGTCATCGGCCACGACCTCGCCCTGGCGCAGCACCACGATGCGGTCCACGACCTGGAACACGTGATGGATGTTGTGCGCGATGAAGACGCAGGAATGGCCCGAGTCGCGCGCCGCGCGGACGAAGCGCAGCACGCCGCGGGTCTCGGCGACGCCGAGATTGTTGGTGGGCTCGTCCAGGATGATCAGCTTGCTCTCGAAATACAGCGCCCGCGCGATCGCCACCGCCTGGCGCTCGCCGCCGGAGAGCGTCTGGATCGGCGTCGAGGGCGGGATGTTCTTCACGATCCCGACCTTGCGCATCAGCTCCCGCGTGACGTCGTTCATGCGGGCGTGATCGAGCCGGTTCAGGATGCGCGGCCCCGTCACCGGCTCGCGGCCGAGGAAGATGTTGCGGGCGATCGAGAGCTGCGCGACCAGCGCGGAGTCCTGGTAGATCGTCTCGATGCCGAGCGCGATCGCGTCCATGCTGGTGCGGATCTCGACCGGGCGGCCATGCACGAAGATCCCGCCGCTGGTGGCGCGCACCACGCCGGACAGGATCTTGATCAGCGTCGACTTGCCGGCACCGTTGTCGCCCAGCAATCCGACGATCTCGTGGTCGCGCACGGAAAAGTCCACGCCCTTCAGGGCGCGCACGCCGCCATAGGATTTGCTGATCCGCTCCATGCGGATGAGGTCATCGCGCATCGGCTCAGCCTTCCACCCGCTGGCGATGCTCGAGCCAGGCCTGCAGCGCCACCATCACCAGGATGATCGTGCCGACGAAGATCTCGTAGGCCAGACCGGGCACGCCGATCATGATCAGGCCGCTGCGCATCATGCGCAGCAGGAAAATCCCGAGCACGGTGCCGATGATCGTGCCGCGCCCGCCGGCGAGCGCGGTGCCGCCGATCACGACCATGGCGATCACCTCGAGCTCGTAGCCGGTGCCGCTGTTCGGGTTGGCGGCGGAGGTGCGGATCGAGCTCACGATTCCGGAGAAACCGGCCATCACCGAGGTCAGCACGAACAGCGCCATCTTGGTGCGCGCGACATTGACGCCGCGCGCCCGCGCCGCGTTGGGGTTGCCGCCGGCCGCCTGGATCCAGTTGCCGGATTTGGACTGGGTCAGGACATAATGCAGCGCGAGGGCAGCGGCGATGAACCAGAAGAACGACATCGAGGCATGGAACGTGCCGATCCGGAACTCGCCGACCAGCACCGCGGTCAGCCAGGACTGGCCGGCATCCCAGGTGTGCTGCGGGAAGCCCTGCGTCAGATAGAGCGCTGCGCCGCGCACCACCAGCAGCATGCCCAGGGTCACCAGGAACGAGGCGATGCGCAGCCGTGTCACCAGCCAGCCATTGAGCAGGCCGATCAGCGCCGCGACGACGAGCGCGATCAGGAAGGCGACGCCGAGCGAGGCGACGCCGCTGTTGAACAGGATCCACATCAGCACGGCGGAAAACCCGAATACCGAGCCGACCGAGAGGTCGAACTCGCCGGCGATCATCAGCAGCGTCGTCGGCAGCGCGATCAGGCCGAGCTCGACCGTGAAGTCGAGGATATTGCTGATGTTGATCGGCGAGAGATAGAGCGGCTGCAGGCTGTCGAAGGCCACGAGCTCGATCACCAGCAGCACGAACGGGCCGAATTCCGGCTTGGTGAACAGGTGCAGAATCCCGGGCCGCCGTGGCGTCGCCGCCTCCGGATCGGCCAGGCCTGAGGCGCGGTTCGACATCGCCCGGCTCCGCTGCTTCATCGGTGGAACATTCCCGGCCGGCCGCGCAGCCGCACCCGCTGGCCGGCGCGGCCCGACCGCGCGCCGCGCCGTGCGGGCCAACCCCCGGCCGGATCGGCGCGCGGCCGGGGACGGCGACGATCGGACCGGCGACTACTTGGTCGAGAGGAGCTGCTCGTACACCTTCGCGTTGCTGGCGTCATAGAGCTGGCCGGTGATGATGTTGAAGCCCGCCGGGAAACCGCTCGCCTCCATCGCCGCCACTGACAGCGCCATGTAGCTCGTGCCCTGCGGCGCCTGCCATTGCGCGGCATTGACATAGCCGGTCAGCACCTCGTGCACCGTGTCGAGCGAGTTGCCCCAGCCGATCACCGGGATCGAGCCCTTGGCGACGCCGGCCTGGTCGAACACCCGCTTGATGCTGCCGGTGACCAGATCGCCGAGTCCGATGATCGCCTTGATCTTGGTGCGGTGCGCGGTCAGGTACTCGACCATGCGGCTGATCACCGTCGCCTGGTCGAGCGTGTTGCCGGTCACCTCCCAGGTGACGCCCAGCGGCTTGAGGACGCTCGAGATCCCCTGTTCCTCCTGCACGCCGTAGGTCGCGCCGAGCACCTCGACCGGCAGCCAGACGAAATCGCCGCCTTTGACCAGCTTGTGCTGCACCAGGTACTCGGCCCAGTTGTGGCCGAACACGATGTTGTTGCCGCCGACATAGGCGTCGAAATGCGCCGACGGATCGGGCGTGTTGAAGTTGACGATCGGAATCTTGGCTTCCTGCGCCTCTGCGACCAGCTTGACCATGCTGCCGGGATCGGGGCTGGTGGTGACGATGCCGTCGGCCTTGGCGGCGATCGCCTCGCGCACCGCTTCCTGCTGCGACGGCACGTCGCCGCTGTGGAAGGAGGTCTTCACCGTCTGCCCGGTGTCGGTGGCCCAGATCTGTGCGCCCTGCAGGAAATAGGTCCAGACCGGGTCGGCCGGCGAGCCGTGCGACACCCAGTAATACACCCGCTGCTTCGCCGCCGCTTTCGCGACGAACGGCGCCGCGAGCCCGATTGCCGCCGAGCCGGCGAGAAGAGTGCGTTTCCTGATCATGTGTTGCCTCCCTGGGCGCTGTCGCTCCCCTGCGCGGAGCACAGCGGCCATTCGCGGCCGCTGATTGGCGGATGCGGCGCCCGGGCTTCGTTGCCGACGGGAACGCCTATCGCTGCGTTGGAACCATGGCACAGCTTCGCCCGGCCTCAAACCAGCCGCGGGATCGTTCCGCCCATGTCCGCCGCGGTCCGGGCTGGTGGCGGAAGCCGGCAGCCTCCATATCAACCGCGCTGCACCGCAGCAGCGAGGCCAGCCGGAGATTGCCATGCCCTTGAGCCCGCCCGCCGACCGCGACCTCTTGCACCGGCGCGAGATCCGGCTGCACGGCTATCGCCGCGCCGACGGGCTGTTCGACATCGAGGCGGAACTCGGCGACACCAAGAGCTACGGCTTCGCGCTGTCCGACGGACGCTGGCTGGAGCCCGGTACCCGGCTGCACGGCATGACGATGCGCATGACCGTGGATGCCGGGCTGCGCATCATCGCCTTCGAGGCGGCAATGGATGACACGCCCTTCGCCGCCTGCGGGGGCGCCGCGGCGAACTACGCCCGGCTGGCCGGGCTGCAGATCGGGCGCGGATTTCTCAAGGAGGCGGCGGCGCGAATCGGCGTGACCGAAAGCTGCACGCACCTGCGTGAGCTGCTGCAGCAGATCGCGACGGTGGCGTTCCAGACCACCTACAGCGCCCGGCCTCGTCGGGAAGGCGGGTCGGATGAGGCGCCGCCGGTGCTGCTGAACACCTGCCATGGCTGGAGCGAGGCGAACTGGCGGGCGCGCGAGAGCCTCCGCCCGCCCGTGGCTGGCCGGGTGCCTGGCCGGCAGGCCGACGCGGCGGCGGGTTGAACACGACCGGGCCGGAACCAGGCTGGTTGATGTATTTGATCATGGAACAAGGGCGCAGATTGGTTTCGCGCCGAAGTGATCGGGCCGCGCCAGGCTCACCCCGGCGGGCGCTGTACGCGGTGCGGCGCCGTTCCCTGCGAAACGGTGCCTCATGCTGACCATGGCCACACGGACTTTCCGGACGCGCGCGCGACGGTCCGCCCGGCAGGCCGGGCGGAGGGGCGTAGCGAGACACACCCAACCCTCCGGGCCCCGATCGGGCCCGTCCGGGACGCGCGCCGGTCGACCCGGCTTCAGGCGCTCAGTGCCACCTCCCGGGCACCATGCCCGGCCGCGGCGTGACCCTGATCGGTCGCGGCGTCCCGAAAATACTGCAGCAAAAACACACGGATGGCGCTGGTGCGACCACCCACGGCCCGCTGCTCGATGCGGCGCACCAGCTCGCTGGGCCCGATATTCTCGCGCTGGCAGACCTCGTTCAGGGCCTCCCAGAGCTCGGGCTCCAGCCGCATACTGGTGCGGCCGCGATTGGCAATGACGTTACGATTGATCAACCGACTCATGTGCAAAGGTGTGCCCCCATTTGCTGATCTGGCACATGCCATCAAAACTCCATTAAAATACCGTTTCCGGCGCGTTTTGTAATCTGATTTTTTGTCTAAAAAACTAGACCGGATACGGCGCCGCCTTCATCCGCTCCATCGCAAACCGGCTGGTCACATTGCGCAGCCGCACCGCCCCGATCAACCTACGGTAGAATGCGTCGTAGGCGTTGATGTCCGGTACCACCACATGCAGCAGATAGTCCACGTCCCCGCTCATCCGCCACGCCTCGACGATCTCCGGCATCTCCGCCACCAGCCCGGCAAAACGCTCCAGCCATTCCGCCGAATGATCCGCCGTCTCCACGCCGACGAAGACCGAGACCGGCAGCCCCAGCCGGTCCGGATCCAGCACCGCCACCCGGCGCAGGATCACCCCGGCCTGCTCCAGCCGCCGGATCCGCTTCCAGCACGGCGTCGCCGTCAGCCCGACCTCGCTGGCGATCTGCGCCAGCGACAGCGTCGCGTCGCGCGCGATCAGGCGCAGGATGGCGCGGTCGACGGCGTCCATCTCCACTGCCCCGGCCATCCGACGATGCCCCCCTGCTGCCGCGACCTTGCCACGCCGACACGGTCGGCGACAGGACTCAGCCCGTCGCCGACCGTGTCGGCGACCAGACTCAACCGGTCGCCGTCCGTTCCTCCTCCGGCGTGCGCAGTGTCAGGCCCAGCGCATGCAGCCCGCTGCCGAATTCCGCCTCCAGCGCCGCGTGCACGCGCCGCGCCCGCTCGACCCGATTCTGGCCGCGAAACGCCCCGCTCACCAGCAGCACGGAGAAATGCGTCTCCCCCTCCGGCCGCGCACCGCTATGCCCGGCATGCCTGAAACTGTCATCGGTGACGTCGAGCCGCACCGGCTGAAACGCCGCCTGCAGCACCGCACGCAGCCGTGCCGCCCTGGACTGCGTGCCGCTCATGACCACCCTCCTCGCACCGCCACGCCCCTTGCCCGTCGGGCGCCGCGGCGCACATAACTGTGCCATGACCCGCCGCGCCACGCGACCACGGGCCTTCGCGCCCGACCCGGCCGCGCCGGGACGACTCTGCGATATGGGCGACTGCCCGCGCCCGGGGGAATACCGCGCCCCCCGCTCGCGACAGACGCTCACTGACTATTACTGGTTCTGCCTCGACCACGTACGCGCCTACAATGCGTCCTGGGACTATTACAAGGGCATGACGCCGGGCGAGATCGAGGCGCAGCTTCGGGCGGATACCGCCTGGCAGCGACCGACCTGGCCGCTCGGCCGGCTCGGCGGCCAGTATTTCGACGAGGAAATGCTGCGCGACCCGCTGCATATTCTCGCGAGCGGCCGTGCGCGGCGCAGCCCCGCCGGCGAGGATGCGCCGGCGGAACTGCGCCAGCCGCTCGCGACACTCGGCCTTGAATGGCCGGTCACGATCGACGAGGTGAAGGCCCGATACAAGGAATTGGCCAAGCGTCATCACCCGGACGCGAATGGCGGCGACCGCACCGCCGAGGAACGGCTGAAGACAATCAATCTCGCCTACGCCTCGGTGCGAAACGTCCTCACCGCCCGCCCGGCCACGCAGAACCCGATGGCGGAAGCCGGGTGAACTTCCGCCGCCGCCCGGCTCGGGGCTAAATGTCCCATCCCGACAGGAACAGGACCGCCCGGTTGATGAATAAGGTTGCCACCCTCGCCGACGCCCGCCCGGCACCGACCTCGGCGATCGATCTGCCGGATGCCAGCGTGCGCGTACGCGAAGCCTTCGGCATCGATACGAACATGGAGGCGCCTGCCTTCTCCGTCCGCACCGAGCATGTGCCGGATGTCGACGACGCCTACCGCTTCGACCGCGACACCACGCTCGCGATCGTCGCCGGCTTCGCCCACAACCGCCGCGTCATGATCCAGGGCTATCACGGCACCGGCAAGTCGACGCATATCGAGCAGGTCGCGGCGCGGCTGAACTGGCCCTGCATCCGCATCAACCTCGACAGCCACATCAGCCGCATCGACCTGATCGGCAAGGACGCGATCGTCCTGAAGGACGGCAAGCAGGTCACCGAATTCCGCGAGGGCATCCTGCCCTGGGCGCTGCAGAACGCCTGCGCCCTCGTGTTCGACGAATATGATGCCGGCCGCCCCGACGTGATGTTCGTGATCCAGCGCGTGCTCGAGGTCGAAGGCCGGCTGACCCTGCTCGATCAGAACCGGGTGATCCGGCCGCACCCGTCCTTCCGCCTGTTCTCCACCACCAACACGGTCGGACTGGGCGACACCACCGGCCTCTATCACGGCACCCAGCAGATCAATCAGGGCCAGATGGACCGCTGGAACATCGTCGCCACGCTGAACTACCTGCCGCACGCGCAGGAAACCGAGATCGTCATCGCCAAGCTCGGCATCGACCGCCGCGACGCCGCCGAGCGCAAGCGCATCGAGAGCATGGTGGCACTCGCGGACCTCACGCGCGCCGGCTTCATCAACGGCGACATTTCGACCGTGATGTCGCCGCGCACCGTGATCACCTGGGCGGAGAACACGCGCATCTTCGGTGATATCGGCTTCGCCTTCCGCCTCACCTTCCTGAACAAGTGCGACGAAGCCGAGCGCGCCACGGTCGCCGAGTATTATCAGCGCTGCTTCAACCAGGATCTGCCCACCGGCAACCTGGTGCGCAAGCCGGTGTGACCGGCGGATTGCCGTCCCGCGCCGGCGGTCCGGGGATGCCGCCGGCCCTGCAGACGAACGCCGGCGCGCGAACTCCGCGACCGCGCCGGCCATGAGCGGCCGCAACGACCCGACCCGGTCCGAGGAGTTCAAGCGCGCCACCGCCGGCGCGCTCCGCGCCCTGGCGGCCGAGCCGGACGTGCAGGTCGCCTTCCAGCCCGGCCCGTCCGGCCTGGCCGGCAAGCGCGCCCGCCTGCCGCTCCCCACCCGCGCCCTGCCGCCGGCCGAGGTTGCACGCCTGCGCGGCGCCGCCGACAGCCTGGCGCTGCGGCTGCGCTTGCACGACGACGCGTTGCACGCCGCCCGCGCCCCGGCCCGGCGCGAGGCCAAGGACGTCTACGACGCGCTGGAACAGGCGCGCGTCGAGGTGGTCGGCGCCCGGCACATGGCCGGCGTCGCCGCCAATCTCCGTGCCCGGCTGACCGAGGAATGCGAGGCCGAGGGCTACGACCGTATGACGCGCAAGGACCAGATGCCCGCGCACGCGGCCCTGGCCCTGCTGGCGCGGGAACGCATGTCGGGCGAGGCCACCCACGGCCCGCTGCACCGCGTGCTGGACCAGTGGCGCTCTACCCTGGGCGATGCCGCCGACGCGGCGCTGGCGGAGATGGCCGCCTCGCAGGACGACCAGGCCGCCTTCACCGGCGCCGCCCGCCGCCTGCTCGCCGCCCTCGATCTCGCCGAGGCCGAGGTCGAGGCGGAGCCGGAACCGTCCGAGGACGAATCCGAGCAGGGCGAGCAGTCCGGCGCCCAGGACAACGCCCAGGAGGGCGAGGGCAAGTCGGACTCGGAGGAACAGAGCCTGCTCGGTGCCTCGCCCGACGCGACCGAGAGCGACGCCGAGGACCAGGGCGAGACCGGCGAGGACGAGGAGGCGGTCGCCGCCGAGGGCGACGATCGGCCCGGCGGGCCGCAGCCGCGCCGCGACCGCGAGCCCGAGCGGCTCGAGACCCACTACCACGCCTACTCCCGCGCCTTCGACGAGGAGGTGGGCGCTGAGGATCTCTGCGACCCGGACGAGCTCGCCCGCCTGCGCCAGCAGCTCGACCAGCAGCTCCAACACCTGCAAAGCGTCGTCTCCAAGCTCGCCAACCGGCTGCAGCGCCGGCTCCTGGCGCAGCAGCAGCGCGCCTGGGAGTTCGATCTAGAGGAGGGGCTGCTCGACGTCGGCCGGCTCGCCCGCGTCGTCGTCAACCCGCTGCACTCGCTCTCCTACAAGCGCGAGCGCGAAACCGAATTCCGCGACACCGTCGTCACTCTGCTGATCGACAATTCCGGCTCGATGCGCGGCCGGCCGATCACCGTCGCCGCGATGTGCGGCGACATCCTCGCGCGCACCCTGGAACGCTGCGCGGTGAAGGTCGAAGTGCTCGGGTTCACCACCCGCGCCTGGAAGGGCGGGCAGAGCCGCGAGCGCTGGGTGCAGGACGGCAAGCCGCGCAATCCCGGTCGGCTGAACGATCTGCGCCACATCGTCTACAAGGCGGCCGACGCGCCCTGGCGCCGCGCGCGGCGCAATCTCGGTCTGATGCTGCGCGAAGGCCTGCTCAAGGAGAACATCGACGGCGAGGCGCTGCTCTGGGCCTATCGCCGCCTCATGGCGCGGGCGGAACGCCGGCGCATCCTGATGGTGATCAGCGACGGCGCGCCGGTCGACGACAGCACCCTCTCGGTCAATCCCGGCAACTATCTCGAACGCCACCTGCGCGAGGCGATCCGCGACATCGAAGGCCGCGACCTGGTCGAGCTGATCGCAATCGGCATCGGCCACGACGTCACCCGCTACTACCGCCGCGCCGTCACCATCGTCGACGCCGAGGAGCTCGGCGGCACCATGATGAAAAAACTCGCCGAACTCTTCGACGAGGATGCCGGCCTCGCCTGGGCGCGCGCCAGCGCCGAACGCGCGGCACTGGTAATCTGAACCGGCCTCGCACGAGGGAAAAGACCATGCCCACCGTGAGCTTCGGCGCCATGAAGGACGGCACGCGCGACGACTACCTGCTGCTGCGCGAGCTGGAACGCCCCTTCATCGCCCGCACCGCCGACCGCGTCCTGCGCGAACTCGCAGCGCAGGAATCCGACACGCTCGACGGCTACCAGGTGACCCGGCTCGGCCATGCCCTGCAGACTGCAACCCGTGCATTGCGTGACGGCGCCGATACCGACTGGATCGTCGCCGCCCTGCTGCACGATATCGGCGACGGCCTCGCGCCACAGAACCACGACCGGTTCGCCGCCGAATTGCTGCGACCGTACCTGCGCGAGGAATGCACCTGGGTCGTCGCCCACCACGGCGCCTTCCAGATGATCTACTACGCGCAGCATTACGGGTGGGATCCGGAGGAGCGCGAACGCTACCGCGACAGCCCCTACTTCAACTCCTGCGTCGACTTCTGCGAACGCTGGGACCAGGCCTCGTTCGACGGCAGCTACCCGAACGAGCCGCTGGAAACCTTCGCGCCCATGGTCCGAACCGTGTTCGCGCGCACGCCGTACGATCCGCAAACGCTACGGGAAGGCATCGTCATCGGGCTGCCGTCGAAGAAAGGTCAGGGGCTCCGCCGCTGAAACCCCGGCAAAGGGCTCAGCCCTTTGCAGACCCCGGACTTGAAGCATGATCGCTGGAGGCGGAAACGCCGGAAGCGTGAATGATGCTTTCAAACAGTAGCTTAGAGCGTTTCAGGCTGACACGGTCAGCCTGAAACGCTCTAAGCGCTGGCGCGCTTGGCCTGGGTGCGGGCGATACGACGCTTCAACGTGCGGGCCTCGACCGGCAGATTGCGGTCGGGCGTGCCGAGCAGAAACGCATCCAGGCCGCCATTGTGCTCGATCGTGCGGATCGCCCGCGTCGATAGACGCAACCGCACCGGGGCGCCCAGCACATCCGACAACAGCGACGTCGTCTGCAGATTGGGCAGGAAACGCCGGCGCGTCTTGTTGTTGGCATGACTGACATTGTTGCCGGTCAGCACGGTCTTGCCGGTGATCTCGCAGCGACGGGACATGAGACGGAAAACCTCGATCAGAACCGGGCAACGACAATCGCGCCGCTCCGGCGACGCAGTGAGGCCGGGCTTATGGCGGAGCCGCCCCGCGACGTCAAGCATGCCCGCCGGGCAGATCCTCCTCCGGCTCGCGCAGATCGCCGGACCGGACCGAAGCCATGGCGTTGCGCAGCACCTGGACGATCGCCTCGTCACCCATCGTCCGCGCCAGCAATCCCAGCGAGCCACCCAGCAGGGCCGAGGCAATCGCGAGCCCGCTCAGGCGCTGGCCCAGCATGTGCTCAATCGCCCGGTCCACGACCGCCCCGGCCTGCGCCAGCTCCGCCGGAACGGGGCCAAACGGCGTCTCCGACTCCAGGCCATCCAGCTCGGGATCGGGATCAATGGGCATCATCGGCTCTCCTGGTCGCCTGCGCCCCCGGACAGCGCGCCGTCCCCTGCCGGGTGCTGCACAGATAGCGCGCCCGCGGCCCGATTGAACCCCACCGAAATCGTTTCCTGCCGGCCCGGTCGCGAACCCCCGCCCCGGACCCCCACCCGCATTGGGCCGGCCTTCACTGGGCCGGCACGGGATCGACGGCCAGCAGCGCTTCCTCCTGCTCCGCCTGAACACTCCACATCCCGGCATAGACGCCGTCCCGCGCCAGCAGCATCGCATGCGTGCCACGCTCCGCGATGCGGCCATCGACCAGCACGATGATCTCATCGGCATCGACCACGGTGGACAGACGATGCGCGATCACCAGTGTGGTGCGATCGGCGGCGACCGCGCGCAGCGCCACCTGGATCTCCTGCTCGGTCCGCGTGTCGAGCGCCGAAGTCGCCTCGTCCAGGATCAGGATGCGCGGGTCCTTCAGCACGGTCCGCGCGATCGCCACGCGCTGCTTCTCGCCGCCGGACAGCTTCAGGCCGCGCTCGCCGACGATGGTATCGTATCCCTCGGGAAGCCGCAGCACGAACTCATGCACCTGCGCGACCCGTGCCGCATGCTCGATCTCCGCCTGGCTGGCACCCGGGCGGCCATAGGCGATGTTGTAGCGGATCGTGTCGTTGAACAGCACGGTGTCCTGCGGCACCACCCCGATCGCGTCGCGCAGGCTGTCCTGCGTCACGTCGCGGATGTCGTGCCCGTCGATCAGGATGCGCCCGCCGGTCACGTCATAGAAGCGGAACAGCAGCCGCGAGATCGTCGACTTGCCGGCCCCGGTCGGGCCGACGATCGCAAGCTTGCACCCCGCCGGCGCGATGAAGCCGATGCCGTGCAGGATCTCGCGCGCCGGCGCGTAGCCGAACCGCACCTCCTCGAACACCACCGATCCCGCCGAGGCCTGTGCGAGATGCCGCGGCAGCACCGCCGCCCCCGGCTTGTCCCGCACCTCCTGTCCCACCGCCATCAGGCGGAACATCTGCTCCATGTCCACCAGCCCCTGGCGGATCTCGCGATAGACGAAGCCGAGGAAGTTCAGCGGCTGGTACAGCTGCATCAGATACGTATTGACCAGCACGAACTTGCCGACCGTCATCGTGCCGGCCTGCACGCCCTGCGCCGCCATCAGCATGATCAGCGCCAGGCCCAGCGCGATGATCGCCGCCTGGCCGAGATTCAGCATGTTCAGCGACACCTGGCTGCGCACCGCGGCACGCTCGTAGCGCGCCAGCGCGTCATCGAAGCGCCGCGCCTCATGCGCCTCGTTGCCGAAATACTTGACCGTCTCGTAGTTCAGCAGGCTGTCCACGGCCTTGGATTGCGCCTCGCTGTCGATGTCGTTCATCGCCCGGCGAAAGCGGATCCGCCAGTTGGTGAACAGCAGCGTGAAGGTCATGTAGAGCGCCACGGCGCCGAAGGTCAGTGCGGCGAAGCGCCAGTCGAACATCCGCCACAGAATCGCGGTGACCAGCAGCAGCTCGAAAATCGTCGGGATGATGTTGAACACGGCCAGCCGCAGCACCGCTTCGATGCCGTTGGTGCCGCGGTCGATCGCCCGTGCCAGGCCGCCGGTGTGGCGATCGAGATGGAAGCGCAGCGACAGCCGGTGCACGTGCTGGAAGGTGCGCAGCCCCACCTTGCGCACGGTGCGCTGCTGCACCGCGGCAAACAGCGCATCGCGCAGTTCGCCGAACCCGGAGGACGCGACCCGCAGCAGGCCGTAGGAAACGATCAGCGCCACCGGCACCGCCAGCATCGCAGCCGGGCCTTTCGGCGCCAGCGCATCGACCGCGCGGCTGTAGACCAGCGGCACGTAGACGGTCGCGAACTTGGCGGCGGCCAGGCACAGGAAGGCGAGCACGACGCGCACCCGCGCCATCGGCTCGCCCTTCGGCCACAGATAGGGCAGCAGCGCGCGGATGGTCTGCCAGGTTGAACGCGGCACGGGCGGCACGGAGGCGTCGGCGGGCACGGACATGCGGCGGGATTTGGCGGCGGGGCGAGGCAAAGGCAACGGTTCCGGCACGCGGGCTACGCAGCCGGGCAGCGATTCGCTATGCGCGTGTCATGCAAGCACTGATGCGCCACGTCGAGGCCTGCCACAACGCGGTGCTGCCGGGCGGGCGGCTGCGGCTCCGCCTCGGCGCCGATCCGATCGGCTGGGTGCGCCCCGACCTGGCGGCCGAGATCGAGCGGCTCGGCGGGAGCCGCGAGGGCGCCGCCGTGTGCATCGCCGATGCCGCGTCCTTCGAGCGCATCACCGCGGCGCTGACCAAGGCCGGGCACCTCTGGCACCGCGGCGAGCGGTTCGACGTGCGTGCCGATCCGGGCGGCCCTAATGCCGGCCGCGTGCTGGCGACGGTGGATCGCGGCGCCCTGCCGACCCTCGGCATCCAGGCCGACGGCGTGCACGTCAACGGGCTGGTGCGACGGGGCGATCGGCTTTTCCTCTGGGTGGCGCGGCGGGCGGCGGACAAGGCGATGGATCCGGGCAAGCTCGACCACCTGGTCGCGGGCGGCGTGCCCGCCGGCCTGACCGCGGCCGAGACCCTGGTCAAGGAGGCGCAGGAGGAGGCGGGTATCCCCCCGGCGCTCGCCCGTACCGCCCGGCTCGCGACGACGCTCAGCTATGCGATGGACCGCCCGGAGGGCCTCAGGCGTGACCGGCTCGACTGCTACGATCTCGACCTGCCGGATTCGTTCCAGCCGGTGCCGGTCGACGGCGAGGTTGCCGGCTTCGAGCTCTGGCCGCTGTCGCGCGCGCTCGCGACGGTGCGCGACACCGACGACTTCAAGTTCAACGTCAGCCTGGTGCTGATCGACCTCTTCCTGCGCAGCGCGCTGATCGACCCGGCGACACCGCACGGGCGACGCCTCCGCGCGGCGCTCGACCGCGACTGACGGAAAGCGGCGGCTCAGCTCTCCGGCGGCGCGGCGGCGATACGGATCTCGCGCGGCTCCGCCGCCGGCTGCTCGCCCGTGCCGGCCGGGCCGGCCTCCCCGCCTTCCTCCCCGTCGCCGAGATGACGCCGCTGGCCATTCGGACCGGGCTGGCCGTTGCCCGGCTGGCCCTGCTGCGCCGCCTGGGTCATCGCATTGAGGATGCGGAAGTAGTGCTCGGCGTGCTGGAAGTAGCTCTCCGCCATCACGCGGTCGCCGGAGCTGGTCGCGTCGCGCCCGAGCTGAAGATATTTCTCGAACAGCTGCTGGGCGGTGCCGCGGATCCGCATGTCCGGCCCATTGCTGTCGAACACGTGGTTGCGGTTCAGCGGGATGTTCCCGTTGTGATGCCGGATGCCGCCGCCCCCGCCCCCGGAGCCGCGATGGTTGCGGCCGCGCATGCGTTTCATGTTCATCTGTTTGTCGCAGCACTTTCCTGTTTGCCGCCCGTCCCTGACCCGCGGGCGGCGCACTGCCCCGCCCGGGCCTGGACCCAAGGAATCAAGTCGGCAACGTTGGCTTCCACGCGGCACCCCGAACACCGTGCGACGCATCGCGTACGACGCCGGGACGTCCGGCCCTCCAGTCGTGGCAGGCAGCCGGTCCGCGCCCGCGCAAGCTAGTCTCAGGTGGGCGGTCTGCCAAACGGTTTTTTCGCCGGCGCCGCCCGCAGCGAGAGAGCGCGCGGGATACCGGACAAATCGGCACGTTCGCATACAACCGCAAGCCCCAGCGCCCTTGCCAGGCCGGCGACCGACTCCGCCTGTCCTGCGCCGAGCTCCAGCACCGCAACCCCCGCCGCTTCAAGCAACCGCGGCAGCGCCGCGACGACCGCGCGATAGGCTTCGAGCCCGTCCCCGCCGCCGTCCAGCGCGAGGCGCGGTTCGAACCGCGCCACCTCCGGCATCAGGCCGGCCAGCGCGTCGGTCGGGATGTAGGGCGGATTGCACAGCACCAGGTCGAACCGGCCGGCGAGCGCGTCCGCCCAGTTGCCGCACAGGAAGCCGGCGCGCGCGGCGAGCCCGGTCCGTGCCGCGTTCGCGGCCGCGAGACCCGCCGCCGCCGGCACCCGGTCGACCCCGATGCCCCAGGCGGCCGGAAACTCGGTCAGTGCCGCAAGCAGCAGCGCACCGGTGCCGGTGCCGAGATCGAGCACGCGGCGGACCGCGTCACGGTCCGGAAAGGCCGCGAGCGCCGCCTCGACCAGCGTCTCGGTGTCGGGTCGCGGAACCAGCGTCGCCGGGGCGACGCGGAGATCGAGGCTCCAGAACTCCCGCCGCCCCAGGATCAGCGCCAGCGGCTCGTGGGCCGCGCGCCGGGCGACCAGCGCCCGAAACGCCGGGATCGGCACCGGCCGCCCGGGGTCGCGGAGGAGCGCCTCCTGGCCCACGCCAAGCGCATGCGCCAGCAGCAGCCTTGCCTCCAGCCGTGGCCGCTCGATACCGGCGGCACGCAGCTGCATGGCGGCATCCTGCACTTGGGCGGCGACGCTGTCCGGCCGGGCCGTCCGAGCCGTGATCGGCATTGACTCCGTCAACCGCCGGCCCCGCATGCTGAGGCGGATTCGACAGAAAAGGTCCGCCGATGCGCTGTCATCTCCTCGCCTTCACCGTCGCGACCGCACTCGGCGTCCTCCCCGCTGCCGCCACGACCCCGGCGCCGTCGGGGGATCCGACCGGCGGCACGGTCAGCTTCCGCATCACCGACGGCATGGACCGGCGCGAGGTCGAGGAGAGCGTCGCGATCTACATCGATCGCAAGCTGGCCGGAAACTTCCGCCTCGACGCCGCCCATCCGCAGGATGCGCTCACCGTCACCCTGCCCGCCGCCGCCAGCTATGAATATGCCATGTGTGGCCGCGTGCTGGTGCGGACCCCGGATGGCTCGGTGGAGTCGCGGCGGGTCGACACCACCGGCACGATCTTCGATCCGGACGGGCGCACTTTCGCGGCGCTGACCGTCGGCTTCACGCATTTCTACCTCGGCGACGCCACCCCGGGCCGGCTGCCGACCCGGGTCGAGATCGAGCAGGGACCCGGCTGCACGCCGGTGGTCTCCTGACCCGCCGCCCCGGTCGCCACCGGCCCGGGGCGCCAGAGCGTGATCGCTGGCGGCGGAAACGCCGGAGGCGTGAATCGCGCTCTCAAAGGTTGGGCCAGAGGGTTTCCGGCCGAGACTCAGTCGGCCTGAATCCCTCGGCGCGCCGGGTGTGAAGTGGCTCATGGCCGCTGCCCGGTCCGGACGAGAAGATAGGTTCCCAACCGAAACCTGCCACACCCCCGTCTGAAAATGACGTCTGGCGCGCATTAAGGCTTGAGCCGGGCAGGATTGTGGCAATAAATGGGCAGACACCCCCCCCGGACAGGGAATCGCGAGTCCATGCACCACCTGCCACCTCCGCCGATGTCGCTCACCGAAATCGCCTCAGCGATCACGATCGGCTGCACCGTGCTCGGGCTCAGCATTCGCATCATGGTCGAGGATTGGCGCCATGCCCGGTCGGGATCCGGCATCGCCACGGCGGTGGAGACCAGCTTCCGCCCGCCCGCACTCGCCCTGGCGGCAAGGGGTCGCGCGCCTTCGCCGCGATGATGGGCGCGCGAACCACCGCCTGAATTTCGGCAGAAGCAAGACGCGCAAGGGAAACGCCTCGACTGCCGGATAGCGTCCCGCTCCCGCCGGGGCCGACACCCACGCCAGGACGCCGTCGCAACTTTGGTGCCTGGAACCTAACGGGAACAGCGGCGTTGTTGCGGCATGAGCAGGCAACGCCATAGCCACCAGGGCAACGCGCCGGCCGGTCAGGACGCTCCGTCCGGGGCGCCGGGCAACACGGTCAAGGACCCGGATGACTGGACCACGGGCGACGAGTCGATGACCGGCGCCCAGGCCTCCTATCTCCGGACGCTGTGCGATGAGGCGGGCGAGACGATCGAGCCCGGCCTGACCAAGGCGGAGGCGTCGAAGCGAATCGATGCCCTGCAGGCGAAGACCGGGCGCGGCCGCACGCACTGACTGCCGGCCACGAGGCCTGCCGGCGACATCACTCCTGGGCGGCAAGCCGCGCCGCCTGGTCCTCGGCCGTCAGCGCGTCGATGAACTCGTCCAAATCGCCCTGCATCACCCGGTCGATCTTGTAGAGCGTCAGGTTGATTCGGTGATCCGACACCCGCCCCTGTGGGAAATTGTAGGTGCGGATCCGCTCCGACCGGTCGCCGGTGCCGACCTGGGCGCGCCGGTCGGCGGCGCGGGTCGCGTGCAGCGAGGCGCGCTGCTGCTCGTAGAGCCGGGCGCGGAGGATCTTCATCGCCTTGGCCCGGTTCTTGTGCTGGCTCTTCTCCTCCTGCATCGCGACCACGATACCGGTCGGCAGGTGGGTGATGCGCACGGCACTCTCGGTCTTGTTGACGTGCTGGCCGCCGGCGCCAGAGGCGCGATAGACGTCGATGCGCAGGTCACCCTCGTTGACCTGCACGTCCACCTCCTCCGCCTCCGGCAGCACCGCGACGGTGACGGTCGACGTGTGGATCCGCCCCTGGCTCTCGGTCGCCGGCACGCGCTGCACCCGGTGCACACCGCTTTCGAACTTGAGCCGCGCGAACACGCCGCGGCCGGTGATCTCGGCAATCCCCTCCTTCAGTCCGCCGAGCTCGGTGTCGGAATAATCCAGGATCTCGAAGCGCCAGCCCCGCGCCTCGGCGTAGCGCTGATAGATCGCGAAAAGCTGGGCCGCGAACAGCGCCGCCTCGTCGCCGCCGGCGGCCGGACGGATCTCGAGAATGGCGCTGCGCTCATCCGCCTCGTCGCGCGGCAGCAGCGCGACACGGATCTCGTGCTGCAGCGCCGGCAGGCGCTCCTGCAGCGCCCGCAGCTCCGGCTCGGCCAGCTCGCGCATCTCCGGGTCGGCCAGCATCGCCTCCGCCTCGGCCACCGCCTGCTCGGCGCCGCGCAGTTCGCCGATGCGCGCGACCACCGGCTCGAGCTCGGAGAGTTCCTTGGACGCGCGCGCGAAACCCTCGCCGGTGGCGCCGCCGGCGAGCAGCGCCTGCAATTCCTCGGCGCGCGCGACGATACGGTCGAGCTTGGCGTCGAACGGCGTCATGCCGTGGGATCGGCGGCCGGTCCCCCCGGTTCGTCGCCGCCCACGCCGAGACCACCCCGCAGACCGAGCCGGTCGGGCAGACCGAGCCGGTCGGGCAGCTCGGGAACCGGCACCGCCTCCTGCACGCCGCTGGCCAGGTCCTTAAGCTGGACGGTGTCGTTCGCGACTTCCGCCTCGCCCAGGATCACCGCGGCGCGGGCGCCGATGCGGTTGGCGCGCTCCATGCGGCGGCGGAGATTGCCGCGATACGCCATCTCCGCCCGGATGCCGGCATGGCGCAGCGTCTGCATCAGATCGATCGCCCGCGCCTCCGCCACCTCGCCCACCGGAATGATCGCGACCGGCGCCGGCGCCTCGGGCGCCACATCGAGCAGCATGGCGAGCCGCTCCACCCCCGCCGCCCAGCCGACGGCGGGCGTATCGGGGCCACCCATCTCGGCGACCAGCCCGTCATAACGGCCGCCGCCCATCACCGTTCCCTGGGCGCCGAGCCGGTCGGTGACGAATTCGAACGCGGTGTGGCTGTAGTAGTCGAGCCCGCGGACGATGCGCGGGTTCTCCCGGAACGGCACGCCGAGCCGGCCGAGATGCGCCTGCACCGCGGCGTAGAACTCGGCCGCCGCCGCGGTCAGGTGCGCGCCGATCGTCGGCGCGTCGGCGACGATCGCGCGGTCGCCCGCATCCTTGCTGTCGAGGATGCGCAGCGGGTTGCGGTCGAGCCGCAGCCGGCTGTCCTCGGAAAGGGCGGCGCGGTGGTCGGCGAAATACGCGACCAGCGCCGCGCGATAGGCGGTGCGACTGTCCGCGTCGCCCAGCGTGTTGAGTTCGAGCGTCGTATCGGCGGCGACGCCGAGCGCAGCGAGGATGTCCCAGCCGCAGGCGATTATCTCGGCATCGGCCAGCGGCTCGGCGGCGCCGAGGATCTCCGCATCGATCTGGTGGAACTGCCGGTAGCGCCCCTTCTGCGGCCGCTCGTAGCGGAACATCGGCCCGGCGTAGAACACCTTCTGCGGCAACGACTGGGTCAGCCCGTTCGACACCAGCGCGCGGCAGATGCCGGCGGTGGCCTCCGGGCGCAGGGTCAGGCTGTCGCCGCCGCGATCGGGGAAGGTGTACATCTCCTTGGTGACGACGTCGGACGTCTCGCCCAGCGAGCGGGCAAAGACGCGCGTGTCCTCGAAGATCGGCGTTGCCCATTCCTCGAGACCATAGGTCGCGGCGACGCGGCGGGCGGTGTCGATGACGTGGCGGTGGCGGCGGTGCTCCTCGCCGATGAGGTCGCGCGTGCCGCGGGGCGGTTGCAGGGGGGTCATGCCCGGCTTGTAGCGGAGCCCCGCCATCAGCGCGACGGGCCGCCCGCCCGGCGGCTCACCCCGCCGCGGGCCCTGCAGGAGGCGGGAGGCGCGTCGCCCTCAGCAATGCTTGCTGCAGGATCTCGCCGGGGCGGAAAAATGCGCCGGAGCGGAAAAATGGAAGGACTGTGACGGCGCGCGCATCATCGGGGCCGCCGTGCCGTGGAAGGCCGCGCCCCGGGAGAAGAAGGAGGCCGTCGCCGGCTGCCGCGCGAAGCCGCCCATCGGCGCGCCAAATCGGGGCATCGACGCCGGCCGGCCATAGGCCTGGGTGAACCCTCGCATTGCGGTCGGGCCGTGCATGCCAAACCCGGCGCCCGGCGGGTGGTATCCATACCCGCCCGGCATACCCGGCGGCCGCGCCGCGCCATGCATGAAGGCCTCGGCGCCGAGATGCGGACCGAAATGCGCTCCCCCGAATTCCCCGTGATAGTGGCCGGGATGGAAGCCCATGCCGTGCGGGTAGAGGTGCTCGAGATGGTGGCGCCATGCCTCCGGCGCGCCATGCCAGTGATGCCAGTGATCCCAATAGCCCCAACCGAGCGGGCCGTCGTAATCGACGTCGACGTCGCCACCGTCGACGATCGCGACCGGCGCGCCGTCGATGAAGGCCAGTCCGTCGGGGCCCGGCACCACGACATAGGCCGGCGGCGGAAGGGCGATCGCATAGGGACCGTAGACGGGCAGCGGGGTCGAGGACGTCGTCGTGACCATCATCGACGCGGTCGCCCAGATTCCCCGACGATTGTCCCGCGCCGCCCGCTCCTGCACCTGGTAGGCCTCGGGAGCATCGGGCTCGACCCGCGCCGCGCCGTTCACCAGCGCCGCCATGGCCAGATCGGTGCCGTCCGGCAGCCGGCAGATGTAGTTGTCGGGGGTCTTGGGCGTGCAGGAGACGGTGTCGCCCCGGGCAACGATGAATTGCTGCATCACCTCCGCCGGTTGACCGGCGATGCCCTCGACGCTCCAGAGCAGCACCGGCCGGCCATCGACCGTAAGCGTTGCGGTGTCGTAGACGATCGCAGGGCCCGACAGGGCGGACCTGGCGGCGACCGCCGGCGGCGTGGACGCCGCTCCGGCGACACCAGGCAGCGCACCCAGGCGAACGTATCCGAGGCTGTTGTCAGGCAGCCTGAGCTGCAGGAACGGCTGTCCCGCGACCACGCCGATCACGCGGACGCTGGCACCCGGGCTCAGATGGCTTGCGGCCGGCGCGCCGTCCGCCGGCGCGGCAAACACGTCCGTCTCCGCACTGGCGGCAACATCGCGATTGATCCAGTCGGAGATACGGGGCGCTGCGGCCGCAGCCGGGCTCGCGGTGATCGTTACGCCGACAACGGCCTGCGGGGGTCGGGGCGGCCCCGGTTGCGGAACCGCGGAGGACGCGGGCGTCCCGCCCAACGCCGGCAGCGAACGTCCCGGAAGCGCCGAAGCGGCGGCGCCCGGCTGCGTCGGAGCCGGCACAGCCGCGGTACCCACGCCGGCGGCGATCGGGGGACGCTCATCGGGCGTCGCCTGCATCCGCGGCGACGCTGCGGCCGGGCCTGTTGCCACCGCCTTCTCCGAATTTCCTGGCGGGCCGGGCTCGGGCCAGGCAACCCCCGCAGGGGCTGGCGACGACGCCGGGGCAACGGGCCGGGAGGTTGCCAGGTCCCGACCGGCCCCCGGCTGCGGTTCGCTGGCTGGCGTCGTGGCCGGTGAGGAAGGAGCCATCGGTCCAGTGCCCGTGACCGGCGCCGCGACGATCGCCGGGATGGCGGACGGCGGGGTCGAGACGGACGCCGTCGCGGGTTGCGTCGGCTGCATTTCGACGGAGCCCGCGGCAGGTATGGTCACCGGCAGGCGGTCGTCGGGCGGGAGGGACATCGGCGGGGATGGGTTCGCCGCTTCGGCTGCCGGCCCGGCGGGCGCCGCTGCCGGCTGACGGTCGGGAGCAACAGGCATGGACGATGGCGCGTCCGCCGCCGCCGTCGCCGGCCCGGATGGCGCCACCGGGGGCGGGGGCGGCGTCGTGGCTTGGGACGCATTGCCGGCGGCCAAGGCAGGCGCAGGCGCCTCGACCGATGCCGCCGGCCCCGGCTCGCCCGGCAGCGCCGGCGAGACCGTCGTTGCTGTCCCGGCGGGGGCCGGGGTCGTCACGACGACCGGCGGCCCGACCGGCGCCGAAGCCGGACCCGGCGGAAGCGTCTCCGCCATTGCGGGGAGCGAGACCACCGCCACCAGGATTGCCGCCGCTGCCCCGGAAGCTGCCCCGCTTGCCCGCGGTCGCCATGCGCGCAACCGCAGGTCGCCCGCTCTCCGGCGGGTCATGGCGTCGCCGTCCCGCCTGGCACGGGCGCAACCCAGCCGCCGGACGAGGAGGCCGGCGCCGGCGCGGCGGGCGTCGCGACCGGGGCGACCCACGCGGGCGACGGGGCGACGGTCGGCGAGGATGCCGGGGCAGGCTTGTGCACGGCCGCGTGGCGCACCGCGTGGTGGACATGATGCGCGACCGGCTCGGGCAGGGACGCCATCGCGAGCTGCGCCGCATCGGGCAGGTTCACCCCGTCACAAAAATCGACGCCGAGTTCGGGGCGGTTGCAGGCGTACAGGCCGCCAACCAGTGAATCGCGGACGGCGCGATCATAGTACGTCCGGGCCGCGGCGTACTCGCCAAGTCCCTGCGCCGCCACACCGAGATAGTACCAGGGCAAGTCCTCGTCGTAGCCGGCCGCGATCACGACCTCGGCCAGATCGTACCAGCGCTGTACTCGTGCGAGGTTCTGCGCGCCCGGCCGCGCGGCGTCCCACGCCACCATGCAATTGATCCCGACCCCGCAGGCCAGCACGGCCTCGCCGTTGCTGAACGCCGCCAGCGCCTGGGCGCGCTGCGCCGGATCCTGAAAGCCGACCGTCGCGCATGCCGCGAGCGCCGCGACGGCAGGCAGAAAAGCGAGCGTTCTCGACATGGCCCGGCCATCGGTTGCCGACCCCGAATTATGTCGAAAAAATTCCGTTCCCGAAACGCAAGTTTCCGTGTTGCGGCGTGCGACTCAGCGGCCGCCGGACTGTTCCTGCACCGTACCGGAGCCGTCGATATGCCAGCGTTTCACCGCCTCGACATGTCGCCCGGGCGGCAGGCTGGTGATCACCTGGGAGACGTCCACCCCGCCCGCGGCATCGGGTATCACCGCGACGGCGGCGGCGTAGTCGGTCAGGTGGAAGTTGAGCGGATCGGCGGCCCGCCAGCATGCGGCGTCGTCCCGGGAGCACTGGCCGGAACTGTCCTTGCCATCGCCCAGGGCCAATACGCGCGTGAAATGCCCCGCGACCGGCAGGTACAGGTCCCAGCCCGATTCCGCGACGCCCTGGTGCATGTCGCTGTCGATCGTCGCGACGCCGCGGCCGATGCTTCCGGCATCGACGATCGTAGCCTGCGGCGCGATCCCATAACTGCCGGCCTCGGCGACCACGGGCGAGCCTGCCTCGAGGACCCAGCCGGCCGCGTCGTGGCGCAACTGGGCGATGCCGAGAAGCGCCTCCGTTGCTTGCGGCGCATTGATCGGTTCGGCCGCCATGACCAGAAGCCAGCGGGCCTCGCCATCCGCTGCCGTCCAGGTCGACTGCGCCAGCAGGCGAACCGGACACGGCCGCTCGCGGCACGCCTCGCCGCCCCGGTAGGAGACATCGTTCGGATCGCGAGCGCCATACAGCATTGCCATGAGCGACGATGCATCCGCCGCCGTGCGCGGCGGCTCGCCCTGGCCAGGGAAGGCAGGTTGCTCCGACGGCGGCGCCGCGGCCAGGCAGAGCAGTGCGCCGAGGCAGATCAGGGGGACGCCGTTGCGCATCATCCGGGAATCCGCGTTGCTGCGCCTCGCAGCCGGCGATGAGAATACAACCGAAACGACTTCCCGTCTCGGCCAGATATGGTTCCGCACCCGCGACGGATCCTTGACGCGATCCGGGTGACCGCGCGGTGCCGGAGATCGTCGCGATTCAGGGCGCGGCGCCGATGCCGCCCCGTACCGCGCCGCCCTGCGCCGCCCCGATCGGGTGGGAGCCGGAGCGGGCATCGCCGTCGCGTATCGCCGCCAGCGTCATCGGTCGCGGCAAGGCATAGAGCTGCCACGGCCCGATCGCCGAGAGCAACGCCGCGCCGCGTGGCGGCGCCTCGCTCGGCGGATAGACCGGATGGCCCGCACGCGAGATCAGGTGCGTGTAACGGGGCAGAAGCCCGATACCCGGCACGGTCAGCGGCGCCGGCAGGCCCGTGATCAGGGTGTAGGCAGTCGCATGATAGGTCAGCAGGGCCGGCGGCGGATCCGGCATGGCACGGATCCTGGCAAACAGCGCCAGCAGATCGTCCGATCCCGCCGCCAACGGATGGCGCTCGAAGCGCACGACATAAGCGAGCAGGCTGGTCGCGCAGACAATCGCCAGCGCCGCTGCAAACAGGCTCCGCGCCGGCCGCTTCCAGGCCGCAACCCAGGGATAAAGTCTGGCCACCAGCAGCAACAGGGTCAGCAGAGTCACCGGCACCCAGAAGCGCGTGCCGGCGCCCCAGGCGTACAGGACCAGCAGCGCCGCCATCGGCGCGATCACCAGGAACAGCGGCACGCCCACCCGGCGCACCGGAACCGCCAGCAGCGCGATCACGGCGGTCAGGACCGCGGCGACGAGGAAGGCGGCAGGCAGGCGTTCCAGCGCCCGGGTCCAGAGCCAGGGCAGGAGTTCCTGCGGCACGCGATAGATGATTCGATGCATCAGCGAGTCGAGCGCGTTGCGCGCCACCTCGACCGGCGTCATCAGCGGGCTGGCCGGATTGACCGGGTCGTGGGCGAACAGCATGCGGATCTGGTTGATCCCGTCGAACCCCAGATCGGCGTGGATGCCGCGATTGCGCAGCATCCAGGCCAGGAACCAGGTGACGAAGGCCGCGGCGTAGACCAGCCAGGCACGGATCTGCCCGGCCCGATCGAGCCGTGTGCCGCGCCGCTCCACGAGAAAACCGAGCGGCGCCAGCGCCAGGCCGAGCAGCGACCCCTTCACCAGCATGCCGAACCCAGCGACGAAACCGGCGAGCCCGGCCTGCCACAGACGCGGACGCCGCTCGGCCCAGATCAGATCGACCATCAGCACGCCGCCGATCGCCCAGACGGTGGTCGGCACTTCCGACAGCGCCAGGTGGCCGAAGTCCCAGTAGTACGGGTTGGACGCCAGCAGCAGGGCCGCGGCATCGGCCGCACCGGTGCGGCCGGTGATGCGCCGGACATAGAACCAGGCGAACAGGACGCCGAGCAGCGCGGTGGCAATGATCGGCAGCTTGACCAGCCACCATGGCAGCGGCAGGCCGGTGAACATCGTCGCCGGCGCCAACAGCAGCGCCATCCCGGGCGGGAAGGTGGTGTGCGGCACGAACTGGCCCGGGATCAGGCTGCGGGTGTAGCCGAGCCCGTGCGTCAGCGCCCAACTCAGTCCGACATAGACCTCGGCATCCTCGGCGTCGTACGGGCTGAAATCCGGCCGGTTGTTGGGCAGCAGCAGGTAGAACGCGGCGATCGCCAGGAGCGCCAGGAGCCGCCAGGCAAGCGCGCGATCAGCGATCGAGCGGGCAACCGGCGCGCGCAGAGCGGATGTCTGCCCCATGGCGTCTCCGAGGAACCGTCCCGCGCGTGGCCCGCCTCGCCCGCCGCGGGCGGATCAGCGACACCCAGACCTCGGCGTGTTGTCCAGACTAGCGCGTGTAGAGCGGAACGTGGCGTCGGAATAGATGGGAGTATGTAACCCCATCGTTACCCGCGCCGATCAAAGGCGCGCCGGCCTGTCGGCGGCGCCGCGCCCGGAGCGGGCGTGGCGTGGACGCAGCCTACTCGGCCGCGGCTTTGACCTCACCCGCCTTGATCGCGGCCGCGCGGGTCTCGACCAGCTCGACAATGTGATCGACCATCCGCTCCGCCTCCACCGGATGGTCCTGCCGCCCGGCGCGGTAGACCATGTGCCGCCCGGCGCCGCCGCCGGTCAGCCCGATATCGGTCATCAGCGCCTCGCCCGGCCCGTTCACGACGCAGCCGATGATCGAGAGGGTGATCGGCGTCTCGATATGCGCCAGCCGCTCCTCCAGCGTCGCCACGGTCCGGATCACGTCGAAGCCCTGCCGCGCACAGGACGGACAGGAGACGATCTTCACGCCGCGATGCCGGATGCCGAGCGATTTCAGCAGCTCCCAGCCGACATGCACCTCCTCCTCCGGCTCAGCCGAGAGCGAGACGCGGACCGTGTCGCCGATCCCGGCCCAGAGCAGGTTGCCGAGCCCGATCGCGCTCTTCACCGTGCCGGTGCGTCGCCCGCCCGCCTCGGTGATGCCGATATGCAGCGGGTGATCGCAGACCTCGGCGAGCTGCTGGTAGGCGGCGACGGCGAGGAACACGTCGGACGCCTTCACGCTGATCTTGAAGTCGTGGAAATCGTTGTCCTGCAGGATGCGGGCGTGCTCCAGCGCGCTCTCGACCAGCGCCTCGGGATTGGGCTCGCCGTATTTCTCCAGCAGGTGGCGCTCCAGGCTGCCGGCATTGACCCCGATGCGCATGGAGCAGCCGTGGTCGCGGGCGGCACGGATCACCTCGCGCACCCGCTCCATGTTGCCGATATTGCCCGGATTGATGCGCAGGCAGGCGGCGCCGCTCTCGGCCGCCTCGATCGCGCGTTTGTAGTGGAAATGGATGTCGGCGACGATCGGCACGCCGACCTCGGGCACGATCTCGCGCAGCGCCAGCGCGCTCTCCTGGTCGGGGCAGGAGACGCGGACGATATCGACCCCGGCGATCTCCGCCCGCCGGATCTGCGCGATCGTCGCCGGGACGTCCGTCGTCAGCGTGTTGGTCATGGTCTGCACGGTGATCGGCGCGTCGCCGCCGACCGGCACGCGGCCGACATGGATCTGCCGCGAGCGCCGGCGTTCGATGTGCTGATAGGGGCGGTAGCTCATGCGCGTCTGCTCCGGCGGGCCCGGGTTGTAAGTCGCGGCGATCCGCGCCACCGGGTCTTGCGTCCCGTGACGCTGATCAGCCGGGAGATGGGAACCGGCGGTGCCGCTTCCACCGCCGCTCTTCTATTGCGGAGCGGCGTGTGCCGTCGAGGTGCCGGGCGGCAACAGCTTGCCGGCGCGGATCGCGTCCGCACTGAGCGGCAGGTCACGCCGCACGGCGCCGTTGCTGCCGAGCGGCGCCGTCGCCACCCCGTCCACCACCAGCTCCGTGCCGCCGGCATTGCCGGTGGTCAGAAGCAGCTGCGGCTTGTCGGCCGGCACGGTCCAGGTGTCGCCGGCGCGCAGGATGCGACTGAGCAGCACCGGTCCGGATTTCTGCCGCACCTGCACCCAGGAATCGGCGGTCGCCCGCAGCAGGATCTGGCCCTGATTGCCGGCCGCGTCGGCGGCGCCAGGCGGTAACGAGGCGGCGGCGGCCTGGCCCGGCGAGACGTCGCGCGGCGGCGGGAGGGCGGCGGCGCTGGCCACCGCCGTGCCCGGCGCGGTGGCTGTACCGCCGGGCTGCGCCGGGGCTGCCGGCGGGATGGTCGCCGACCCGTCGCCGGCCGACGGGGCTACGGCCGCGCCCGAGGCTGCCGCATTCGGCGCCGGCTCGCGCATCGCCGCGGCGGCCTGGCTCGGCGGGATGTCCGGGGGCGTGTAGGACGGCACCTGCGGCTGCGGCTGCGGCTCGCTGGACGGCGGCGGCAGCACGGTCGCGACCTGCGGCGACGGGATCGCGGCAGGCGCGGCGTGCTCCGCCAGGCGCGCCGGTACCGGCGGGATCGTATTGGCGGCGTCATTGCCGCTGCCGCTGTAGCGGTACCAGCCGACATAGGCGCCGATCGCGAGGACGAGGCCGAGCAGGGCGAGCGCCCCGGCCGGCACGCCCCGCTCGGGCACCGGCGCCGGGAAGGTCAACTCGGTCTTGCGTCCCACCTCGCCGATCTCGGTCCGGTAGCGCCGCGCCATCGCGTCGGGATCAAGCCCGAGCGCCTGGGCATAGGTACGCAGAAAGCCGATCGCATAGGCGGTGCCCGGCAGGTCGCCCGGTCGGCCGGCCTCGAGTGCCTGCAGATACGGCAGCCGGATGCGCAGCCCGGCGGCGACCGCCGTCAGATCCCAGCCGAGCCGTTCGCGCGCCGCCCGCAACTCACCCCCGAGCCGCGCCGCGCCGGTTTCCGGACTGGTTTCATATTCCATCGCAACGCCTTGAGTTTGCGACATCATCGGCATGCGCGCTTGCGCCAGCCTGGCCTTGCGATGGTGCAGCACGGCAGTTCGTCCCCCGCTGTCCGATGCTCGCCTCAGGCGGCCGGTCGTTGCTGCCCGTCCAGGCCCGCCAACGCCTGCCCCGCGCCGCCGCATCTAACCCGAGACCGAGTCGCTTGCCAACGGGGCTGCGCCGAAACGGCCGCGAATCGCTGGGAAAAATGCGCCGCAGACGCTTGTTCCGAAACGGCTGATCGCGCAAACGTAACCGAGTGCCGCGGCTCCGTCGGCGTCGGATCAGAGCGGCAGTGCGTGCTCCTGTGCCCAGGCGAGCAGCGTCTCGCGCAGCGACGCTTCGGCGGCGCCGGTGCGCCGCAGCACGGCCAGCAGGGTGCGGAAGGCGCCGAGATCCGCGGCGGTGAGCAGCGCCTTGACCGGCAGCAGGGACGTGGCCGGCATGGAGAGCGTGGTGATGCCGAGCGCCGCGAGCGTGAGCGCCTCGAGCGGGCGCGAGGCCGCCGCCCCGCAGAGCGAAAGCGGCACGCCGGCCGTCCCGGCGGCGCGGCTCACCGCCTCCAGCATGTCCAGCACCGGCGCGGACAGCAGGTCGTAGCGATCGGCGATGCCGCGGGTGCCGCGATCGGCAGCAAACAGAAATTGCAGCAGATCATTCGAGCCGATCGAGACGAAATCGACCTCCGCCAGCAGCGCCGGCATTTGCCAGAGCAGCGACGGCACCTCGAGCATGGTACCGAGCTCGAGCCGCGCCGGCGGCCGGTCGATTCGTTCCGCCTCCGAGAGGACAAGCGCCCGCGCCTGGCGGAACTCCGCCACCGTCGCGACCATCGGGAACATGATGGTCAGCGGCCGCCCGGCAGCGGCCAGCAGCAGCGCCCGGGCCTGCCGGCGCAGTACCGCCGGGCGATCCAGCGCGATGCGCAGGCTGCGCCAGCCCATCGCCGGATTTTCCTCGTCGGCCGTCGAGGCCCCCGGCAGCAGTTTGTCGCCGCCCAGATCGAGCGTGCGGAACACCACCGGCCGCCCCGCCGCCGCATCCAGGACCCGGGCATAGATCGCCACCTGCTCCGGAATGTCGGCGACCCCGCCGCGCGCCAGCATGGCGATCTCGGTGCGGAACAGGCCGATCCCCTCGGCCCCGGTCGCCGTCAGCGCGTCGAGCTCCAGCGGCAGCCCGATATTGAGCATCAGCCGGAACGGAACGCCGTCGGCGGTGCACGACGGACGCTCGCGCAGCGCCGTCCAGCCGGCCTCGCGGGCGTTGCGCGCCTGCAACGCCCGCTCATAGGTCAGGCGGATATCGGCCTCCGGCCGCAGCACCAGCCGGCCCTCATCGGCGTCCAGCACCGCCTCATCGCCTTCCTGCACCATGGCGATGACGCCGCGGACGTCGCCGAGCGCCGGCAACGACAGCGTGCGCGCCAGGATCGCGGCATGGCCGGCGGGGCTGCCCTCCTCGATCAGCAGCCCGGAAATGCCGCGTGCGTGCCAGGCGAGAAGCTGTGCCGGCCCGAGCCGCCGCGCAACCAGGACCGCGCCGGGCGGCACCTCCTGGGCCTCCTCCTCGGCGCCGTCGAGCGCGGCCAGCAGCCGTCCGGCCAGATCCTCGAAATCCGCCAGCCGCTCGCGCAATGTCGGATCGGACAGGCGCCGGATGCGGTTCTGCAGCTCGCCGCTCACCCGATGCACCGCGGCCTCGGCGGTGAGGCCACCGCGCACCGCATCGGCGACGCGACGCAACCAGCCGCTGTCGGCGGCGAGCAGCCTCGTGGCGTTCAGCACCTCACGCATCTCGGCCCGCCCGCGCGCCGGGCCGCCCTCCGGCAGACCGGCCGCGATCAGCGCATCGAGGTCGTGGCGCATCGCTTCGGCCGCCTCGTTCAGCCGGCGCAGCTCGGCCTCCGGTTCCTCGGCCAGCAGCCGCCGCGGCGCCGCCGCCCCGCCGAGGACGATGACCGGGCCCAGCACCACGCCGGGCGACAGTACCGCCGCCTCGAACTGGCGGGTCATCGAAGCGCCGAGACCCTCCTCCGCGCCGTCATGCGCGCCGCCGGCCGCGAGCGCTTCGGCCAGCAGCATGGCGACGGTCTCGACGATCTCGACCTCGTCGTCCTCGTAGAGGCGCGGCATGCGGTTCTGCACCGCCAGCACGCCGAGCGTGCGGCCGGCGCGCCGCACCGGCACGCCGAGCAGCGACGCGTACGGCTCCTCGCCGGTCTCCGGCCGGTAGGCGAAGGCGGGATGGTTCTGCGCGTCCGGCAGGTTCATCACCTCGCCGGTGGCGGCGACCAGGCCGACGATGCCCTCGCCCACGCGCAGCCGGGTCCGACCGACCGCCTCCGGGCGAAGGCCATGCGTCGCGGCCAGCTCCAGCAAGTCACCCGGCCGCATGGCGTAGATCGAGCAGACCTCGGCGACCATCTCGGTCGCGACCAGCCCCACCAGCACCGCGAGCGAGGCCGGCCCGCGGGCCATGGTCTCGCGCAGCCGCCCGAGCACACGGCGGCTGGCCGGCATCCGGTCAGTGCGGCCCGACGCGGCGCCGAGGCCGCCGGCGTCGCCGCGGCCGGCCGGAGGCGCCGTCATCTCAGGCGGCGGGGCCGGCTCGCGAGGCGCGCGCCGCCGGCATCGCCACCGGTCCGATTTCCGGCTCGCCGCTCCGCCCGGTCACGGAATGCCGCGCCAGCAACGCGTCGACCGCCTGCGCCACCAGTTCCTCGATGATCTCGGCGGTCGGCTGCTCCGCGGTCACCATGCCGACCGATTGCCCGGCCATCACCGAGCCCGCCTCCACATCGCCCTCGATCACCGCCCGGCGCAGCGCCCCGGCCCAGAAATGCTCAATCGAGAGCTGTGCGGCCTCGCGCGTCAGCTCGCCGGCCTGGAACTGCCGCACCGTCTCCGCCTGGTGCGCCAGGAACAGCCGCGTCCCGGCATTGGCCAGGCCGCGCACCGGAATCACCGGAAACCGCTCGTCAAGCTGCGGCGTCGGTACCGCGTCGCGCGCGGCGGCGCGGAAGAAGGCCTGCTTGAAGCGCGCATGCGCGATGCTTTCGGTCGCGGCGGCGAAGCGGGTGCCGAGCTGCGCCCCGGCCGCGCCCATCTCGAGATAAGCGAGGATCGCCTCGCCGCGGCCGAGTCCGCCGGCGACGAACACCGGGATGTCGCGGATATGGGGCAGGATCTCCTGGGCGAGGACGGTCAGCGACACCGGGCCGATATGCCCGCCCGCCTCCGATCCCTCGATCACCAGCGCGTCCGCCCCCGATCGCACCAGCCGGCGCGCCAAGACCAGCGCCGGGGCGAAGCAGATCAGCTTCGCCCCGCCATCCTTCACCGCCCGCACCGCGCCGCCCGGCGGCACGCCGCCGGCCAGCACGATATGGCCGACCCGGCCCGCGAGGCAGACGCGGATCAGGTCGTCGAGCTGCGGGTGCATGGTGATCAGGTTGACGCCGAACGGCCGGTCGGTGCGCGCCTGCGTGCCGGCGATCTCGGCCGCGAGCTGCTCCGGGTTCATCGAGCCGCAGGCGATCACGCCAAAGCCGCCGGCGTTCGAGATCGCCGCGACCAGGTGGCGCTCGGAGACCCAGCTCATCGCCCCGCCCATGATCGCGACGCGGCAGCCGAGGAACGCCGTGCCGCGCGCCCAGAGCCGGTCGAGCGTCGCGCGCGCCGCATGGCGCGCCGGGTCGGGAATCGCGGTGTCAGGCGGCATCGAGGCCGTAGGCGGTGTGCAGGGCGCGCACGGCGAGCTCGGTGTACTCGGCGCCGATCAGCACGCTGACCTTGATCTCACTGGTCGATATCACCTGGATGTTGATCGATTTCTCGGCCAGGGCCCGGAACATGGTGTTGGCAACGCCGGCATGGCTGCGCATGCCGACCCCGACGACGCTGATCTTCGCGACGTCGGGGTCGGCGATGAGCTGGGCGAAGCCGATCGCGCCGCGCACCTCCTCCAGCACCGCGCGCGCCCGGGGCAGATCGGCCCGGCCGACGGTGAAGGTGAGGTCGGTGGTGCCCTCGGCCGAGACGTTCTGCACGATCATGTCGACATTGACGCTGGCGGCCGAGAGCGGCCCGAACACCGAGGCGGCGACCCCCGGCCGGTCCGGCACGTGGCGCAGCGTGATCTTCGCCTCGTCGCGCGAGTAGGCAATGCCCGATACGACCTCTTTCTCCACGATCTCGTCCTCGTCCACGACCAGCGTACCAGGAATCGCATCCGCCGGCGCATCGGTGAAGCTCGACAGCACCTGAATGCGCACCCGCTCCTTCATCGCCAGCTCGACGCTGCGGGTCTGCAGCACCTTGGCGCCGACCGAGGCGAGCTCGAGCATTTCCTCGTAGGCGATACGGCCGAGCTTACGGGCGCGCGGCACGATGCGCGGGTCGGTGGTGTAGATGCCGTCGACGTCGGTGTAGATGTCGCAGCGCTCCGCCGCCAACGCCGCGGCCAGCGCCACCGCCGAGGTATCGGAGCCGCCACGGCCGAGCGTGGTGATGCGCTGATCGGGTCCGAGACCCTGGAAGCCGGCGACCACCGGCACCTGGCCCGCGCGCATCCGCGCCCGCAGCGCCTCGCCGGCGATGGCGTCGATCCGCGCCTTGCCGTGCGCGTCATCGGTGCGGATCGGCACCTGCCATCCGGCCCAGGAGCGGGCGTCGACGCCGCGATCGTGCAGGGCGATCGCGAGCAGCCCGCTGGTCACCTGCTCGCCGGTCGCCACGACGGCGTCGTATTCGCGCGCGTCGTACAGCGGCGACAGCGCCTGGCACCATTGCACGAGCTGGTTGGTGACCCCGGCCATGGCGGAGACCACGACGGCCACCTCGTTGCCGGCGGCGACCTCGCGCGCGACGCGGCTGGCGACGTTGCGGATGCGGTCCAGGTCGGCGACGGAGGTGCCGCCGAATTTCATCACGATGCGGGCCATTCCCGTCCATCGCGGCGCACCACCGGCGTGCCGGTGATACGCCACGCCCTTGTCCATGCGAGCGATTCACGCCCTCTGCCGTCCCGCTCCGGACGATCGCGCGAGCGGGGTTGCGGCCGCGCGGACATCGCCCCAGGGTAGCGGTCGAGGTGGCGGTCCATACTGGCCGGAACGGAGCAGGGCAAGACGCGCGCCTGCGCCCCCGCCCGGCCTCGCGCGCAGGGGCTTCATGGCAATGATGGCGGGCTCGGCGGCGACCGTCTCGACGGCGGAGGTGGCGCGCTTCGACGCGCTCGCCGCACGCTGGTGGGACCCGCGCGGGCCGATGCGGCCGCTGCACAGCATGAACCCGGCGCGGATCGGCTGGATCGAGGCGCAGCTCGCGCGCCGCTTCGCCGACCGGCGCGTCGCGCTGCTGGATGTCGGCTGCGGCGCCGGGCTCGCCGCCGAGGCGCTGGCCCGGCGCGGCCATGCGGTGCTCGGGATCGACCCGGCGGCCGAGGCGATCGCCGCCGCCGAGGCCCATGCCGCGCGGATGCGGGGCGCCGGGGAGAGGCTCGACCTCGCCTATCGCGTCGCCGCGCCGGAGGCGCTGGCCGCCGAGGGGCGCCGCTTCACGGCGGTGACCGCGCTGGAAGTGATCGAGCACGTGCCGGACCCGGCGGCGTTCCTGCGCGTCCTGGCCGGGCTGGTCGAGCCCGGCGGCGTGCTCGTGGTCTCGACCTTGAACCGCACGCTGCGATCGCTGCTGCTGGCCAAGATCGGTGCCGAATACGTGCTGCGGTTGTTGCCGGCGGGCACGCATGACTGGCGACGCTTTCCGACCCCCGCCGAGCTCGCCGCCTGGGCGCGGGCGGCGGGGCTGCGGGTCGCGGCCAGCACCGGGCTCACGCCCGACCCGGTGCGCGGCGGCTGGCGGACGACGCAGGACCTGGCGGTCAACTACCTGGTGGCGCTGGCGGCGGATTGAGGCGCGCCGCACCGGTGCGACCTCCGGACACGGCGCTTCGGTCGACGTCGGCCCGACGCCCGATCCTTGCGGCCGGAGAGGCGCGGATATACATTGGGCATGACGTCTATCCAGAGGAGGTTGCCATGCAGGTCGCGAAATGGGGCAACAGCCTCGCCGTCCGGCTTCCCGCCGCGGTGGTGGACGCACTGGCGCTGCGGGAAGGCGACGAGATCGAGATCCATGTCGAGGAAACGCGCCGCTTCGGCGTTGCCCGCAAGCCCGGGCGCGAGGAACTGATCCGACGCCTGCGCGGCTTCCGCGGCCGCCTGCCCGCCGATTTCAAATTCGATCGCGACGAGGCGAATGCCCGCTGACTTCTTCGACACCAACGTCCTGATCTACCTGGCGTCGGGCGACGCGGCGAAGGCCGACCGGGCGGAGGCGCTGCTCGCCGCGGGCGGCGCGATCAGCGTGCAGGTGCTGAACGAACTGGCCAATGTCGCGCGGCGGAAGATGCGGCTGTCCTGGGCCGAGACGCGCGGCTTTCTCGACACGCTGCGCGGCCTGCTGACCGTGCAGCCGCTGACAGTCGAGACCCACGAAACCGGGCTGCGCCTCGCCGAGCGCTACGGGTTTTCCACCTACGATGCAATGATCGTCGCCGCCGCGCTGGAGGCAGGCTGCGACCGGCTGTGGTCGGAGGACATGCAGCACGGCCAGGTACTTGAGGAAAGGCTGCGCATCGCCGATCCGTTCCGCAGGGTGGCCGGTCCCGGCCGCTAGAGCATGATCGCTGGAGGCGGAATCGCCGGAAGCGTGAATCATGTTCTCAGACAATGGGTTAGAGCCCTGCCCGCCCGCTCCGAAGGTCGCGACGACCGGCGCGCGAGAGGTGAACCGCCCGCACGCGGCCGCATCCGCAGCCGATCGGGTGGGAAGCGGGCCGGTTCAGTTGTGGCAGCTCGTGTTCGTCGTGGTGGTGCTGTTGTTGGAGCTGCCGGAGGTGGTGCTCGTGCTGGTGCACTTCATCCCGCTCATGTCAGGCATTGAGAAGCCGGACGACGAACTGCTGCTGCCGCCGGCGCTCCCCTTCTGCGCCGCCGCCTGCGCCTGCTGCTGCTGCGCCGCCTGTTGCGCCGCCTGCTGGGCCTGCCAGGCGCGCCGGTCGGCCGCCTGCTGTGCCTCGCGGTGCTGCTCCGTCTTCATCAGGCAGTTGGCGAAGGCCTCGCTGCCGGGCTGAAACCCGTAGCCGTAACAACGCTGCTGATCCATCGCCCGCTGCTCCTCGGCGGTCGGACCGCAACCGGCCAGGCCGGTCATCCCAACCGCGACGACCGCCAGCCCGACAAGCCGTGCGATGGCACGCATCCTGTCACCCCTGTCCCCCGTCGGCGAACTCATAGCGGGCCAGGAACGATGCGTCGAGATGCCGCACGGCGACGGGCGGCCGCCGCGGCGCGCGGCATTTCACCCGACCGGGCGCAAGTCTCCGGCGGGGGCCAGCGTCATCGCCAGGCGGAACTCACCTGCCGGCGTTCGCCGGCGCGGGCGAACTCGCCGACCAGGCTGAAGCCGACGCCAAGCAGCACCGGCCCCAGGAAGATGCCGAGTACGCCGAAGGCGAGCGTGCCGCCGAGCACACCGAGCACGGTCAGCAGGAAGGGGATCCTCGCGCCGCGGGCGATGAAATACGGCCGGATCAGGTGGTCGGCGCCGGAGACCAGCACCGTGCCCCAGATCGCGAGAAAGATGCCCCGGCCCATATGGCCGCTGCCCATCAGCCAGAGGCTGGCCGGAATCCACACCACCGGCGCGCCGATCGGCAGCACCGCGATCAGCCCGGCCAGCGCCCCGAGCAGCAGCGGCCGCGGCACGCCGGCGATCCAGAGCCCGGTGCCGGTCAGGATGCCCTGGACCAGCGCGGTGCCGAGGATGCCGTACACCGTGCCGCGCACGGTCGTCGCGGTGACGGCGATCAGCCGGTCGGCCTGGTCGCCGGCGATGCGGCGCAGGATGGAGTAAAGCTGCCCCATCATCGATTCGCCGGAGATCCAGAAGAAGAAGGCGATGAACAGCGCCATGACGAAATGCACGACGCCGCCGGCGATGCCGAGCAGCAGCGACAGCCCGGCCTCGGCGATCATGCCGATATATGGTCTGAAGAAACGCTCCATGGCGCTGACATCGGCCGACCAGGTGTTCCAGTAATCGGCGATCGGCGGGCCGATCAGCGGCACGTCGCCGAGCCAGTGCGGCGCCGGCGGCAGCCCGCCCAGCAGCAGCGAATTGAGCGAGTGCCGCAGGCTGTTCACGTCCTCCGCCCCGCCCGGTGCCGCCAGCGCCAGCGGCAGCACCAGGACGATGGTGGTGACCAGGACCATGGTGAGCGCCGCGGCACTGCGCGGCAGGCGCAGGTGCAGGCGCAGCCACTCGAACACCGGCCAGGTGCAGAACACCAGGATCGCGGCCCAGAGGATCGCCGAGAAGAACGGGTAGAGGATGTAGGCGCAGCCGATCGCCAGTCCGCCCACCAGAATGGCCATCAACACCTGTTCGGCGGTCATGCCCCTGCTTTCATGCGGGCCCCTGGCGGCTTCCGGAGCCCCGCTTTCGTGTGACGAGCGGCGCCGGTATCGTCCAAGCGCCGGGGGAGTTCAACCGGCGGCCCCGGCGGCACAGCGTTGCCGGATCGGGCGTTGGGAGAAGTCCATGCCGCGCCTCTGCGCCAATCTTTCCATGATGTTCAACGAGGTTCCGTTCCTCGAGCGGTTCGACGCCGCGGCGAAGGCCGGCTTCACCGCGGTCGAGTTCCTGTTCCCCTACGAGCACTCCGCGACGGAGCTGCGTGCCCGGCTGGCCGCGAACGGGCTGACCCAGGTGCTGTTCAACCTGCCACCCGGCGACTGGGGCGCCGGCGAGCGCGGCATTGCCTGCCTGCCCGGGCGGCAGGCCGAGTTCCGCGACGGCGTCAGGCGCGGCCTCGACTACGCTGCCGCCCTCGGCTGCCGGCTGGTGCATTGCATGGCCGGGCTTGCCCCGGCCGGGGTCGCGCGCGAGACCGCGGCGGCGCTGTATGTCGCCAATCTCGCCTGGGCGGCGGAGCAGGCGACCGCCGCCGGCGTGCGGCTGGCGATCGAGCCGATCAACCACCGCGACATGCCGCGCTACCTGCTGCACACGGTGGAGCAGGGCGCGGCGATCGCCGAGGCGCTCGGCCCGGACCGGGTCGGGCTGCAATTCGACATCTACCATTGCCAGATCACCGAGGGCGATCTGAGCCGCCGGATGGAGCGGTTCATGCCGGTGATCGCGCACATGCAGGCGGCCGACGTGCCGGACCGGCACGAGCCGGGAACCGGAGAGATCGGCTGGGACTTCCTGTTCCCGCGCATCGACGGGCTCGGCTATCAGGGTTGGATCGGCCTGGAATACCGGCCGGCGGGAGAGACCGTGGCCGGACTCGCCTGGCGGCAGCGGTTCGGCGTGTGAATAGCCGCCGACCGGCAATCAGCGACATGACGGGAGGCGCCTATGCGGATCGGGTTCATCGGTCTCGGGATCATGGGGCGCCCGATGGCGCTCAACCTGCATCGCGCCGGCCACGCGCTGATCGTGCCCGACCGGCCGAGCCTCACGCCCGAGCTGCGCGAGGCCGCGACGGTGGTGGCCAGCGCACAGGCGGTCGCGTCCGGCGCCGAGATCGTGATCCTGATGGTGCCCGACACCCCGGACGTGGCGCAGGTGCTGTTCGGCGAGGGGGGTGTCGCGGCCGGGCTCCGGCCCGGCGCGCTGGTGATCGACATGTCCTCGATCAGCCCGATCGCGACCAAATCCTTCGCCGCGCGCATCCGCGAGCGCGGCGGCGACTACCTGGACGCGCCGGTCTCGGGCGGCGAGGTCGGCGCGAAACAGGGCACGCTCAGCATCATGGCGGGCGGGCCGGAGGCGGCGTTCCAGCAGGCGTTGCCGCTGCTGCAGCTCATGGGACGCAACATCACGCATGTCGGGACCAGCAATGGTGACGGGCAGACCTGCAAGGTCGCGAACCAGATCGTTGTCGCGCTGAATCTGCAGGCCGTCTCGGAAGCGCTTGTGTTTGCGGCAAAAGCTGGGGCCGATCCGGCGCGGGTGCGGGAGGCGCTGATGGGCGGGTTCGCCAGCTCGCGCATACTCGAAGTGCATGGCGAACGCATGCTGAAGCGGACCTTCGACCCCGGCTTCCGCATCCGGCTGCACCAGAAGGATCTGAACCTCGCGCTCGCCGCGGCGCGTGAGCTTGGCGTTGCCCTGCCCAGCACCGCCGTGGTGCAGCAGATGTTCAGCGCCTGCGTGGCGCATGGCGGGGCGGATCGCGACCATTCCGCCCTGGTGATGGCGACCGAGGGGCTTGCCGCGACCGAGCTCGAGCCCGGCTAGTGTGATGATTCGGAAATTCGCGATATTTCATATCGTGAATTTCCGAATCTGAATCACACTAGATTCAATGGTTTAGTGGCCCGATTCACGTGAAATTCGCTGCAGCGAATTTCACGATCGGGACACTAGAGCGAAAT
>DATJSJ010000123.1:0-24426 GCA_035504175.1 Acetobacteraceae bacterium
CCGGCGGGGCCGGATCGTCGCCGGTCAGCGCATTGATCCCGATGCCGTCCTCGTGGTCGGCCGGGGGCCAGATGCTTTCGGCGACCAGCACGCCAGGCTGCATGCCGTCGAACAGGCGGGCGTGCAGCAGCACCGTGCCGCGGGCATTGCCGAGCCGCACCCGGTCGCCCTCGCCGATGCCGAGGTGCCGCGCGTCGGCCGGATGCAGCAGCACGGTCGGACGGCGCTCGCGGCGGCGGCTGCCCGACGTCTCGGTGAAGGTCGAGTTCAGGAATTGCCGCGCCGGGGCGGTGACCAGGCGGAACGGGCACGCGGCGCTGGCGGCGTCGATCGCCGCCATGTGATCCGGCAGGCGCGGCATGGCCTGATGGTGCGGGCCGATCGCGGCCCAGTCGGGCGCGAAGCGGAACCGTCCGTCCGGATGGCCGAAGCCGGTGAGGAAATGGCTCGCGGCGAAATCCGGCTGCGCGTCGATCCAGCGCCGCGCCAGCACGGTCGCCGCATCCGGCCAGCCGGAACGGCGCAGCGTCGCGTCGACCAGCTCCATCGCCGTCATCGCGAAGCCCGGATGCCGGGCGCCGAGGCGCTCAGCCAGGCCCTGCAGCACCTCGTGATTGGAGCGGCAGCCCGGCGGCGGCTCGACCAGCTTGCGGCCGACCTGCAGGTAGGGGTGGCCGCCGGCCTCGTAGAGATCGTCGTGCTCGAGGAACATCGTCGCCGGCAGCACGAGGTCGGCGACGCGCGCGGTGTCGGTCAGGAACTGCTCGTGCACGCAGACGAACAGGTCGTCGCGCGCGAAGCCGCGGCGCACGCGATTGGAATTGGGCGCGACCGCGATCGGATTGGTGTTCTGGATCAGCATCGCGGTGACCGGCGGGCCGTCGCCGAGCTCGCTGCGATCGCCGGTCAGCACCGCGCCGATGCGGCTCATGTCCATGAGGCGGATCGACGGATCGCACATATGCGCCCCGTCGATCAGCGCCTTGTCCCAGTGATAGATGCTGCGGTTGGACCAGAACGCGCCGCCGCCGCGATGCTGCCAGGCGCCGGTCACGGCGGGCAGGCAGGTCACCGCGTGCAGATTGGCCGCGCCGTTGCGGCTCCGCGAGAAGCCGAAGCCGACGCGGATGTAGCTGCGCGGCGTCGAGGCGTAGAGCCGCGCGAAGGCCTCGATCTCGGCGACTGCGAGGCCGGTGATCGACGCGGCCCAATCCGGCGTGCGGGTCGCGAGATGCTGCTCCAGCGCCTCCGGGCAATCCGTGTAGCGCGCCATGTAGGCGCGGTCGGCGAAACCGTCGCGGAAGGCGACATGCATCACGGCGCAGGCGAGCGCGCCGTCGGTGCCGGGTCGCGGCGCCAGGTGCCGATCGGCGACCTCGGCCGTGCCGGTGCGGTAGGGATCGATCACCACGAACCGGGCGCCGCGCTGCTTCCGGGCGTGCGCGACCTGGGTCATGACATGGACCTGGGTCGCGACCGGATTGCCGCCCCACATCACGATCAGGTCGGACTCCGCCATCTCGCGCGGATCGGTGCCGTGGCCGGCGCCGACGCCGGCCATCCAGCCGGACTCGGCGACGGCGGTGCAGATCGTTCGGCGCTGGCCGGAATAGCGCATCACGTGGCGCAGCCGGTTGATCCCGTCGCGCTGCACCAGCCCCATCGTGCCGGCGTAGTAATAGGGCCACACGGCTTCGCTGCCGTGGCGTGCCGTCGCCTCGGTGAAGGCACCGGCGACGCGGTCCAGCGCCTCGTCCCAGCCGATCGGGCGGAACTGGCCGGAGCCCTTGGGCCCGGTGCGCAGCAGCGGCTGGGTCAGCCGGTCGGGGTGGTTGATGCGCTCGGCGTAGCGCGCGACCTTGGCGCAGATCACCCCGGCCGTGTAGTCGTTCGCCTTCGCCCCGTGGATCGCGCCGATGCGGCCGCCCTCGAGCACCTGCACCTCCAGGGCGCAAGCGGAGGGGCAGTCATGGGGGCAGACCGAGGCCTGAATCGCGCTGTCCGGCATCGCGGCAGGGTATGGGCAGAGCCCGGCCGCGCCAAGGGTCGGTATGGCAGCGGTTCGAACCCGCTCGACCGGGCGAAGCCGGGCCTGGCCGAGACGGCGCCGAGCCGCGGCTCGGGCTCAGGGCGGGTCGCTCGCGGTGACACCCGGGTTCGCCGGCGCGGCGCCACCGCCCAGCGACTCCGGCCGCGCGATCTGCGTCGGCAGCCGCGCGGCCTGCCAGGCCTCGATGCCACCCGGATACCAGGCGACGTGCCGGTGGCCGAACAGCACTGCGCGCTTGGCGGCGTTCCAGCTCTCCCAGCAGCGCGGATGGCAATAGACGACCACCCATCGGTCCCGGTCGCCGCCGGTCAGCGCCGCCAGCCGCGCGCGATAGGCTTCGACCAGGCCGGCCGGGGGATCACCCTTACCCGCGCCGGGGAGCCAGACGCTACCGGGGATGTCGCGATGCGGCAGCGGCAGCCAGGGCATGTCCGGCGCCATGTGCGGCGGCCGCACCTGCGCCCTGGCGACGTCGATCAGCACGGGGTGATGCGTCGCGATCAGCCGGCGCAGCGCCGGCGTGTCCAGCACGACCGCGCCGGATAGCGTGGCCGGCACCGGCCCGTGCACCGGCCCACGCCAGATGCCCCGCGGTTCCGGCACATGCTCCGGCGCGGCGGCGAGCAGCAGCGGCGCTGCGAGGACGATGCGTCGAGTCGGCAAGGACCGTCAGGTGGCCGGCGGCGGCAGCGGGAAGCTGTGCCGGAACACCGTGTCCTTGCTGTCCTTCGCCACCACCTGCATCACGCCCTTTTCCGTCGGCAGGAAGCCGAAGCCGATCACCGGGTCGCTCGCCAGCGAGATGTCGGTGTCCATGTGGAACACCCGCCCGCCATCGTAGGCAACGTCGATCGTCTGGATGTAGCGGGCCGGGGTGTAGAGGCGGGTAAGCTGGTTCATCTGCATGCCGTTGAAGTTCGGATGCCGGATCATCAGCGTCGCCTCGACCGGCCGGTCGGTGGCAAAGCCGCCGGCCAGGCGCAGCTTCATCCGGCCGAGATCGCGCAGTGCCGCCTCGTCATCCGGTCCGGCCGGCGCCGAGCAGCCGCCGGCCGCCTTCACGTAGCGCGCCACGGCATAGAGCGTGCCGTCGGCGGTCTCGGCGACGGCATGCATGTCGGTGTAGTCGTTGACCCGCACCCGCAGCCGCAGCGCGTGCGGATCGGCCTCCGGCCCGAAGGTGACATGCGCCGCCAGTGGCGAGGGATTGTTGTCGATGACCAGGTAGACGCCCTTGATCCCTTCCGTGCGGGTCAGCCGGATGGCGACCGGCACCAGGGAGGCGTCCAATGCCCGTCCCGGTGCGTCGAGCTGCACCAGCCCGCTTCCGTCCCGTACCGGCCGGTTGCCGAAGATCGCCTGGCGCAGGTCCTGCCAACGCGCCGCGCGGGCGGCCGCGTCGTCATCGGCGCGCACCGGCCCGACCGATCCCGCCAGCGCCGTCCCGGCCATCGCCAGCATCAGGCCCCTGCGCCGCATCCCCGCGACTTCCTCCCTGGTGGGCGTCATTCCCATTCGAGCTCCCTGTAGGCCTCGGTGACGTTACGCCCGTTGTACTCGTCGAACAGCACCCAGCGGTCACGCTCGTCCTGCGCCACGGTCTGGACAGCCTTGTCGATCCCGGCATCGGCGGCGACCGCCCGGCGCGTGCCGTCGCGCAGGGCGACGAGGTAGTGGCGCAGATCGGTCGCGGCCGGCACCCAGTCCACCACGACCGGCCCGTGGCCGGGCACCGCCCGGGCAGCGCCGACCGCCTGCAGCCGGTCGAGTTCGCGCAACCAGCCGAGCAGGCTGCCGTCGAGCGACGGCGCCCGGTGCACGAACAGCAGGTCCGCCGGCAGCAGCAGCCCGCTCGCCTGGTCGAGCATGGAGAGGTCGCTTGTCGTGTGCGCCGCGCCGTGCGCAGTGAAGCGGATCACCCGTTCGCCGAGATCGATTTCGGCGTGATCCGCGACGGTCAGGGTTGGCATGACCACGGGGCCGGTGCGCTCGGGACCGAGCAGTTCGGCCAGGTGCTGGCGGTAATAGGCGCCGCGCTCGGCCAGCGCCTGCGGCAGCCGGGCGTGGCCCATGAAGACGGGGTTGTCCGGGCGGAAGGCGCCGGCGCCGAAGCCGTGATCCGGGTGCACGTGGCTGATCACCACGTAGCGGATCGGCTTGTCGGTCGCGGCGCGGATTGCGGCGCGCAGCCGCTCGCCATCGGCGAGGCTGCCGCCGCTGTCGGTGACCAGCACCGCGTCGCGGCCGACGATGAAGCCGATATTGGCGATCGCGTCGAGATTGGCGGCCGTCGCGTCCTCGTCGACGCCGCGACGCATGTAGACCCCCGGCGCCACCTGCGTCACCGCCAGCGGCCCGGTCGCCGTGGCGCTGCGCGCGGCGCCCGGCAGACAGCACAGGCAGAACCCGCCCGCGAGCACCGCGCGCCGGCCGGGCCCAGGGCCCGCGCGGCCGCCATCCCGGCCGGCTGCGGCACCGGGCTTCATCCCATCAGGACGCACACCATCCGCTGTCAATCGCCCTCCCAGGCGGCACGGAACGCCGCGCGATGCAGCCTGCCGCATCGGCCGCGCTCGCCCGAACCGTCCGGTTGCAGGGATGGCGTGTCAACCCGAACGCCCGCGGCGCACCCGAAGTCCCGCCGGCCAAGTGCATGGCAGTCGGACCGCGGCGCCGGCAGGCGAACCGGATGACCGCCGTCCCGACCACATCTCCCGCCACATCCGATCCCGCGCCAGGCTTCGTCGGCCCGGCCGGGGTCAAGCCTCGCGCAGCGACCGCCGAAGGCGGCTTGGGCTTGACCCCGGCTGGGCCGACGCAAGCACAATCGGAGACCGGAGGGGACAGACGTCCTCTGCAACGATACTCAGACCGCCCCCAATGGCGCTGCAGCCGTACCCCGCCGCCGAATCAGGCCCGCCCGTGCCATGAACCGACCTCACCGCAACCGTGGAGGAACGCCGATGCCGATCTATGCCCTCGATGGCCAGGACCCGGAACTGCCGGAGGACGGCTCGGCCTGGATCGCGCCCGACGCGCATGTGATCGGTCGGGTGCGGCTCGGTCGCGGCGTCGGCATCTGGTTCGGCGCGGTGCTGCGCGGCGACAACGAGTGGATCGAGATCGGCGCCGGCAGCAACATCCAGGAAGGGGCGATGCTGCACACCGACATGGGCCATCCGCTCAGCGTCGGGCCGGACGTCACGGTCGGGCATCACGCGATCCTGCATGGCTGCACCGTGGAGGAGGGCGCGCTGATCGGCATGGGCGCCACCGTGCTCAACGATGCGCGGATCGGCCGCGGCTGCCTGGTCGGCGCGAATGCGCTGGTGACGGAGGGCAGGGTTTTCCCGCCGGGCTCGCTGATCGTGGGGGCGCCGGCAAAGGCGGTGCGGGAGCTCGACGCCGCCGCGATCGAGGGGTTGCGGCAGTCGGCCCGCGCCTATGTCGCGAATGCGCGCCGTTTCATGGCCGGGCTGCGCCGGATCGATTGAGGGCCGGCTATTCCGGCCGCACCAGCACGTGCTGCTTGCGCCCGGCGGAGAGCTTCACCGCGCCGTCGCGCAGATCCGCCGCCGAGACCGTCTGCGTCTCGTCGGTCAGCGGCACGTCGTTCACCCGCGCGCCGCCGCCGCGGATCAGCCGCCGCGCCTCGCCATTGCTGGCGGCAAGCCCCGCCTCCACGAGCAGGCGGAAGGCCGGAATGCCGGCGGCGAGCGCGGTCGCGCGCACGGCATGCGTCGGCAGGGAGGCGGCCGCCTCGCCCTTCTCGAAGGCGCGCCGCGCGGTCTCCGCGGCCTGCTCCGCCGCCATGCGGCCATGCGCGAGCGCCGTCGCCTCGGTCGCCAGCAGCTTCTTCGCCTCGTTGATCTCGGCATCGCGCAGGGCAGCCAGCCGCGCGACCTCGTCCAGCGGCAGGTCGGTGAACAGGCGCAGGAAGCGGCCGACATCCGCATCCTCGGTGTTGCGCCAGAACTGCCAGTACTCGTAGGCCGAGACCCGGTCGCCGGTCAGCCACACCGCGCCCTGCGCGGTCTTGCCCATCTTCGCGCCCGACGCGGTGGCGATCAGCGGCGTGGTGAGGCCGAACACCTGCTTGCCTTCGGTGCGCCGCACCAGGTCCACGCCGGAGACGATGTTGCCCCACTGATCCGAGCCGCCCATCTGCAGCGTGACGCCGTGGCGGCGGTAGAGCTCGCGGAAATCGTAGCTCTGCAGGATCATGTAGTTGAATTCGAGGAAGGTGAGCGGCTGCTCGCGCTCGAGCCGCAGCCGCACCGACTCGAAACCGAGCATGCGGTTGATGGTGAAATGCGTGCCGACATCGCGCAGCAGCGGGATGTAGCCGAGCGCGTCGAGCCAGTCGGCGTTGTTCGCCCGCATCGCATCCGCGGCACCGTCGCCGAATCGCAGGAACGGCGCGAACACCCGCGCGATGCCGTCCATGTTGGCGGCGATCTGGGCGTCGCTCAAAAGCTGCCGGCTCTCGTCCTTGCCGGACGGATCGCCGATCCGCGTCGTGCCGCCGCCGAGCAGCACCACCGGCTTGTGGCCGTGGCGCTGGAGCAGCCGCAGGATCATGATCTGCACGAGCGAGCCGACGTGCAGGCTGTCGGCGGTGCAGTCGAAGCCGATATAGGCGGCGAGCCGCTTCGATCGCAGCGCCGCATCGAGCGCGTCGGCATCGGTGCACTGGAAAACGAAGCCGCGCTCGGTCGCCTCGTGCAGGAAATCGCTGATCGGCATCGCTCGCTCATCCGCCCAGTATCTGCCCCCGGATCGGCCCTGGCCGCGGGAGGTGCGCGGCGCTAGCACAGGCGCCGGGGGTTTGGAATGCTGCGCACGATCGGGTTGATGAGCGGCACCTCGCTCGACGGGGTCGACGCCGCCTGGCTGGAGACAGACGGGGAGAGCATCGCGCGCTTCGGCCCGGCGCTGACGCTGCCCTATGACGACGCGCTGCGCCGGGCGCTGCGCCGCCTGCTTGATCGCGCCCCGTCGCTCGGCCCCGACGACGCCGAGCTCGTGGCGATCGAGCGCGACCTGACGCTGCGTCATGTCGAGGCGGTGCGGGCGATCGGCGGCCCCGCCGACCTGATCGGCCTGCACGGCCAGACGATCCTGCATCGCCCGCACGAGCGCCGCACCTGGCAGATCGGCGACGCGGCGCTGCTGGCGCGCGAGACCGGCCTGCCGGTCGCCTGCGACTTTCGCCTGGCCGACGTCGCTGGCGGCGGCGAGGGCGCGCCGCTGGTGCCGGTGTTCCATCGGGCGCTGGCCGCGGCCCTGCTGAAGCCGCTGGCGCTGCTGAATATCGGTGGCGTCGCCAACCTGACCTGGATCGGCGCGGACGGGCGGATAACCGCCTGCGACACCGGCCCGGGCAACGCGGCGCTGGACGACTGGGCGCGGCGGCACACCAGCGCGGCGATGGACCGCGACGGCGCGCTCGCCGCCGCCGGCCGGGTCGACGAGAGCCTGCTCGGACGGCTGCTGGCGCATCCGTATTTCGCCCGGCCGGCGCCGAAATCGCTGGACCGGCTGGATTTCGCCGACCCGCTCGCCGGCGCCAATGCGATCTCGGCCGCGGACGGCGCCGCGACCCTCGCCGCCCTCACCGCGGCGGCGGTTGCCGCGACGCCCTTGCCGGCACCGCCGCTTCGCTGGCTCGTTTGCGGCGGCGGGCGGCACAATCCGGCGATCATGACGGCGCTGCGGGCGCGGCTCGCGGCGCCGGTCGATCCTGTGGAGGCGGTGGGCTGGGACGGCGACGCGCTGGAGGCGCAGTGTTTCGGCTTCCTCGCGGCGCGCGTCGCCGCCGGGCTGCCGCTCAGCCTGCCGGAGACGACCGGCGTCCCCCGCCCGATGGCCGGGGGACGCATCGTTCGGCCGGTGGCGCGTGATACGCTGCCGGCAGCGAGCACGGGGACGTTGCCATGACACCGACCGCCCCGACGCTGCGGAGGCCGGACCGGCGCGAAATCGAGGGGATCCGGCATGCCGCGCGGCGATGATCCGCCCACCCGGCCGCGCCGGCGGCGGCCGCGCCTGACGGTGCCGCGCCGGCCGCTGCCGGAGGTCCAGATCGGACCGCAAGTCCGGGCAAAGCGAAGTCGCACGCGCTTCATCACCCGCTCGCAATCGGACGCGGTGCTGCGGGTCGGGCTGCCGGCGAACTGGCGCCGCGACGCCTATCACTACGCGCTGACGCTGCCCTGGTGGGCGTTCATGCTGGCGCTGAGCGGCGTCTATCTCGGCATCAACGTGATCTTCGCCGGGCTTTATCTGCTGCAGCCCGGCTCGATCGCGCAGGCCCGGCCGGGCAATTTCTGGGACGCATTTTTCTTCAGCGTCGAGACCTTCGGCACGATCGGCTACGGCGTGCTGTCGCCGGCCACCGTCTACGCCAATGCGCTGATGACCGTGGAGGCGTTGCTGAACATCGTTGTCGTCGCGGTCGCGACCGGCCTCGTCTTCTCCCGCGTCTCGCGCCCGACCGCGCGCGTGCTGTTCAGCGACGCGGCGGTGGTGACGCCGATGAACGGCGTGCCGACGCTGATGATCCGGATTGCCAATGAACGCCGCAACCGCATCCTGCAGGCGGAGGTCGGGATGACGGCGTTGCGCAACGAGGTGACCACGGAAGGCGCGTTCATGCGCCGCTTCTACGACATGCCGCTGCTGCGCTCACGCACGCCGGTCTTCGCGCTCACCTTCACGGTCATGCACCGGCTGGATGAGACCAGCCCGCTCTACGGCGCCACGGCGGAAAGCCTGGTGGCGGACGATGTCGAGATCGTCGTGACGTTGACCGGCACCGACGAGACCATGTCGCAGACGATCCACGCCCGCACATCCTACGTCGCCGAGGACATCCGTTTCGGGCATCGCTTCGCCGACATGTTCGGCCGCACCCCGGACGGACGCTCGGCGATCGATTTCCGACGCTTCGACGTGACTGAAAAATCGTAGCCGGATCGCCGGCCACCGGGCACAAAAAAGGGGGCCGCGGCGCGACCCCCTTTTTCCACCATGGATGCGTCAGTCGGCGGCCAGCGCCATCTGCTTGCGCGCCACGGCCTTGCCGACATAGTCCTCGACCGCCTCGGCAACGTGATCGGCGTGGCTGGCAAAGACATGATCGGCGCCGGCGAAGATGCGGTAGTCGACATGCACGCCCTTCTGCGTGTTCAGCTTGTCGACCAGCTTGCGCACCGCGGGCTCCGGCACGAGTTCGTCCGAATCGCCGTGCAGCATCAGCCCGCCGCAGGGACAGGGGGCGAGGAAGCCGAAATCGTAGTGGTTGGCCGGCGGTGCCACGCTGACCCAGCCGGAGATCTCCGGCCGGCGCATCAGGAGCTGCATGCCGACGAACGCGCCGAAGGAATAGCCGGCGATCCAGAGCCCGCCGGAATTCGGGTTGACCATCTGCATCCAGTCGAGCGCCGATGCCGCGTCGCCGATCTCGCCGATGCCGCCGTCATAGCGGCCCTGGCTGCGGCCGACGCCGCGGAAATTGAAGCGCATCACGGAAAAGCCCAGACGCTGGAAGGCCTGGTACATCGTGTAGGTGATGCGGTTGTTCATTGTGCCGCCATGCAACGGGTGCGGGTGCAGCACCAGCGCCAACGGCGCCCCGGGCTCCCCGGCATGGTGGTAACGGCCTTCCAGCCGGCCGTCAGGGCCGGCGAACATCACCTCAGGCATGGCGTTCCAGCTTCTTTCCTTGTGCCTCCGCGGCCATGGCTACGGAGCGCATTATGCGAACCACTGGCGGTGTCTCCCGGACGGTCCGCCGACCCTTGTTTTTCCCTCCCCACTCACCGACGTCATCCGCCGCACCCCTCCCTCAACTTGCGGGCGCGTGAAATCTTGACCAGTGCAGTCGGGAAAGCCTAACGTCTTCCGACCCCCCGGCCCAAGCGAGGCAGCGGAATGGCCGATCCCTCTTTTTCCTGTTGTTTGTCCCTCCGGCGGTTGTGCGCAGGCCTTGGAACACGATCCGGGCCGGCGGCTCGGAGCGGCGGCAATATAGGTGCCCCAGCCGGGTTTTCATAACGGAATTGTCGCATGCCATTCATGTTTTTGCGTGAATCGATCGCTTCCTACCGCCGTCGGGACCCGGCCGCCCGCTCGTGGCTGGAAGTACTTCTGTGTTACCCCGGCCTACACGCGCTTATATGGCATCGCGCCGCGCACGGTCTCTGGCGTGCCCGGTTGCGCCTGCCTGCCCGCGTCGTATCACATCTGGGGCGCTTCCTGACCGGAATCGAGATCCACCCTGGGGCGAAAATCGGCCGGCGCCTGGTGATCGATCACGGCATGGGCGTGGTTATCGGTGAGACCGCGGAGATCGGCGACGACGTCTATCTCTACCACCAGGTCACGCTCGGCGGCACCAGCAGCGAGCGCGGCAAGCGCCACCCGACGCTTGGCGACAACGTGATCGTCGGCGCCGGCGCCAAGATCCTGGGCGCGATCACCATCGGCGACGGCGCGCGGGTCGGCGCCAACGCGGTGGTGGTGCAGGCCGTGCCCGCCGGCACGACCGTGGTCGGCATTCCCGCCCGCCCGGTCGACCGCCGCCGCGTCCGGCCGGACTTCGTACCTTATGGCACGCCCTGCGACGGCTCGCTCGATCCGCTGATGCGGGATCTGGAGGGGCTGCGGGCGGAACTGACCGAAGTGGAGGCCCGGGTGGCAGAAATCCATCGCATGCGCCAGCGCCAGACCGCCGCCGAGTAGCCGCGATGCAGCTCTCCACCCGCGGCCGCTACACCGTCACCGCCATGGTCCACCTGGCGGCCAAGGAACGCGCGGCCCGGGAGCGGACCGGCGACTGCCGCCCGGTCAACCTCGCAGAGATCGCCGCCGCCGAGGGACTCAGCCTCTGCTACCTCGAGCAGCTCTTCGGCAAGCTGCGCCGCGCCGGCTTGGTCGCATCGGCGCGAGGCCCCGGCGGGGGCTACCGCCTCGCCCGACCCGCCTGCGAGATGCCGGTCGCCGAGATCATCCTTGCGGTGGATGAGAAGCTGCACGGCTGCGGCTGCGAGCCGGAGCGGCAGGGCAGTCCCGGCTGCCGCACCGAGGCGCTGTGGGACGAGCTCGGCCGCCAGGTGCTGATCTTCCTCGCCGGGCTGACCTTGGAAGACGTGGTGGAAGGTCGCGTCGCCGGCCGCGCCGCGCCGCTGCTGCCCTGTCCTAGCCGCGAGGAAGACGCCGAGGCACCACCCGCCCGCCACGCTGCGGTCGGATGATCTATCTCGACGCCAATGCCAGCGAGCCGGTCCGCCCCGCTGCCCGGGCGGCGGTGCTCGAGGCGATGGCGCTCGTGGGCAATCCGGCCTCGGTGCACGGCGCCGGCCGCGCCGCGCGGCGCCTGCTGGAGGCGGCACGCGAGACGATCGGCAGTGCAATCAACGCCGATCCGGCCGGCATCGTCTTCACCTCCGGCGGCACCGAGGCCGACGCGCTCGCGATCCATTGCCTCGGTCATGGCCGGCGCCTGATCGTCGGCGCCACCGAGCATGACGCGGTGCGCGCGGCAGCGCCCGAAGCCGTGATTCTACCGGTCGATGGCAACGGCGTCGCCCGGCCGGACCGGCTCGAGGCGCTGCTCGCCAACGGGCCGCCGGCGCTGGTCTGCCTGATGCTGGCGAACAATGAGACCGGCACAGTGCAGCCGGTCGCCGACGCTGCCTCGATTTGCCGTCGGCACGGCGCGCTGCTGCATGTCGACGCCGTGCAGGCCGCAGGCCGCATCCCGGTCGACGCCGCAAGTCTCGGCGCGACCTCGCTCGCCCTCTCCTCGCACAAGCTGGGTGGTCCGGCCGGCGCCGGCGCGCTGGTCCTGGCACCGGACGCGCCCGCCGGCCCGGCGCTGATCGCCGGCGGCGGACAGGAACGCGGCCGGCGCGGCGGCACCCCCGCCCTGCCCGCCATCGCCAAGGCGAGGCCGGCCTCGGCCGCGGCGCTCGCGGGGCTGCGCGACGCGATCGAGGCGGCTGCGATCGCCTGTGGCGCGCAGGTGCTCGGCGCCAGGGCACCGCGCCTGCCCAACACCACCTGCCTCGCCCTGCCGGGTGCGAAGGCCGAGACGCAGGTGATCGCGCTTGACCTCGCCGGCATCGCCGTCTCCGCCGGTGCCGCGTGCAGCTCCGGCAAGGTCTCTCGCAGCCACGTCCTGGCCGCCATGGGTTTCGATGCCCTGGCGGGCGAGGCGATTCGCGTCTCCCTGCCTTGGTCGGCGGCCGCTGCCGATGTGGACGCCTTCGCCACGGCCTATGCCGCCATGGCAGCGCGGCTCGGCGCCGGCCGGCTGGCGGCCCGCGCCGCCTGATCCCAATTCTGCCGCATGTCCACCGGCCCGATCCCGCCGGCCGCCCCGAACCGGCCGATCTATCTCGACAACCAGGCCACCACGCCCTGCGACCCACGCGTGCTCGCCACCATGCTGCCCTGGTTCACGGAGCGCTTCGGCAACCCGCACAGCGCCGAACACGCGATGGGCCAGGAGGCGGAAGCGGCGGTCGGCGCCGGACGCGAAGCTGTCGCCGCCCTGATCGGCGCCGAGCCCAGGGAGATCATCCTCACCTCGGGTGCCACTGAGGCGAACAACCTCGCGATCAAGGGCGCCGCCCGGCACGCGGCACGGTTCGGCGATCCGCGCCGGCGCGTCGTCACCGTCGCGACCGAGCACAAATGCGTCCTGGAAAGCGTTCGCGACCTCGGCGCTGAGGGATTCGACGCGGTTTTCCTTACCGTCCGACCCGATGGGCTGCTCGATCCGGAAGCACTGCGCGCCGCGCTCGATGTGCCGACGCTGCTGGTCAGCGTCATGGCGGTGAACAACGAGACCGGGGTAATCCAGGACCTCCCCGCGCTCGCCGCCCTCGCCCACGAGGCCGGCGCGCTGTTCCACACCGATGCCGCCCAGGCCGCCGGGAAGATCCCGCTCGATGTCGGTGCCGGCATCGACCTGCTGTCGCTGAGCGGCCACAAGATCTATGGGCCCAAGGGCGTGGGGGCGCTCTACGTGCGCCGTCGTCCTCGCGTGCGGCTGGCGCCGCTGTTCTCCGGCGGCGGCCAGGAGCGCGGCCTGCGCTCCGGCACGCTGCCGACGCCGCTCGTGGTCGGCCTTGGCGAAGCCTGCCGGCTCGCCGCCGCGGAGCTGGCGAGCGACGCCGCCCGAATCGGCGCGCTGCGAGACCGGCTGCTGGCCTCGCTCATCGCCGGCATTCCGGGACTGCGCGTCAACGGCTCGCGCGACGCGCGCATCGCCGGCAACCTCAACCTCACCTTCCCCGGCCGGACCGCGGCCGAGCTGATGGCCGCCTGCCCGGAGCTCTGCCTCTCCACCGGCTCGGCCTGCTCCTCGGCGGCGATCGAGCCCTCCTACGTCCTCAGCGCCATGGGCCTGTCCGAGGACGAGGCGGCGCGGAGCTTGCGCGTCGGGATCGGACGCTTTACCTCGCCCGCCGAGGTCGACCACGCCGCCCGGGCGCTGGCCGCCGCTTGTACGCCCCAGCTCGCCGAGGCCTGACCCGCTGCATGCCGAAGATGACTTTCATCGAACGCGACGGCACCCGCCGCGAGGTCGACGCGCCGGTCGGACTCTCCGTGCTGGAAATCGCGCACAAGCACAACATCGATATCGAAGGCGCCTGCGAGGGCTCGCTCGCCTGCTCGACCTGCCACGTCATCGTCGACCCGTCCTGGTTCAAACGCCTGGCGAAGCCGACCGAGGACGAGGAAGACATGCTGGACCTGGCGTTCGGACTGGAACAAACCTCGCGGCTCGGATGCCAGATCGTGATGACGGAGCAACTGGACGGCCTCACCGTCCGCCTCCCCGCCGCGACGCGGAACCTGCTCAACGGCTGATCGAGGGCGGGGGAGAAGAGGCCGGGGTTCGGGGCGAAGCCCCGACCTTTCTTCCACGCGCGGGATGAGCCGGTGATGCGGGTTCTGGCGGCGATGTCGGGCGGTGTGGACAGCAGTGTCGTCGCGGGACTGCTGGTCGAGGCCGGTCATGAGGTGATCGGCGTGACCTTGCAGTTGTACGATCACGGTGCGGCGGTGGGTCGCAAGGGCGCCTGTTGTGCCGGCCAGGATATCTACGATGCCAGGCGCGTCGCCGATCGGCTGGGCATTGCGCATTACGTGATCGATGCGCAGGAGCGGTTTCGCCGCGCGGTAATCGAGGACTTTGCCGATCAGTATGCTGCGGGCGAGACGCCGGTGCCCTGCGTGCGCTGCAATCAGAGTGTGAAGTTCGGCGATCTGCTGGCGCTGGCGGGTGATCTGGGCGCCGAGGCGATGGCGACCGGGCATTACGTGCGTCGCGTTGATGGGGCGGAGGGGCCGGAGCTGCATCGGGCGGTGGATGCGCGGCGGGATCAGAGCTGGTTCCTGTTCGCGACGACGCGGGCGCAGTTGGCGCGGACGCTGTTTCCGCTGGGTGGGATGGCGGACAAGGCGGCGGTGCGGGCGGAGGCGGCGCGCATGGGGTTGCCGGTCGCCGCGAAGCCGGACAGTCAGGATATCTGCTTCGTGCCGCAGGGGAGCTATGCGGCGGTGGTAGCGAAGCTGCGGCCCTCGGCGGCAGCGCCTGGCGAGATCGTGGCACGGGACGGGCGCGTGCTCGGGCGGCATGACGGGGTGGCGCATTACACCATCGGGCAGGGCAAGCGGCTGGGGGATGCGGCGGTCGATCGCGGGGAGCGCCAGGTGGTGGTGGCGCTGGATGCGGCGCGGCGGCGGGTGGTGGTCGGGCCGCGCGATGCCGGCGGGACGGTGGTGCGATTGCGCGAGGTGAACTGGCTGGTGGCGCCGGCGACGCGGCGTTGTGCGGTGAAGCTGCGGGCGCGGGAAGCGCCGCAGCCGGCGGCGGTCGTGCCGACGGCAGACGGGGCGGAGGTGCGGCTGGACGCGCCGGCGCTGGCCGCGCTGGGCCAGGCCTGCGTGTTCTATGACGGCGAGCGGGTGTTGGGCGGCGGCTTCATCCGTGCCGGTCGCTGAGCGGCGGGGCCGCCGGTGGCTACTGACGCGGCCTGATCCGAGTACCGGCCGGGCCGGTGCATCGGCCGTCTCGTGTTCCCATCGCGCCAGCTGCATCCATCCGGAGACCGCCCTTGCCTCCGGCGAGGACACCGGTGCGATCGCGTGACATGACCAGGCTCATGCCGCGGGCGCTGCCCAGTCCGACCGGAGTTGGTCACGGATGGCCCGCAGTCCGATGATCTCCAGGCCTTCCGCCTGAACCCATTCGGCAATCTGGCCTGACCGGAAGAGCACGTACTCCTCGGTGCGGATATGTGCCTGGGCCGGCTCGATCGCCTCGAAATCGCCGGGTGCGTTGAAGTGCATCGACAGGAACGTCAGCCCTTCGGGGATGTCCCGGAAAATCTCGCGATACGCCGTCCTGGCATCGGTGCTGCGGTGCCACGGCGTCTCGTAGACGATCTCGAAGATCGGGAATCCCCTCCCGATCGCCTGCGCGAGCACTGTCTCGTACCGCTCGTTCGACATCGGTCCAGAGTAGCTGCGTGGATTGTAGGTGTTGTAATCCCGCATGAGAAGAATCGGCAGCTGGTAGTCGACGCCGAGGCGCAGATAGATGTCGACGAACTCGGGGCAAATCACGGTGCCCATGTGCGCGTCCAGATGCGTGAGATCGAGACCAGCGGCGATCGCGGTATCGATCTGGGCTCGCAGTTCCGCTTCCACGGCGTCCGGCGCCGCGTGTCGGCGCACATTCGGCACATCCGGCCAGAAATAGCCGAGATCGTCGGTCAGGCCGGCGGATCGTGGCGGGCTGGTCAGCGGTCGCCAGCGGTACGGCTGCTTCTCACTGGTCAGGGTGAGGTGCACGCCGATGTCAAGCGTTGGGTTGTCCAGGGCCATTTGCAGGGCCTCGGGAAACCACGGGCATGGCGCCATCACGGAGCCGGAGCTGCACGCACCGAGCGCCGAAAGTTCGACGAAGGCGGTGTTGGCCCCATGGCTCATGCCGACATCGTCCTCGTGAATCACGACGAGACGGCGGCCGGCGGCAAAATTCTCAAACGTCATGTCCTGGCCCTCTGCTTTCCGGTCATGCGCCGGCTCACGCGACGCGCGCGACGAGGTCGGTCAGCTCCTCCAGCTCGACCTCGTCGCGCCGAAAATGCGCGGCAACCCGCCCCTGCGCCAGCACGGTCAGGTCGTCCGCAACCGAGAGGGCATGACGAAAGTTGTGCGTGATCAAAATGACCGCCTGGCCATGATCGCGCGCCTGTACGATGTGATCGAGCACCCGCCCGGCCTGGCGCACCGCCAGTGCCGAAGTCGGCTCGTCGAGCACCAGCAGCGAAGAGCCGAAGAACATCGCGCGCGCGATCGCCAGTGACTGCCGCTCGCCGCCGGAGATGTTGACGCCGCGTTCGTCGAGTCCGCGTTCCCATCGTACGCCGAGACGATGCAGCGCCGAACGCGCCATCTCGTCGGCACGCTTGAGGTCGAACCACTTGAACGGCCCAAAACCCTTTTGCGGTTCGCGGCCAAGCACGACGTTGCGTGTCACCGACAGCAGTTCGCAGACGGCGAGGTCCTGAAACACCGTCGCGATTCCGAGCTCGCGGGCATGTGCCGGGTTGCCGAAGGTGACCGGCTTGCCGCGGAAATGCAGGGCTCCGCGGTCAGGCGGGAACACGCCCGAGAGGATTTTTATCAACGTCGACTTGCCGGCGCCGTTGTCGCCAAGCAGCGCCAGGATGCGGCCGGCATAGGCCTTCAGCGACACGTCGACCAGCGCGGTGGTGGCACCGAACGCCTTCGAGATGCCGACGGCCTCGATGACCGGAACGGCACCCGGCGGGATCGGCTCGATCTGGCGGCGCGGCGTGCCGAGATCGTGGCCGCTGCCGGCCGGCAGCTTCGGCGCGGCGCTCATCGCTGCGGCTCCTCGAAACGCAGTGTCGCGATGTCGGAGGCAGCGGCGTCTCCGCGGTCGGCTTCGGCGGAGACGATCGCCGCATCGGCGGCTTCGCTGCTGCGCCGGAAGCCGGCCAGCGGCTTCGACCGCGCCATGCGGCGCGCGACCTGGGTGTTCAGGATCACGGCGCCGACCACGATGGCCCCGGTCAATGTCTTGAAGAAATGGCCCGGCGCGCCCGCGAGCACGAGACCGACCTGGATCATGCCGAAGGTGATCGCGCCGAGAACCGTGCCGATCACGCTGCCGTATCCGCCGGAGAGCAGCGTGCCGCCGATGACGGTGACAGCCACCGCCTGCAACTCCATGCCATCGCCGCGCAGCGCATCGACCGAGGAGAACCGCGCCACCTGGATCACGCCGGACACGGCACCGAGTGCCGAGGTCAGCATGAACAGGATGATCGTGACGCGGTCGACTGGCACGCCGAGATTGCGGGCCGCCTGCTCGTTCTGGCCGCGCGCCTGCGTCCAGTTGCCGAATCGCGTGCGTGACAGCAGGAACGTGCCGAGGGCACCGATCGCGAAGAACCACGCCATCGACATCCGGAACCCGTCCAGCAGCGGGCCCGACATGATCGCCTTGAAGTCAGCCGGGATCGTCACGGTCATCGGGAATCCGCCGGTCAGCGCGATGAGCACGCCGCGCCAGATCAGCATCGTGCCGAGCGTGACCACGAACGAATGGATGCGGAACCGGACCACCAGGACGCCGTTGATCGCCCCCAGTCCCGCACCGGCGGCGACGGCTGCCGGGGCCGCGATGATCGGCGGCATGCCCCAGTCGCGCATCAGCACGACCGCGACGTACGAGGTGAGGCCGAGCACCGCGCCGACCGAGAGGTCGAAATGGCCGCCGATCATCAGCAGGGTCACCCCGATGCTGACGATGCCCAGCTCGGCGGCCACCGCCATGATGCTGATATAGGTGAGCTTGGTCGGAAACAGCTCGGGGCTGAGAATGGTGAAAACGACGTAGAGGATCACCACCGCGGCGAGCGAGGTCGCTTCCGGGCGCAGCAGGAAGCGCCGTATCGCCTCGCCGTAGCGGGCGCGCCGGGTCGGCGCAGCGTACGTGGGGCCCGGCTCGGGATCCTGTGGCATGAACTGTACGCCTGGTACGCGGGGGAACGGCTGGCGCCGTTTCCCCGCACTGTCCACCCGGCCAGGGCAGGATCACTCCGACCGTGCGGAGTGACGCCGCCCTAGCGATTTGTCGTCAGCCCATGATCCACGCCTTCGGAGTTTCGACCTGCGGCGATCATGATCTAGCGATAGCCCTCCTTGACCAGGGCTGCGACGCGCTTGACGTTGGAGGCGTCGACGATCGTCGGCCCGGTCAGGAAGTAGTTCGCCTCGATCAGGCCATACTTGATGTAGTGCGTCAGCAGGAGCACCGGCATGTAGCCGCGCCAGAACTGTTGCTGGTCGATGGTGAAGGCCTGGCGCCCGTCCTCGATCGCGGCAAGCGACTGGGCCACGATGTCATAGCCGGTCAGGACCAGGTCCTTGCGGCCGCTGTCCGCCTTGGCCGAGAGAAAGCCGTCGATGACATCGCAGACGCTGGTCGCGGCCTGCGTGTCCGGGTGCAGCCGCAGGTAGTTGAAGAGCGATTCGGACTGCTGGCCCGGATCCATCGTCAGTTCGAGGAAGTCGGCCTTGATGCCGGCCGCCTTGAGCGCGGCGATTTCGGAATCGGCGCGATCGCGGCAGGTCGCATCGCCCGGCTGCTGATCGCCGACGACGACACGGCCCTTGACGCCCATCTTGATCAGGCGCTGCGCCGTGAGCTTGCCGGCGGCACGCTCATCGGAGCCGGTGCGGAACAGGTAGATGTCGTTGGGATCGCGAACCTGTGCGCCGGCGGGCGGCGCCGCCGCGCTGCCGAAGGCGATGCCGGCAGCCTTGGCGGCGGCGGCGACTTCGGCATAGGCCGAGTCGGCCGCAAAGGCGCAGAGCGCGATGCCGTCGGCTTTGGCGGCGATCGCTTCCTCGATCTTCTCGACCTGGTTGGGGATGGTGAGCTGGTCGGGATAGATATAGGTGACGGAGACGCCGAGATTCCGGCCGGCCTCCGCCGCGCCGCGCGCCAGGTAGCCGTGGAAGCCGGTCGGTGCGGCGCAGCCGACGAAATAGATCTTGATCTGCTTGTCAGCGGCCTTCGCCTGCGGCAAGCCGCCGGCGAGCAGCACCAGGCCGGCACACATCGCCAGTCCGCCGACCGAGTGCGACAAAAGCCCTCTCAGCCACGGCAACTGTCCACGGACGCGCATTTCTTTGGCCCCCTTCGCTGTGTTCCCTGTAGCCTCTCAAGCGTCGACCTTGAGGTCGAATTTCTGGGCGTCGATTGGCGTGAAGTTGCGGATCTCGGCATCTTCGCGCGGCAGGCCGGCGAACACGACGCGCGCGGCCTCGCCGATGTTGTGCACGATGTCGGCGATGTCCGCCGCGCTGTGCTGCGGATGCGTGCCGACCATCACCGTGCGGTTCAGGATCTCGAGCGAGCGGCTGCACATCTCCCGGGAGTAGCTGCGGCGGCACTCTGCATTCGCCGGCATGTCGAACGGATTCATCGCCGGATGCGCGGCGCCGGCGCCCATGAGCACCTGATCCCACTCGGTGTAGTTGTGGCGCCCGGTCTTGCCGGCGATGACGCTCGGGAAGACCTGGACGAACCGCGCGGCCGCCTCCGCCGATGGCAGGCTGAGCATCACCTGCGTCGCACAATCGTGGTCCGGGCTGTTCATCGGCGCGACGGCCAGGCCGAGATTGCCGAGCGGCGCAATCCCCGCGAGGATCGTCCTGCGCTCCCGGCGCATCGCCTCGATCATGCCGTCGAGCCGATCGAGCTGCACGTTCAGCATCGCGCCCATCAATTCGGAGGCCCGGGCGCCATTGCCGGAGAACGGCTTTACGGCGTCGTTGCGACCCTGCCAGTAGAAATGGCAGGGATCGATGGCGCAGCGCGCACGTTCGGCCAGCACGTCATCGTTGACCGCGACGCCGCCACCTTCGCCGCAGGTCATGTTCTTGAAATAGTTGAAGCTGAAGCAGCCGAGATGGCCGACGCTGCCGAATTTCCTGCCGTTGTAGCCGCCGCCGACGCCCTGGCAGGCATCCTCGATGACAATCAGCCCATGCTTCGCGGCGACTGCCATCAGCGCGTCCATGTCGCACGCGGCGCCCCACATGTGCACCGGAATGACGGCGCGAGTCCGTTTGCCGACCGCCGCATCGACCGCGACCGGGTCGAGCGTGAGGCTCTCGTCGATATCGACGATGACCGGGATCGCGCCGACGCTGAGCACCGAGGTCGCCGTCGCCATGTAGGTATGGGCCGGAATGATGACCTCGTCGCCAGGCCCGAGGCCGGCCGCCGTCATCGCCGCCGCCAACGCGTTGCTGCCGCTTGCGGCCAGGGCAAAATGCTTGCAGCCCAGATACTTGGCGTAGCGCGCCTCGAACCGTTCGCACTCGCTGGCGGGGCCGTAGCGGAACAGCGCGCCGGAGCGAATGACCCGGGCTATCGCCTCGATTTCCTCCTCGCCGACAACGTACATGGCGGACGAACCCCACAATGGTGCGCTCAAGCGAACCACTCTAACGCCGCTTTCGTTGCCACCCTAGAGCCAATTCGGGCTGGCGATGGGACCGATCAGCCGGAATGTCGGGCATCCGGGCGCCGTTCGCTCGGCCGCCCCGAAGGTCGCTGGCAGGGTCCCGATCGCTCCCGTGGCCGTCGCCACGTCCGACGCGGCGCAGCCGGGCAGCGGGGCGCGCTCCGGCTTCTTCCGGCGGTCGATCGAGATCGGCCGCGTTCAGCCGGCGCCGACGAAGCGCTCCAGCCAGTGGATCGTGTAGTTGCCGGCCTGGAAGTCCGGATCATCGACGATGCGGCGGTGCAGCGGCAGCGTCGTCTTGATGCCGACGATCGCGAACTCGTCGATCGCGCGGCGCAACCGGTTGATCGCCTCGGCGCGGGTGCGGGCGTGCACGATCAGCTTCGCGACCATGCTGTCGTAGAAAGGCGGCACGCGGTATCCGGCATAGAGCGCGGAGTCGACGCGCACGCCGAGCCCACCGGGCGCGTGGTACGCTTCGATGCGGCCGGCATTCGGCGTGAAGGTCTCCGGATCCTCGGCGGTCACCCGGCATTCGATGGCATGGCCGGAGAAGCTGATATCGGACTGGTCGTAGCCGAGCGGCTCGCCGGCGGCGATGCGGATCTGTTCGCGCACCAGGTCGACGTCGCAGACCATCTCGGTGACCGGATGCTCGACCTGCAGGCGGGTGTTCATCTCGATGAAGGCGAACTTTCCGTCCTGGTACAGGAACTCGAGCGTGCCGGCATTGCGGTAGCCGAGCCGGCTCAGCGCCGACGTCACCACCTCGCCCAGCGCGTCACGGGCGGCAGGACTGAGTGCCGGCGATCCCGCCTCCTCCAGCAGCTTCTGATGCCGGCGCTGCAGGCTGCAGTCGCGCTCGCCGAAATGCACCACGTCGCCGTAGCGGTCGGCCAGCACCTGCAACTCGATATGGCGCGGCCGGTCGAGATATTTCTCGAGGTAGACGGCATCGTTGCCGAACGCCGCGAGCGCCTCGGCGCGGGCGACGCGCCAGGCTTCCTCGAGCGTGTCCGGCGCGTCGGCGCGCTTCATGCCGCGCCCGCCGCCACCGGCCGCGGCCTTGACCAGCACCGGGTAGCCGAGCCGGTCGGCGACGCGGCGCGCCTCGTCGAGATCGGTGACGGCCCCTTCCGAGCCCGGCACCAGCGGCACGCCGAGCGAGGCCATCGCCGCCTTGGCCGCGATCTTGTCGCCCATCTGGCGAATGTGCTCGGGCAGCGGGCCGATGAAGGTGAGCCCATGCGCCGCCACCATCTCGGCGAAGCTGGCATTCTCCGACAGGAAGCCGTAGCCGGGATGGATCGCGTCGGCGCCGGTGATGATCGCGGCGGACAGGATCGCCGCGGTGTTGAGATAGCTCTCCCGCGCCGCCGGCGGCCCGATGCAGACGCTCTCATCGGCGAGGCGGACATGCATCGCCGAGGCGTCGGCGGTGGAATGCACGGCGACGGTCGGGATGCCGAGCTCGCGGCAGGCGCGCTGGATACGCAGCGCGATCTCGCCCCGATTGGCGATCAGAATCTTGCCGAACACCGCGCTCAGCCTCGCGGGCCGGTCGCAACGCAGCCCGGCGGGCGGACCGGGCGGCGCATGGTCAGTCGATCACCATCAGCGGCTCGCCGTACTCGACCGGGGTGCCGGAGGCGGCGAGGATGCGCGTCACCGTGCCGGCACGTGGCGCGCGGATCTGGTTGAAGGTCTTCATCGCCTCGATCAGCAGCAGCGTCTGCCCGGCGGCGACGGTGCGGCCGACGGCGACGTAAGGCTCCGCGCCGGGTTCCGGGGCGAGGTAGACGATGCCGACCATCGGGCTCAGCACGGCGCCGGGATGCGTCGCCAGGTCCTCCTCGGCGGCGGCGGTGGCCTGGGCGCCGGCCGCGGCTGCAGCCGGGGCAGCCGCGGGCGGCGCGGCCGCGACATGCACCGGCGCGGTCATCACCGGCTGGCGGACGACGCGGATGCGGCTGTCCTTCTCCGCCACCTCGATTTCGGTGAGCCCGGTCTCGACCAGGATGTCGGCGAGGGCGCGGATGCTGTCCGGGTCGAAGGGGAAGCGGGTCATGCGCCCTCCTCGCGGAGCAGCTCCGCCATCGCGGTCAGCGCCAGCGCGTAGCCATGCACTCCGAGCCCGCATATCACCCCCGACGCGACGCGTGAGACGAAGGAATGATGCCGGAACTCCTCGCGGCGGTGGATGTTCGTCAGGTGCACCTCGATCACCGGCAGGTCGGTCGCCAGCAGCGCGTCCATCAACGCGACCGAGGTGTGGCTGAAGCCGGCGGGGTTGATCACGATACCGGAAGCGCTGCTGCGGGCCTCCTGCACCCAGGAGATCAGCTCTCCCTCGGCGTTGCTCTGCCGGAAGTCGATGGCAAGACCGAGGCGCTCGGCGGTCTCGGCGCAAAGCTGCTCGACGTCGTCGAGCGTGGCGCGGCCATAGACATCCGGCTGGCGGGTGCCGAGCAGGTTGAGGTTGGGTCCGTTGAGCACGGCGATGAGCGGCAGCTCGTCAGGCGGGAGCATGGCAGCGGGGCCTAGCATGCTCACTGGCGCCGGTCCAAGGGCCTGGGGCCCGTCCGGCCGCCGCTTGCTTGTGATGCCGGGAGCGGCAACCCATACTCCGCGCATGCTGGAGCTGACGCTGAACGGCGAGGCGCGGCGGCTGGAAGCGCCGCTGACGGTCGCCTCCCTGCTTGCCTCGCTGGGGCTGGACACCCGCAAGGTGGCGGTGGAGCGCAACGAGGAGATCGTGCCGCGATCCCGCTACGCGGAAACCTGGCTCGCGCCGGGCGACGCGCTGGAGATCGTGCATTTCATTGGCGGAGGATGACCCATGGACGGGATGCAGCCCGCCTCCCCGGCCGGGATCGAGGATGATGGCTGGACCGTCGCCGGGCGACGGTTCCGTTCGCGGCTGGTGGTGGGCACCGGCAAGTACAAGGACCTGCCGGAGACGGCAGCGGCGATCGAGGCTTCCGGCGCGGAGATCGTCACCGTTGCGGTGCGGCGGGTAAACCTGTCCGATCCCAAGTCGCCGATGTTGCAGGACTACGTCGATCCCAAGCGCTGGACCTACCTGCCCAACACGGCCGGCTGCCACACCGCGCAGGAGGCGGTGCGGACCTTGCGCCTGGCCCGCGAGGCGGGCGGCTGGAACCTGGTCAAGCTCGAGGTGCTGGGGCCGCCGCCCTTCCTGTATCCGGACATGGCAGCGACGTTCGAGGCGGCCGAGGCACTGATCCGCGACGGCTTCGAGGTCATGGTCTACTGCGCCGACGACCCGGTGGCGGCGAAGCGGCTGGAGGAGATGGGCTGTGTGGCGATCATGCCGCTCGGCGCGCCGATCGGCTCCGGGCTCGGCCTGCAGAACCCGGCCATGCTGTCGATCCTGATCGAGCAGGCGAGCGTCCCGGTGCTGGTCGATGCCGGGATCGGCACCGCCTCGGACGCGGCGATCGCGATGGAGATCGGCTGTGACGCGGTGCTGCTGAACTCGGCGATCGCGCATGCGAGAAATCCGGTGCTGATGGCGCGCGCGATGGCGGCGGCGGTGCAGGCCGGGCGGCTCGCGCATCTGGCCGGACGGATGCCGCGCAAGATGGGCGCCGATCCCTCGAGCCCGCTCACCGGCCTGATCCGCTAGGAGTGTGTCCCTGTAACCTCATATCTGTCTGTCAGGTATTGCGTGAGGGGACGAAGGTGGTCGCCCCCCTTATGCGGTGAGCTTTGCGAGGTTATGGGCCATGCAGATCATTGCCCATTCGCTGCGAACCTTGG